>JANLXZ010000408.1:0-14622 GCA_031365375.1 Hyphomicrobiaceae bacterium | reverse complement strand
TTGATGTTGGCCGGGATCACGGCGCGGCCCCGGGCAACTTCGTCACGCACGAACTCCGGCGTGATGTGCTCGGGGATCGCGGCGCCGAAGCTCTCACCGTCCTTGATCGCGGCTTTCGCACGGGCCAGCGCCTCGGTGCGGCCGAGGTTCTCACGATGAGCGATGTAAATCATTTCCTTGGTGATGATGCCGGCGCGAGCGAACTCGAGCTGCGTGACGGGCGCGTCGCCGACGGCGCGGAATGGCTTCACCTTGGCCGGGAAATCGCGGGCGAGCGCCCTACCGCTGACGCTGCCGTTGTCTTCCGGCTTGATGTCGCGGCCGGCATATTGCTCGACGCCGCCGCGTGCCTTGATCCAGACCTCTCGGTGACGGGGCAGACCTTTCTCCAGGTCAACCTTCGCGTCCGTCTCGGTGTAGGGACCCGACGGATCATAGACGCGGAACGGTGGCTCATTGGCTTCCGGCTGCAGCACGATTTCGCGGAAAGGCACAAGCACATCTGGATGACCCGCTGGCGCGTCATAGATCTTGCGAGAGCCGAAAATCGGACCTGTCGTCACTTCCGGCCGCATCAGATCTTGCGTGCGGGTCATCTTGTTCATCTGAACTTCTCCTATCGAAACTTTGGGGGGAAGGCCGGCTTTCGTCGGTCGAAAGACGCTAACGGTTGAAAAGGCGTTTGGCTGGCTGGCCCGGCAGAGCGCCGTAAATGGCCTGAGCCCAGTCGGCGGAAATCGTTTCGGGCACGATCTTCGACGTCAGAATTCGCGCCAGTGTGGCATGCGATGCCAATACGATCGCGACCCCGCGCACGATCCCCGGTAAGCCCGATATCTCGATGCAGCGCGCGACGCCGCCATAGCTATGCGGTTCGGCTAGGTTTGCGAGGTCGCTGCCGCCATGCAGGCTCACGCGGATTTTTGCCGGTTGGCGGCTTAGCACGCGCAGCACCTGCAAAGCCTCGCTATTGGGCAGGCCGGCCCGCAACATGACGAGATCGTACGGACGCGTGGTGTAACCCAACATGTCGAGTGCATCGTCGGCCGAGCCTGCGCGCTCGATGGCGCTGGCGCCGTAGCGCTTCAGCACGTTGGTCACGACATCGCCGATGCCCGACTCGTGGTCGACCAGCAAAATGTTGGCGGCAACCAACACCTGACGGAGTTGCTCCGCGCTAGCGGTTTGCATATCGCTCGATAAGCCCATGTCCGTCCCTTCGCCGGCATGATCCGGATCAGGTCCTAAGGGTGGCAGGGCAGCATATAGCCCCATCTCAGCCGGCTACTGCCGACCCCCCTCGGAACAAGTTGAGTTTGGAACAAATGGACCTAAATTGCAATGGTAAGCGGCAAAAGCCGCCGGTTCGCGCGTCTTGGCGTGCGTGCAGCGCCTCAGGCCGCCTGCGCGATCACATTTTCCAGTGCGGCAAACCGCTCGTCGTCGAGTCCGACGCGTGATGCCGGCAACGAAATGCGCGCGCGGGTGCCCTCGCCGAAGACGCTCGCCAGTTCGAACGTGCCGCCATGCAGCTCAATGAACTGCCGCACGATCGGCAGCCCCAGACCGGAACCCCGTGAGCCCTCGGCGTTGGCGTTTTGCGCCCGCTCGAAAGGAAGCATGACGCGATCGACGTCGCATGGAGCAATGCCGGGGCCGTCGTCGCTGACGACGATGACGATACCCTCCCACGTCGGCCTTGCCACATCGATCGTCACGACGCCGCCCCGACGGCCATAGCGCACTGCGTTGTTGACGAGGTTGAGTAGAGCTTGGAAGAGCGCGCGTTCGTCACCTCGAATGGACGGTGGCTCGCCATGAATAACGACGTCGACTTGCACTTGGCGCTCACGCGCTTCGGTCTCGACGTAACGGGTTGCGCGATGAGTTATTTCATCCAGCCAGAAGATATCTTCGATCAAATGGTATTGCCCGCTCTCTGCCCGAGCAAGGTCGAGGAGATCGTTGACGAGAGAGAGCAAATGCCGCCCGCCAGCGCCGATGTCTCGCAGATAACCATCGCGGATTTCTGGACTGATGCCTGCTGCATTCCGGCTCGTCAGGAGATCGGAAAAACCGATGATAGCGTTAACGGGGCAGCGTAATTCATGGGTTGCGGTGCGGATGAACTCGCTTTTGGACGCACTGGCTTTCTCAGCTTGCTCGCGCAGCGCCACGCCTCGGCTACTCAATTCCGAGAGTTTGGCAGCCATATCGTTGAACGTTTCGCTGAGCGTTGTAACCTCGCTCGGACTCCATCTGCTGGCGCGGGCAACGCGGACATCGAAATTGCCCTGTGCCATCAACCGCGCGGTTTCGCCGAGGCGGTCCAGCTGCGTCGTGATGATCAGCCCGGCGCGGATCGCCACCAAGGCGGCGAGCAGCAGCCCAATCAAAACCACCGAATACATGTGCTCCGAAATGCTCGATTGCGGCACCACCCAAAAGAAGATGAGCGGCCCCGTTACGACCGGCAGGCAGACGAGAAACAACGCTTGGCGAATGGTGACCATGACTTCCCCGCTGGACCGGCCCTTGGTCGAGAGGACGGCCGATCCTGGGTCGAAGTGTGCGACGACTGATCATTCCAGCTGGTTAATCGAGACCAAATGCTTGGTATCAGGGTTCAGGTGAGGTTGCGCAACAAACAGGCAATCGAAGTTCAATCTATGTTGTTATTTAAGGATTTGACGATGATTGCTGCTGCGCATCGCCCTCGTGGAAATAACCCACAAAAAAGCCCCCTGCCAAACGCTGGCAGAGGGCAATGGGCGCAACAATTTTGCGTCGCTAGTCGGAAGCTTATTGAACGGGCTTCTTCTCTTCAGTCTTGCCCTTGACGGCTTCCTTGGCCTTCTCGACGCCAGACTTCGTAGCATCCGACGCCCTCTTTGCGGCGGCCTTGGTCGCGTCCGATGCCTTTTCGAGCATCGTCTTAGGCGCTTCGGCATACTTGTAAGGCTGAACGGCGGCTAAAATTTCCTTCGTGGTATCCAGCGTGATGGTGCGCTTGCCATCCTTCGTTGCGAATACCAAAGCCTTGTGGGCAACGCCGATTTTCTTTTCGCCGACGCCGAGAACGCCGCCGACGCCGATGATCACGGTATCGATCTTATGTGCGCCTGATGCCATGATCAGGTCTTCGACGTCGCCGATGACTTCACCGGCCTTGTTGATGACCTTGGCGCCGAGCAAGCGCTCTTTGGCGCTGTACTGGTCGACCTGCTGACCTTTGTAAAACACGCCACTGGGGATGGTCACCGATTTGACGACGGCTTTTGGCGCTGCCGGTGTGGTGTTTGGCGTGGTCGGGGTTGGCGGCGACGCCGGGACTTCTGGTGCCTTCAGCTGCGCGAAGGCGGCGAAGCTTGAGGTCATGGCGATAACGGCTGCTAGGCTTAAAATAGTCTTGTTCATAACTGCCTCGGTGGGGTTTGTGGAATTAGCCTGCGGATCATCTCCGTCAGCGGCGCGAGCTGAGTCGTTCAGCACACGCGTCCCGCATGCACGTAACGACCATACGCGACGCCTTCAAGTCAATATGAGGGCAAGTCGATGAATAGCGCGTGAAACTGGTATTAATAGCTTGGTATTTCTAAAAATTTGGGGAGAATGGTCGCATATTGCGATGCTTGTTTGCCCTCGTCGTACTGGGTTGCTAGAGTGTTCGTTAATTCTGAGGTTTTGCACACGGTCGCGATCAAGCGCCGCGTTGGCGAAGCTTGTTCGTGCGTGATGCGCTAGACGCGTCTTGAAGCCGAGAGATAACGACAGTGACCGAGAACGATAAGAGCCTGCCACCGGATGAGCCACCGCCCCCGAAGGGACCAGGTGGTCCGACAGGGCCGAGCGACATTCGCCCGGTTCAGATCGTCGACGAAATGCGCAAGAGTTATCTCGATTACGCGATGAGCGTGATCGTGTCCCGCGCGTTGCCGGATATTCGCGACGGCCTCAAGCCGGTGCACCGGCGCATCCTGTTCGGCATGAGCGAACTTGGCCTTGAGCCGAACAAGAAGCATGTCAAGTGCGCGCGCGTCGTCGGTGAAGTGATGGGCAAGTATCACCCGCATGGCAACCTCGCGATCTACGACGCACTCGTTCGCATGGCGCAGGATTTCTCGATGCGCGTGCCGCTCGTTGATGGCCAAGGCAACTTCGGCTCCGTCGATGGCGATCCGCCCGCAGCCGACCGTTATACCGAGTGCCGCCTGGCGCGCGTCGCGACGACGCTTCTCGATGACCTGGACAAGGATACGGTAGAGTTCGTCGACAACTACGATGGCACGCTCGCCGAGCCGAGTGTGATGCCGGCGAAGTTTCCGAACCTGCTGGTCAACGGTGCTGGCGGTATCGCCGTCGGCATGGCGACCAACATTCCGCCGCACAACCTGGGCGAGGTCATCGACGCCTGCCTTGCGCACTTGGACAACCCCGACATTACGATCGAAGAGTTGTGCCAGATCGTGCCCGGCCCGGACTTTCCGACGGGTGGTTTGATCCTCGGTCGCGGCGGCATCCTGTCGGCATACCACAAGGGTCGCGGCTCGATCATCATGCGGGCCAAGGTCCACGTCGAGCAGTTGCGCAAAGACCGTGAAGCGCTGATCGTCACTGCAATTCCCTACCAGGTGAACAAGAAAGTCCTTCAGGAAAAGATGGCCGATCTCGTCCGCGAGAAGCGTGTTGAGGGCATCTCCGATCTGTGGGACGAGAGCAACCGCGAAGGCATGCGCATCGTCATCGAACTGAAGCGCGATGCTGTTGCCGACGTGGTGTTGAACCAGCTGTGGCGGTTCTCCGATCTTCAGACGACGTTCGGCGCCAACATGCTGGCGATCAACGGCGGGCGCCCGGAGCAGCTCAACCTCAAGGACATGATCCAGGCCTTCACGGCATTCCGCGAGGAGGTCGTGTCCCGGCGCATAAAATATCTTTTGAACAAGTCGCGCGACCGCGCGCACGTGTTGGTGGGCTTGGGCATAGCTGTCGCCAATATCGACGACGTGATCGCGCTGATCCGCAAAGCCCCATCTCCAGCGGAGGCCAAAGACCAGTTGATGACGCGGGATTGGCCCGCGAAAGATATGGCACCCCTGCTGGAGTTGATTGCCGATCCGCGCAGTAAAATATCCGCCAACGGCACCATGCGCATGTCGGCTGAACAGGCGCAGGCGATCCTCGATCTGCGGCTGCAAAGATTGACGGCACTTGGCCGCGACGAAATCGGCGATGATCTCAAAAAGATTGCCGGCGAGATTAAGGAATTCCTCGAGATACTGTCGTCACGCACCCGCATCGTCGACATCATCAAGGGCGAGCTCGGCAGTATAAAAACGCAGTACGCGACGCCGCGGCAGACCGAAATTGTCGATATCGAAGGCGAAGTCGACGACGAAGACTTGATCCAGCGCGAAGACGTCGTCGTCACCGTCAGTCTGAAGGGCTACATCAAGCGCGTTCCGCTCTCGACCTATCGCGCACAACGTCGCGGCGGCAAGGGTCGCTCCGGCATGTCCACGCGCGAGGAAGATGTCGTCACGCGACTGTTCATGGCGTCGACCCATACGCCGGTGCTGTTCTTCTCGTCGCGCGGCATGTGCTACCGCATGAAGGTATGGCGTCTCCCCGTCGGTACGCCGCAGTCGCAAGGCAAGGCGCTGATCAACTTGCTTCCGCTAACGCAAGGCGAAGTCATCACCTCGATCCTCGCCCTGCCTGAGGATCCGGCCGGCTGGGCCGATCTCGAACTGATGTTTGCGACCCGCAAGGGCAACGTCCGTCGCAACTCGCTGGGTGACTTCGAGAGCATCAATCGCAATGGCAAGATCGCCATGAAACTCGACGAGGGTGACCAGATCGTCGATGTGGCGATTTGTTCGGTGAGGGATGATGTGCTGCTGACCTCGGCCAGTGGTCAGTGCATTCGGTTCAGCGCGGAAGATGTCCGCTTGTTCAAGGGCCGTGACAGCGACGGCGTGCGCGGTATCCGGCTGGCTGACGGCAACACGCTGATCTCGATGGCGATCCTGACTCACGTCGAGGCAACACCGGCCGAACGTGCTGCCTATACCAAACAGGCGACGGCTCTCCGGCGTGCACTCAATGTCGAGGAGGCCGATGTCGCAGTCGAGCCCGAGGCCGACGCCGAGCCGATCGAAGGCGAAGCCAACCTCACACCGGAACGCATCGCCGAGCTGGCAGCCACCGAGCAGTTCGTGCTGACGATCTCTGAGCGCGGCTTCGGCAAGCGGTCATCGTCGTACGATTACCGGATCTCCGGTCGCGGCGGCAAAGGTATCGCGGCCATGGTCGTCAACGAACGCAACGGCGCACTCATTGCCTCGTTCCCGATCGAGGCGACCGACCAGTTGCTGCTGGTCACGGACGCCGGCCAATTGATCCGCTGTCCGGTCAAGGATGTCCGAATCGCCGGCCGCAATACCCAAGGTGTTCGCGTCTTCAAAACCGACAGTGCCGAGAAGGTCGTATCGGTCGAACGAATCCGCGACGACGGCACGATCGAAGGTGAAGGCGATGCCGGTGGTGCGGGTGAAGGTGGCGAGGGTGACGCGCCGTCTGGCAAGTAAGTTGAAGAGGTGCGCGCGGTTGAACGTGCGCACCCACCACCCACGCGCCTGGGTGACGGCTGTGGCGAGGTGAGAGGCTTTGCTGCTATCAGAGCCGGTAGAGGCGTGACGCTCATCTGCCAGTGCCGCGCTGCATTACGCTTGCGCTATCGTACCCTACTTCGCCTCCAACCCACCCAATGCCGTCATCCCGACGAAGGTCGGGACACGTGACAGCGTCCAGCAGTGTCGCTGCTGTTGATGGAAATGGATGCCGCCTCATCGCATGCTTGTCGATCGCCCCGGCCGCCGCCGGGGTGACGGCCGGGGAGGTGAGAAGCGTCGCGACTCTCGATCGATCGCCCCTAGCCGCCCACCATCACCACGCACAATCGCCGTGGGCCATGGGCACCCATCACCAGCTTGCCACCGATGTCGCCAGTGCGGGACGGGCCACTGATCATGTTGACGGTGCGCGGCATGGTCCGGTCACCGAAGCGAGCGCGGATCTTCATCCAGGCGTCTTCGTAGGGACCGACCACATCTTTGGTTTCGAGAACGACAATGTGCGTTTCGGGCAGGAAGTTTAGCGTCACCGGATTGTCGGGGCCGGACGCCATGAACAACGTGCCGGTTTCAGCGACGCCAGCGGTCGCGTGACTAAGGCTGACTTCATCGTCGGGGGCAGCGCGTCCCGGCTTGCGGGTGAGGCCAGGTTCGTTTGACCAGGGGAGCGCGTTGAGCGTCGCGTCCGCACCCATCGAGATACGCGCGGGCAGATTGTGCTGCCGCAGGTAGCTCGCGATCAGCGACGGCACATCGGTCATCGAGGCCGCATCGAGTATTGTCGCCGATTGACCGATCATATGCTGCTTGAACAGTGCGATGTGGTCGTCATGGCTCTTGCCCGCCACCCGTCCTGGCGTTGGATGACGGAAGCGGGCGGCAATGCGAGCGGCCACAGCCTTCTCGCGATCCGTATCGCGCATCTCTTCTTCGAGGCCCTTGCGGATCTTTGCAAAAATTGTATCCCGCGCGCTCATGATCTGGCCTCGGCAATATTGCGATTGCTGCCTGCTCCGTCCGTAGGTCGGGTAGAGCAACTTTGCGAGACCCGACGGCAGCGGGCGAGGCTCGAAGTAGTCGGGTCTCCTTCGTCTACCCGACCTACAATACAAATCGTATCCCGCGCGCTCATGGCGTGGTCCTCTTGGCGCGTTTAGGGCGTTGAAGACCGGCTTGATGCTCGGCCCACAACTGCTGGAAGGTGCGGCCCTGGGGAGCAGGGAAATCGCGATATTTAGTCCAACCGCCAGCAAACGGCAGATACTTGAACGTCCCCTTCGACCGGCCAAATGCGCCAAGTGCCGCGATGCCGAAGCTCGATGCCAGTTGATAGACCTTCGGCCGCCGGGCGAACCAGGCCC
Organism: Hyphomicrobiaceae bacterium; assembly: GCA_031365375.1. Taxonomy (GTDB): domain Bacteria; phylum Pseudomonadota; class Alphaproteobacteria; order Rhizobiales; family Hyphomicrobiaceae; genus JAKFWF01. The sequence goes on along the minus strand of JANLXZ010000408.1, from coordinate 6,626 downwards.
AAGTCTTCAAACCGAGGGCGAAGCCCCTTGGCACGTTGCCGAGATCGAACTCGGTTTCGCGATGCAGGCGCATCAACTTCGGCAGCGGGATCTTCATCGGGCAGACGGCTTCGCACTTGCCGCAGAAGGTCGATGCATTGGCCAAGTGGCCGGCAGCTTTCACGCCGATCAACGAGGGCGTCAGTACCGCGCCGATCGGGCCTGGGTAGACCCAGCCGTAAGCATGTCCGCCGATTGCGTTGTAGACCGGGCAGTGGTTCATGCACGCGCCGCATCGAATGCAGCGGAGCACCTCCCGCATCTCGGTCGCGAGCAACTCCGAGCGTCCGTTGTCGAGGACGACGACGTGATAGTTCTCCGGCCCATCGGGATCGCCCTTGCGGCGATGGCCGGTCGAAAACGTCGTGTAGGTCGAAAATTCCTGGCCCGTGGCCGAGCGCGCCAGAAGCCGCAAAATCGAGCTGACGTCCTCAAGCGTCGGCAGCACTTTGTCGATCGAGGCGATCACGACATGGGTTTTGGCGAGGCTTTGCGTCAGGTCGCCGTTGCCCTCATTGGTGACGATGATCGTCGAGCCGGTCTCTGCGATGAGGAAGTTTGCGCCGGTGATGCCGACGTCCGCCTGAACGAATTTCTGGCGCAAGATCTGCCGGGCTTCGTTGACGAGTTGCGAGGCTTCGACAAGCACGCGGTCCTTCGGCAGATGAGTGTGCAGGCGGCGGAAATCAGCCTCGACTTGCTCCTGCGTCAAGTGAATCGCCGGCGCGATGATGTGGCTCGGCGTTTCTTTGCGGATCTGCACGAGATATTCACCCAGATCGGTCTCGACCACCTCGAAGCCATTGCCTTCGAGGTGGTGATTGTGATTGATCTCCTCGGAGATCATCGACTTGCCCTTGGTGACGATCTTCGCGTTGGCATCGCGGCAAATCTTCTCGATGATCTCGCGCGCGTCGGCCGCAGTCGGTGCCCAATGCACGTGCGCACCAGCGGCCTTGGCCTTGCTTTCCCACTCGGTCAGGTAGAGGTCGAGATGCGCCAGCGTGTGATCGCGAATGTCGCGGCCGACGTCGCGTAGATCCTCGAACTCGGGCAACTTGTCGCGTGCCGCGGTGCGCTGCGCAACGAGCCCGCCCGGCAATCCCGATAGTGCGCGCTGCAATTGCGGATCGTCGAGCGCCACGCGGGCGTTGGCCTTGAATTCACGCGTCTTGATTTCGACCATTGCCGTTTCCTGTAGTTCGCCTCGTTCTCGAACCTGCTGATCGAGCCTGCGGAGCAAGTGGCTGCCCCTCACCCTAACCCTCTCCCCGTGAAGGACGGGGAGAGGGGACAAAACACCTCAAGCTCAAGCCGGCTCGCCGATCGGTGGATCGGACAATTCGCCCGCGAGCACTTCGGCAACGTGGCGCACCGCAATTGTGCGGCCTTCGCGCTTCATCTTGCCGGCCATGTTTATCAGGCAACCGAGATCGCCAGCGAGTAACAGCGCAGGTTCCGCTGCGGCAACGTTGCGGGTTTTCTTCTCGACCATGGCGTTCGAGATATCGCCGTACTTTACCGCGAAAGTGCCACCGAAGCCGCAGCATACTTCGTTGTCGGCCATCTCGACAAGCTGCAGGCCCTTGACGGTGGCGAGCAGATCGCGGGGCTGCTGCTTGATGCCGAGCTCCCGCAGCCCCGAGCAACTGTCGTGATAGGTGACGCGACCCCCGAAGTGGGCATCGACCGACTTCATGTGCCGCACGTGCACCAGGAACGATACCAGTTCGTGCACCCGCTCGGCGAAAACCTTCGCGCGTGGACCCCACACTTCGTCGTCCGCGAGCAGTTTCGGATAATGCGACTTCAGCATGCCAGCGCAGCTTCCTGAGGGGGCAACGACGTAATCGCAGCCCTCGAAAGCCGCGATGGTCTGCTTCGCAAGTGCCTTCGCGTTTGCCTTGTCGCCGGAATTATAGGCCGGCTGTCCGCAGCATGTTTGCGCCTTAGGCACTTCGACCTGGCACCCGGATTGCTCGATCAATTTGGCGGCGGCAAAGCCGATCGATGGTCGCATCAAATCGACGAGGCACGTCACGAACAGGCCGACGCGGGGCTTGGCGGAAAGTGGGCTGCTCATCGGTGATCGGATCCGGAAAATCGTTGGGCTTCAGTGGCGATTTGCAGATCGTTCTAGCACGCGCGGTGCTAGCGTATAGGGGCGGCTATGAAAAAGCCCGGAAAGACAGGTTGCGGCTTTGTCTGATGGTGCCGGCGACTCCCCCGTGGGGAGCCGGCCGCCGGCACCAGCCCTAGCATGAGCCGGCGGCACCAGCTCCAGTGTAGCCGCCGGCACCAGCCCCAGCGTAATTGATTACCGAATAGTGGCGGAGGGCCGGGCCGACTTGGTTTCGGACGAGGACACCTTGCCTGGTTTTTCTCGCGCGCTGCTTACTGCCGGAACTGGCGGCTGCGCCGGCCCTGCTTTGGCGACCGTGCGATCCCAATAAGGCTCAGTACCGTATGTTTCGCCAAGAAAATCGATGAAAGCGTTGACTTTAGCTGGCATGAAATCGCGCGACGGATACACAGCATAAATCGCCATGTGAGATGTTGCGCGCCATTCGGGCAGAATAATCTCGAGCGCGCCCGATTGCACGTCCGGGCCGACATCCCAGAGTGGGCGCAGGCCGACACCATGTCCGCCGATCAGCAGTTCACGAACGAATTCCGCCGAGTTCGAGCGCAAGTTACCTTTGACGCGCAATTGCTGACCGCCGCCCGGGCCGTCAAGATGCCACAGGTCTTGAGCGCCAGCCGAGATACAATTATGGAATTCGAGATCCGCAAGGGACTTGGGTCGACCGACGCGCTCGATGTAGCTCGGGGAGGCACAGATAACGCGGTGATCAGGAGCGAGCTTGCGGGCGACGAGCGAGCTGTCCTGCAGTTCACCGATGCGGATCGCGACGTCGAAGCCTTCGCGGATGATATCGACAAAGCTGTCGGTCAGATGGAAATCGATCTCAATATCCGGATACTTGGCGAGGAACGCCGCCATATGGGGTGCGATGTGTAAGCGACTGAACGACGTCGGTGCGGTAATTTTCAACTGGCCGCGCGGTTTGGTGTTGCGGCGGCTGACAAAATCTTCCGCTTCTTCGACGAGGCTCAAGATGTCGACGACGCGCTTGAAATATCCCTCGCCAGTTTCGGTCAAAGTAAGCTGACGCGTGGTGCGCTGGAATAGGCGGGCACCGAGGCGCTCCTCAAGCAGGCTCACCCGTTTCGAAATGACGGCCGGTGATAGACCCATCTCGCGCCCTGCGGCAGACATGTTGCCGGTGCGCGCAACGCGGGCAAAAATATCGAGATCGCTGATGGCTGTCACTGAACTATCCTTTTGCGTGGCGCGCAGGCGTTGTTGCAAGACTTTCTCCGTCTCGTTGATTATGCTGTGCCGCGACAAAAGTGTGTCGTCCATATTGCATAGACGAATGACTGTTTCAAAGCGGTGTTGAAGGTCAGCGTTTATTGGTGTTCCAGCTGCCGTATGCGGCGAAAGACGTAGCCGGTAAATCGTGTGCATTGCTTAATGAGCCGCGCATCGCGCATAAGAATAAGCATATGAGCCTGCAACATCACTTCCGGGAGGTTTCGCGTGTCAGCCATTGCTCTGCCGGTCCCAGACGCCGCAATTGTCGCGCGCCGGGATCAGATCGTGCGACAGCTTGCAGCGCTGATCGGCGCGGATTCGGTTATTGGCGACGAAGATGGCCGCCGCGCCTTCGAAACCGATGGTCTGACGGCGTATCGCCGGATGCCGCTGGCGGTGGTCCTGCCGCGGACGACCGAAGATGTCGCCCGAGTCCTGCGCTTCTGCCGGGATGGTGGCATCAAGGTTGTCGCCCGGGGAGCCGGCACGTCATTATGTGGCGGAGCGCTCCCGGCTGAAGATGCGATTGTCGTCGGCGTAAGCCGCATGAACAAGGTTCTGGAAATCGATTATCAAAGTCGCACCGCGCGCGTGCAGTCGGGCATCACCAATCTAGGGATCTCAGCAGCCGTGAGCCCGCAGGGCTTTTTCTATGCGCCCGACCCGTCGAGCCAACTGGCCTGCACGATCGCTGGCAACCTCGCGATGAATTCGGGCGGCGCACATTGCCTTAAGTATGGCGTCACGACGAACAACGTCCTCGGCCTCAAAATGGTGATGATGGATGGTGAGATCGTCGACATCGGCGGCGCGTACCTCGACGCATCCGGCTATGATTTGCTCGGACTTTGTATCGGCTCGGAGGGTCAATTCGGTATCGTCACGGAAGCGACCGTTCGGATTCTACGCGCCGCGGAAGGCGCGCGCCCGATGTTGCTCGGCTTTGGATCAAGCGAAACGGCCGGCGCATGTGTCTCGGCGATCATTGCGAGCGGGATCATTCCGGTCGCGATCGAGTATATGGACAAGCTGGCAATCCACGTTTGTGAATCGTTCGCCCACGCCGGTTATCCGATGGACGTCGAAGCGCTGTTGATCATCGAGGTGGAAGGCTCCGAGGGCGAGATCGCGGAGTTGTTGAGCCGCATTGTGGAAATCGCCAAAGACTTCAATCCGCAAACGTTGCGGGTCAGCGAGAGCGCGGAAGAAAGCGCCAAGATCTGGAAGGGTCGTAAATCAGCGTTCGGTGCGCTCGGACGTATCTCGGAATATTACTGCATGGATGGCACGATCCCGCTGGGGCAGTTGCCCCTTGTGCTGCGGCGCATTACCGAAATTTGCAACCGCGAAGGCTTGAAGGTCGCCAACATCTTCCATGCCGGCGATGGCAATCTTCATCCATTGATCCTCTACAACGCGAACGACGCTGCTGAAGGCCTGCGAGCCGAAGTCGCCGGCGCCGATATATTAAAGCTCTGCGTCGAGGTTGGTGGCTGTCTCACCGGCGAACACGGTGTTGGCATTGAGAAGCGCGATCTGATGCGGGTACAATTTTCGGATGCCGATCTGGGACTGCAGATGCGGATAAAGACTGTGTTCGATCCGGACTGGCTGCTCAACCCTGCCAAAGTGTTTCCGCTCGATGGCCGCGAACGGATCGTGCCTTCAACGCACCTTGCTGCCTGATCACGTCAACGTTTTCTGCGAGCGAGATAAAAGACCTTGGAACAGATGCACCGGCCAGCGGTCGACTGGGAGTTGGCCAATCTCCTGCGAGATGCGACGGCTGGTAAAGTCCCGGTTGAAATCATCGGGGCTGGCACTAAGCGCGTGGTCGGCCGCACCGTTCAGGCGGCGACGCCGATTACGACGTCGAGCCTGAATGGCATCACGCTCTATGAACCTACTGAACTCGTGATGTCGGCGCGCGCCGGGACGCCGTTGGCGCGGATTGAAGCCGAGCTCGCGACCAACAATCAGATGCTGGCATTCGAGCCGATCGATCTGGGGCCAGCGTTGGGGGAGGCGCCGTTAAAGGGCTCGATCGGTGGGGTGTTTGCGACGAACTTGTCGGGCGCCCGTCGGGTCATGTCGGGCGCGGCTCGCGACCACATTTTGGGTGTCGGCGCCGTTACCGGCAGCGGAGAAACGATCAAGTCGGGCGGTCGCGTTATGAAAAACGTGACCGGCGTCGACGTTGCTCGGGGGCTGATGGGAAGTTGGGGCACGCTTGCGGTCCTGACCGAGGTCACCTTCAAGGTGTTGCCCAAGCCGCAGACCCAGGCAACGCTCGCGTTCGCAGGGCTGCCCGATGAGTTTGCGATGGAAGCGATGTGTCAAGCGCTGGGCTCGCCTTTTGAAGTGTCAGGCACCGTGCATTTGCATGCCGCTCTTTCGCGCCGTCTCTGGCATGCTGGTTTGCGATCCGCCGGCACCGCCATCACCGCGCTGCGCGTGGAAAATTTCGAAAGCTTCATCGGCTACCGCACGGCCAAGCTGGCGGAGCTGCTGAAGCACTTCGGCGAGATCCAGATCCTGGAGCATGATAGCTCGATGGCATTCTGGGATGAACTACGTCAGCTTTCCGTGCTGCAGAATTCGACGGCCATACTTTGGCGTATCTCCACGACGCCGCGCTTGGGCCCAAAGGTGGTGAGCGATATCCGCCGCTATATGAATGTCGATGCGATGTATGACTGGTCTGGCGGTCTTATATGGGTCGAAGTGCCGCCGTCGGCCGATGCCGGAGCAACGGATATACGCCGTATAATGGCGGTACACGGTGGGCATGCAACGCTGATCCGCGCGGATGCGCCGGTGCGCGCGGCAGTGGAGGTTTTCCAGCCGCTCGAACAAGGGATTGCACGCGTCACCGCCAAACTGAAGTCAACGTTCGACCCCGCCGGCATTCTGAACCCTGGCCGCATGTACGCGAGCCTTTAGAGCGAAAAAGATGCAGACCAATTTTACGCCTGAGCAATTGCAGGATCCGCGCCTGGCCGAGGCCGATCAGATCCTGAAACGTTGCGTTCACTGCGGCCTGTGCACCGCGACATGCTCGACCTACGTGCTGCTCGGCGACGAGCGCGATAGCCCGCGCGGCCGCATCTACCTGATGAAGGACATGTTCGAGCGGGACCGCGATGCGAGCGCGCAAGTGCAGCACCATGTCGACCGTTGTCTATCGTGCCTATCCTGCATGACGACG
>JANLXZ010000392.1:0-17193 GCA_031365375.1 Hyphomicrobiaceae bacterium | reverse complement strand
TTTCTCTGCCTTCGTGGCTTTACTCTTGCTCGCCGTCGTCGATGGCGCCTGCGGTCGCGCCAGAATGCCGGCACGGCGCTTGTCTTTGAGGCGGTAGCTTTCACCGGCGATCTGCACGACGGTCGCGTGATGCAGCACGCGATCGAGCATGGCGGCGGTCAGCACCGCATCATTGGCGAACGCGTCGTCCCAGCTGCCGAAGCTGAGGTTCAACGTCAGGATGCCGTGATCGAGGCGCGGATCGTCGAACATCACCCCGACGGCCTCACGGAGCTCGGCTTCGACGGCGGCGTTCTGGTTCTGCCGCGTGTCGACGGCGCGGTCGGTGCATCGGTTAGAGTGCGCATTGCAGCCCAGGACGTCATGCTCGCGACGGAGCGGCCGCGGTCCATCTCTGCGCTCAATATCCTGCCGGGAACGATCGCCGAAATTCGTGTGGAAACTGGACCGGGTGCCCTAGTACGGCTCCGCTGCGGCGAGACCATGCTGCTGTCGCGGCTGACGCAGCGCTCGGCCGCCGCACTAAGGCTAACCGCCGGGCAGAGTTGCTTTGCGATCATCAAGTCGGTCGCCATCACCAAGCGTGACGTCGGTATTGCTATCCCCTTGGCGAGGGGCGGTGCCAAATAAAACAGCACGCGCGGGAATCCGCGATTGGTGCCACGACGAATACCGTCGCTTTAGCATCGAAGCGGGCGGTCGCCGAGCGCCTATGTCTGCGTTCGAGAGCGCCGGCAAAGGTTGCTTCGGGTGAATTTGGGGCCGGAACACTACGCCGTGAAATGCCATAGATAAGCTCTGCCCGTAACATCACGCAAACGAAAGCTGTGACCCGCATAGCTTCGGAAAGTCTTTGCACAAACCATCAAACCATCAGCGCACAGTTACCGCGTCCCCGATGCCGCCTTGCTTGCGGTCGGATCGCCCTACTATTCTCGATGAGCTTTGAAGATGGCTCAGACTTTGCACTGACGGCGTCATCACCGGCTTTCCACACAATGCAGATTTATTGGGTGCTTCCCATGTGCTTCCCACGATGAAAACCGCATCCGGTCTGGCGTGCACAATACTTGCAAAGCATTGTATATATTAGAGGAAATGGTGGACGGTATAGGGATTGAACCTATGACCCCACCCGTGTGAAGGGTGCGCCCGAGGAGTGGGCATCGTTGGAACCGCCACTAAGGCGAGCTTTAAAACGGTGCAAGCGGTCAAGCGTGACCATTGGTGATCCACACTCTGCGGTGGCGGCAGCCGCAAGGGGCATACTATCGAGCGACGGGGCACGAATGGGGCACGGCGATTCTGGCCCTAAAAAAATCTCACTTAAAGTATTGAATTGATTGGTGGGCCCGGCAGGACTTGAACCTGCAACCAGACGGTTATGAGCCGTCAGCTCTAACCAGTTGAGCTACGGGCCCCGCCGCGACGCTTTCGCGTTCGGCCAGCGCTTATAGCAACTTTGGCCGCATTCGCTAGGTATCGATTGGCGAAAAGAACATCGAGGATCAAAATCATGCACTTTTTCCGGGTCGGACCGGGCGCGACCGCTCTGCTTCTGTTTATTGTTACAGCGGGATCTTCCATGACCCATGCGCAAGAAATGAGAGTGCCGCGCACAGTCAGCGTATCGGCGACGGGTACAGTGACTGCAGAACCCAATCAGGCCGCCATTTCGACCGGCGTGGTCGCCGAGGGAGAAACGGCGCGCGCCGCACTTTCTGCCAACACCTCTATCATGTCTAAACTGATCGAAGGATTGAAGGCTGCCGGTATCGAGCCAAAGGACATCAAGACGGTGTCGTTCAACGTGCAACCGCGCTACCAAAATGATAAGGACGGCCGCCCGGCCACGATTACTGGCTATCAGGTAATTAATCAGGTGCGCATCGTCGTGCGTGATCTCGATAAACTGGGACGGGTGTTGGACACGGCGGTGACGCTCGGTGCCAACCAGATGGGCGGTATCGAGTTCCAAGTGAGCACGGCGGAAACGTTGAAGGACGAGGCGCGTAAAACGGCGATGGCAAACGCGCTGCGCAGGGCCAAGCTGTTCGCTGCCAGTGCCGGCGCGGAAGTTGGCGAAGTGATTTCTATCGCCGAGGACATGGCGGCGCCGGTCGGCCGTCCGATGATGGCGGCAAGGGCCGCCATGTCGGCTGAGTCAGTGCCGATTGAGCGGGGTAGCCAGGCGCTCGAGGTCCGGGTCAACGTGACGTGGGGTTTGAGATAGCGACCCTCAAATAGCAGCAGGCGTGCGACTTGCTAGTGTTTGGCTGCTCGGGCATGGTCCCGGATCTATGTAACAGTATCCAAACTCAGGAATTGCCCTTGTCGCCACGCCAACAAACCATGCTTTCTGCGGTACCCGCTGAGGTGGAGGCCGAGAAAAAACGGCCCAAATCGCTTCGGCCGTTGTTGATCTTGCGGCCCTACATTTTGAAGCACCCGCGCATGCTGGCGCTGGCGGGCGCAGCTCTCGTGGTGTCGGCCATCGCGATGCTCGCCGTGCCGATGGCGGTGCGGCGGATGGTGGATTTTGGCTTTGCCGATCGCGTCGGCCATTTCATCAACCAATACTTCCTGATGCTGATCTTCATCGGCTTCTTGATAAGTTGTGCGAGTTCGGCGCGCTTTTTTCTGGTTAACTGGCTGGGCGAACGCGTCGTCGCCGACGTCCGGGCTGACGTGTTCCGGCACTTGTCCGTTCTCGGGCCGGCGTTTTACGACAAAACCCATTCCGGCGAAATCATGAGCCGGCTTACTGCCGACACCACACTGATCAAATCGGCGTCTGGCTCGACCATCAGTCAGGCGATCCGCAATTTGATCATGTTGACCGGCGGACTGACGATGATGTTCATCACGAGCCCTCGGTTGTCGGCCCTTGTGCTGGTGGCGATTCCGCTGATCATGCTGCCGTTTCTGATCAACGGGCGCACGGTGCGTCGGTTGTCCCGCCGGGCGCAGGATACGCTCGCCGAGAGCTCCGCCTATGCAGCCGAGAACCTGGCGGCGGTTCGCACCATGCAGGCATTCACGCACGAGAAAGCCGTGTCGGATCGTTACGCGAATGCGGTCGAACGGTCCTTCGATGCCGTGCGCAACCGGTTGAAGGCGCGCGCGCTGCTGGTCGGCGTGACGTTCTTTCTGGTGGTGACGAGCATTGTTGGCGTGGTTTGGGTCGGCGCCAGTTTGGTTATCGGGGGAGACATGACCGGCGGCCGCCTGCTGCAGTTCGTGCTGTACGCGATGTTCGCCGGCGCGGCTGTTGCCGAGCTTGGCGAAGTTTGGGGGGAAGTCAGCCAGGCGGCGGGCGCAACCGAGCGCTTGGCCGAGTTATTGGCCGTGGTTCCGCAAATTCGGTCACCTGCCAGTCCAGTGCCGTTGCCGACCCCGGCGCGTGGCGAAGTTACTTTCGACAACGTCACCTTTGCCTATCCATCGCGCGCCGAGACGTCGGCGCTCCATCATATTTCCTTCACCGTGAAACCCGGCGAGACGGTCGCCCTGGTTGGCCCCTCGGGCGCCGGCAAAAGTACCATCTTGAATTTGCTGCTGCGCTTCTACGATCCGCAGGGCGGTTCAGTACGGCTCGATGGCGTGCGGCTGGCCGATGCTGATCTTGATGCCGTGCGCGGTCGCATGGCGTTGGTGCCGCAGGAGATCGCGCTGTTTGCAGACACAGTGATCGAAAACATTCGCTATGGCCATGCCGACGCTTCTGTCGAGGATGTGAAGCGGGCGGCTGTTGCGGCCCAGGCTGATCAGTTCATCAACAATCTACCGCAAGGTTTCGACACGATGCTCGGCGAGCGCGGCGTCACGCTGTCGGGCGGCCAGCGTCAGCGCATTGCGATCGCGCGCGCGATTCTGCGCAATGCGCCGGTGTTGCTGTTGGATGAAGCAACGAGTTCGCTCGATGCGGAGAGCGAAGCTTTGGTGCAGAAGGCACTGGAGGGTGTTATGCGCGGCCGCACCACGATCGTCATCGCGCATCGGCTATCGACGATCCAACGCGCTGATCGCATTCTGGTGCTGGAGGAAGGCCGCATCGTCGAGGAAGGCACGCATCAGTCGCTGCTACGGACTGGCGGCACTTATTCACGGCTTGCCGAATTGCAATTCTCACTCGAAGCCGCGCAATAGGCGGTCTCGTCAGCTCTTGGCATCACGGTTTGGGTGGCGCGCGGTGACAGTTGCGTAGAACGCCTGGATCTCGGCTAGATCGGCTTCGTAGTCGCCGGTCGGGTGAAACACGCGCGCGATACCGGCGGCCTTGCGTTTGTAGTCGAGGAAGCCCAAGGCGAGGGGAACCTTCGCACCGACTGCGATGTGATAAAACCCGCTCTTCCAGCGTTCGACCTTGCCGCGGGTACCTTCGGGCGGAATGACAAGGATTAACCGCTCGCTTTCCGCAAAGCGGGCGACCATTCCGTCAACCGCATTGTTGGCCTTGCTACGGTCGACGGGAATGCCTCCGAGCCAGCGCATCAAACCACCAAACGGCCATTTGAATATACTGCTCTTGCCTAGCCAGTGGACTCGGATGCCATAGTGCAGCCCGGCTGCGAGTACATGAGGTAGATCCCAGTTGCTGGAGTGAGGTGCGGCGACAATGATGAACTTTGGCAAATTCGGCATCTCACCCTCGATGTGCCATCCGTTTGCCTTCAGCCAAAGTCGACCGAGTGGCCGGAAAAGGCGCACGGCGATGGTCGGCGGCAGCGGCGCTGGGAGTGTCATGCCATCGGGCATCAGTTGGCCAGGAGTTGAAAGCAATTTTGAAACTTCACAGTACACACCTTCACATCAGACTTTCAATCTCGCATCTACTGCTCAGTGGGCTCGCACCCGGTTGACGTTGCCAATCGGCGTGATTGCGCATTTCGCCTTCGCTGCGAATTCGCCGCAAAGCCACTAGATCGATGGTGGCTGCGATCCAGCCCGGCTCATTGATGCGGCCTTCCGCCAACACGCCGGTTTCGGCGATCTGCGCTTCGGGTGGCGTGAAGATACCGGCGGCTCCTGTATTGCGATCCACCGCTGGCGACCACGAGGCGTCACGGATGGTCGGCGACGTGACAGTCGCGATCTGGCTTTCGAGCGCGCGTGCCACGGCGCCCGCTCGTACGCGATGGAAGCCCGCGAGCCGTTCGGTACACGATGGGATCAAGATCAATTCAGCGCCGGCTTCGGCCTGCGCGCGCACGAGAAGCGGGAATTCGCAGTCGTAACAAACGGCGATGCCGATGCGGCCAAGTTCTGTGTCGAACACCTTTAAGGCGTCGCCGGGGACCACGCCCCACGCGACTTCGAAAGGTGTCATGATCATCTTGTTCTGGACGCCAATCCGCCCGGTTGGAGTAATCAGCCGCGCCGCGTTCGTGAAGCGACCATCGGCGCATCGTGATGGTCCGCTGCCGGCTAGGATGTGGAGGTTGTGGCGGCGCGCAAGCTCGGATGTGGCTGCCTCCATCGCCGGCACGAGATCGGCAACCGCTGCGAGGGTTGCCTGCAGGTCGGTGGCAATTTTCGGTCCGCAGGTCGCCGCAAGCTCGATTGCGCCATACTCCGGAAATACCAGAAGTTGCGCGCCGGTGGCAGCACCTTGCTCGACCCACGCTGCGAGATTCTTCGCCCAGGCTTCGAACGTCGCGGGTTGGCCAAACGGAAACTGCGCGGCGGCAACCCGGATCGCATCGGGCCTCGCGGTCGCCGCCATCACAGCGGTTTGATCCAGAATTGCATTTGCTTTTCCGTCGGATGATCCTGCCCGATGTCTTGCCAGCTGTAGGCGCCGAGCATGCCCTCTTGTTTGACGTAGCCGCGTTTTGACCAGAAGCCATCGAGTGGACTGTAGTTCGCGGGTCGCGCTGGGTGATCATCGGGCCGGATCACGCCGCAGAAAGCCGTGTGCGTGAAGGGTTGGCCCGCGACGCGGGCGGATCGCGCGTGCGCCTCGCGTTGATCGAAGAAGGCATGGCCGAGGCCTTGTCCGCGATACTCTTCCAGCAGTACGCTTTCACCAAAGTAGAAGATGCGGGCGGGATCGAAGCCGCGTGCGGCAAAGAGGGGCACGAATTTCTCGGTATGCTCGGGCAGAGGCGAGGCGGTGGCGACACCGATGATTTTACTGCCGTCGCGTGCTGCGATGATGACCGCGTTGCGAGCGCTGCCAAAGCGGGCGAGGTAGTCCTGTTCGTAGTCGAGTGAGCCATCGTAAAGGTAGGGCCAGTCGCGGAATACGGTGATGCGTAGGCGGGCCAGCGCCGGCAATGCCTCGGCTAATGCCGATCCTTTCAGCGCAACAATAATCGCCATGAGCCCGCTCCTTCAGGCCGAAACCTGCATGATCCAATCGGTGAGGTTATAGTATGTCGTTACGCGCGCAATTTTGCCGTCGCGAACGACGAAGTATGTGCCGCCAGGTAGTTGGTAGGCTTGGCCCCTTGCATCGGGCAGGCCGGTCTCAGTGACGAGGTATTCGCCGCGCACGTTGAACTCGGCTGCGGCACGCGTGCCATCGGCCGATGTCATGATCACGATGTCGTCCAGGTGTTCTTTGTAGTGATGCGACATGCGGGCGCAAAATGCGTGAAAGCGATCGCGCCCGATGCGGCGATCGCCCTGGTTGGTGTCGTGGATCAAATCGTCGGTGACGCAGGCCAGCATGCCGTCGATATCGCCCCGATTGAAAGCGTCGTAGTAGCGGGCAATCAAGGTTTGGGTTTCTGCGGCGCTCATGGCGTGGGTCCTGCGGATGCAATGGAATTCAATTGTTTGATTTGATCGTATCGCCCGATACCCGCGTGCGCTGCAAGGCGGCTTCGTCGATTTCGAACCCGAGGCCTGGTTTTTCGCTTAATACAAGGCTGCCTGTGATGTCGATGTCGATCGGGTTTGTCAGCATGAAATCGCGCCGGTCGAGGCTCCAATCGGGCGGATCCCAAGGAAATTCGAGGTAGCTCGATGCACCCACGCCCGCCATCACGTGAGCGTTGCCGAGCAGTCCGATCCCATTGCCCCACGTGTGCGGGGTGAATGTGACGCCGTTAGCGGCCGCCAGTTGCGCAATCTTCTGCAAGCCGGTCATGCCGCCAACCGAAACCACGTCGGGTTGCACCACGTCGAGCGATCCCTCGGCGATCACATCACGCAATTCCGCGACTTCGCGATCGAGCTCGCCACCGGCAATGCGCAGATCGAGGGTTTCACGCAAGCGGCGCATTCCGGCACGGTCGGAGCGGTGCAGCGGCTCCTCCATCCAGTAGACGCCGAGCCGTTCGAGTTCACGGCCGACGCGCAATGCATCCTTGAACGTCCACGGCATCATCGTGTCCCACGGGAAGCGCCAGCCCTGGTTGCAGTCGACCATCAGCTCGATGTTGGAGCCGACGCGGGCGCGGACGGCTTCCAGTTTCTCGATATCTCCGCGCCAATCGGCCCGAGAAAAGCGGATCTTCATCGCTTTGAATCCGCACGCGATGGCTGCCTCGGCGAAGGTCGCGAGTTCTGGTCCGGAGCGCAGGGTGCCGCTCGAAGCATAACAAGGAATGCGGTTGGTGAAGCCGCCGAGCAACCGCCAGCAAGGCTGCCCGGCGATTTTGCCAGCGAGATCCCACAGCGCGAGGTCGAGCGGCCAGCAGCGGCCATAGTGGAACGAGATATGGTCGATAACGCGATTGTGCCGCTCCAACTCGAGCGGGTGTCGGCCGACGAACTGGTTTTCGTGACCGGCGAAGCCCAGCATTTGGTCTCCCGAGCCGATGCCCGTCAGCCCGGCGTCGGTATGCACGCGCACGATCGTCGCGTCGAATTTGATGCGAGGCATCGATGACCAGCTCGGCTGGAACGGCGGATCGAGCGGCAACTGATGCTGCGTGATCTCGATTGCGGTGATCTTCATGGGCGGGGCACTCGACGTAAAAAGGGCCTGCGAAGCTTAAAGCCATCGCAAGCCCAGATATGGTTGTCGAGATGTAAACGCCTAACGTCAGTCGATGATGGTGACGAAACCGCGCATCGTGCCAACGAGTGTGATGGCGCGCTCTAGGCCGATACCATCTTGCTGTTCGGCGTGTAGCAGGTGGGTCTCGTCAGACACCGCGATGGCCGGTCGCATACCTTCTTCGTTGCTAAGCGTGATGCCGCAGACAAGACCCAGCGTCTCGGGCGTGTGCGGCAACCGATTTGCGAATTTTCCTTCGAATGCCGACAGATGAGGCGGAGCGTCGGTGTTGTAAAAGACCGAATAGCGGTTGAAATCGCGCGCGGCGACTTCGGCCCACAAGCCGTAAGCGAACAAGTCCGTGTGTTCGGAGATTGCGACCTCGAGCACGCAACGGATGAAATAACGCTCGTCATCGAGAACGCAAAGATCGGATGATACCAGGGCACGGGCTTCCCGTGCCTCGGGATCGAGGTCAAAGATCGCATCAGGTAGTGCGAAGCACAAATCTGGAAGACCGTCGTGGATGTCGCGACAGTCGGGGCACCGATAGCGCAAACGGGGCGCCTTCGGTGCAGAGGGTACGCTACGGAGAAGCTGCATGGCGGCACGGGTCCTGCGGGCTCGAAACAAACGCTCAACTATTAGTGTCAGTCGGGTAGCGCTCGGTGGAACGCTCGGTGTAGTCCTAGCAGTGTCTCACGAAGTCGTTGCGATCCCGTATGAGGGTTTGCTTAACGGCGAGCTAACCACGTGGCAGTCCGCACCGAAAAAGCGCCGAAAAGCGGGCATTAAGCTTTAAATGGATCTACAACACGAGGATTTATGTCAAACCCACTCTTTCATATGATTGCAACGGGACCGCGCCCGGTCGCGCCATTTTCGCATGCTGTGGAGGCCGACGGATGGGTGTTTGTGACCGGTCAAATGCCGACTGACCCAGCAGCTCCCAATGCACCTCTACCCGATGGAGTGGAGGCGCAGACACGGCGCGTGATGGAGAATCTGAAGATCGTGCTGGGCGGGATCGGCCTCGGGCTGGAGCATGTTCTGCAGGCGCGGGTATATCTCACGCACTTCGATCGCGACTATGCCAGTATGAACACTACATATCAGTCGTACTTCCAGCCGGGTCGCTTACCCGCCCGCACGTGCGTCGGTGTGACCGGACTGGCGGTAAACGCGCTGGTCGAGATTGATCTTATAGCGAAGCGTTCTTGATGTTAGTGCAAGCGGTTGTCTGACCCTGCGGCTCTGACACCGCTGATCCGGTGGCAAGGCCGTGATTGGCGTCAGAACCGGAGGTCAGACACCAACCCTAAGCGGGCGGCGTCCACTTTTCCCGCATGGTGACAAGTTCCTCGGCGGCACTGGGATGCAAGGCAACCGTTGCATCAAAGTCGGCTTTGGTCGCGCCAAGCTTGAGCGCGATCGCTGCCATCTGGATGATTTCGCCGGCGTCGGGTCCCAGCACGTGAACGCCCAGAACTTTCCGCGACATCTGATCGACCACGAGCTTCATGATCATGCGATCTTGGGCACCCGACAGGGTGGATTTCATTGGCCGGAAGGCAGCCTTATAGATATCTATCGGCATGCCGCTTGCGCGGGCAACCTCTTCGGTGAGCCCCACCGTCCCAATTTCCGGGGTCGTGAACACCGCAGTCGGGATCGTCGTGTGATCGACCTCGGTCGGTTTCTTGCCAAAGACAGTGTCGGCGAACGCGTGACCTTCGCGAATGGCGATAGGTGTGAGGTTGATACGGTCCGTGACGTCGCCCACAGCATGGATGTGAGCGACGTTTGTTTGCGAAAATGCATTTACCGCGATCTGGCCTTTGGTGCCAATGTGGACACCGGCTTTGTCCAAACCGAGACCTGCCGTGTTCGGGCTTCGCCCGATCGCGAACATAACTTGGCCGGTGTTGATGACTGCGCCTGATTTAAGCGTCAGATGAAGACCGGCCGGGTGCTTCTCAATCGCCGACAATACGGTGCCGGTGATGACTTTGATGCCGTGCCGGGTGAGGGCCTTGGTCAACCCGTCTCGCATGTCCTCGTCGAAGCCGCGAAGGATTTTTTCTCCACGATAGAGCAGCGTCGTTTCAACGCCGAGGCCGTGGAAAATACTGGCGAACTCGACCGCGATATAGCCACCGCCGCAGACGACGATGCTTTTGGGGAGATGGCTCAGATGGAACGCTTCATTGGAAGTGATCGCATGCTCGATGCCCGGCAACGCCGGATCGAGGTTAACCGTGCCGCCGCTCGCAATCAGGATGTGGGCGGCGGTGACGGTGCGGTCCGGGCTCGCGAGCCGGATCGTGTGCGGGTCATCGAGCGTCGCACGGGTTTTGAAGATTGTGACGCCAGATCGTTCGAGATTCGCTTTGTAAATGCCTTCGAGCCGCGCGATCTCGCGATCCTTGTTGGCAATCAGGGTCGGCCAATCAAACGTCGGCTCACCAGGCAGTGTCCATCCATAACCTGCGGATTCCTCGAACTCGTCTGCGAAGCGGGATGCGTAAACGAGCAGCTTCTTGGGCACGCATCCACGAATGACGCAGGTGCCGCCGATGCGATATTCCTCGGCGATGGCGACCTTTGCGCCGTAACTGGCAGCAATTCGCGCAGCCCGCACGCCTCCTGAGCCCGCGCCGATGACGAACAGATCAAAGTCGAATCCGGCCATCACAAATCGACGCCGCGCTTCTTAAGTTCCTGCCGCGCCTCGGCTTCGACTTCCTTGCCGATGTTTTGGCCCCAGGCCATGCCGAGCTGCATCGACCGCTGCAGGATTTCCGGTTGAGTGGCGATCATCTTCTGGCCGATCGGGGTTTTGTAGAACGTGCCGATTTCGGTCAGCTCTTGAACCGTAAATTTCTCGGCGTAAAGCGGCGCGACCATGCTCAGCACTTCTTCTTTGCGCGCGTTGAACTTCGTGGCCATGAGTTCCATGACTTCGTCGATTTCTTTGCCCTTGGCTGGCGCCTGTTGTTTGAAGGCCTGCGCCATACCTTTACTCATCGTGTTGATGGCGACCTCAAACTGTTTCATCGAGCCCATGGCGACAAGCAAATCCTTCGCCGCCGTCACCGCAGCAGGATCGCTAGCGGGTGGCGCTTTTTGCTGGGCGGATGCTGACGCAGTGAGACAGAGCGCGAACGCGATTGTCATGGCTTTGAGCGAACGGCGGATCACGGGGTGGAACTCCTATCTTGCATGTTATTCGTCGTAATTGGCTTCGATGATCTCGACGCCCTCTGGTCCGGCGATGATCGCAGTGTCGGCAAGACCTAGAAACAGGCCATGTTCGACAACGCCTGGGATTAGCCGCAACGCTTCAGCGAGAACATCAGGCTCGGGGATGCGCCCCAGATGTAAATCAAGGATGAGGTTGCCACCATCCGTCATGAATGGTTTGCCATCGGCGTTCAGGCGGACGGCGATATCGCCGGTGCAGCCAGCGTCGGATGCCAGCATTTCGACCATCTTGGATGTTGCACGAAAGCCAAACCGAACAATTTCAACTGGCAAGGGAAACTTACCGAGCATCTCCACCTTTTTTGACACGTCGGCGATGACGATCATGTGGTCGGAAGCGGTGGCCACAATCTTTTCCCTGAGTAGAGCGCCGCCGCCACCCTTGATCAAGCGGAGCCGAACGTCGATCTCGTCGGCACCGTCAATCACCAAATCGAGGAAGGGTTCATCGTCGAGCGATGTCAGCCGGATGCCATTGGCGAGCGCCTGATTGGCAGTCGCCTCCGACGTTGGAACGCAGATGACGTCGAGGCCGGCGCGAACCTTTTGACCCAGCAGATCGATGAACTTGGCGGCGGTCGAGCCGGTGCCGAGGCCGATCTTCATGCCGGGCTCAACGAACGCTGCCGCGCGTGCGGCGGCTTGGAGTTTGTAGTCAGGCGTTATAGATAGCGAACCTGGCGTGCGATCTGCTCGGCCCATTGCTGTTCCATAGTTGGCGGCCACGCTGATACCAGACGTGTCCGGTTGAATTCCGGTGTCCTGTCTAGGCCGAGGCAGGCCCGGTGGCAAGCTTGCAGCCTCACCGGATGTGACGTGACCGTGTTAAACATTCGCCCGTGTCAAACCGTACGCGGGCGTGCGACGCGAAATTCGCAGTGTTTCGATATTGGGCCCGCAAAAGCCCGCAATATTATTTGACGCATCGTCGAGGCAGCATACTGTGACGGGATATTTAAAATTGTAGAAAGGGAGATTGACACATGGCATTTTGGTCAAAGAAACCCGGAGGGACGATCGAGACGGTTGCGTCATCCGTCGGACAGTCAGTGCAAGAGCAGGCTGCATCCTCTCAACCAAAAGCACCTTTAGCGACGCAGCCGCCGGCACAACCGACCGCTCGCGCGCCCGATGCGGCGGCTACAACGGCGGCATCGCCAGCGATGGCCGCGCCCGAGCTATCGCCCGAAGCCAAGAAAAAGGCGGTCGATGCTTCGAAGAACCTGCTGGCCGCATTCGGGCAAGTTACAAGCATTCTGATGCGGTCGGCTCAGTACCGGAAACTTTCACTGGCAGATCTGGAATGGCTTGTCGTACCGGCCGTCACAAACGGGCAGTTTGCGCTTGCCGAGGCACAGTCGAAGGCCAACGGCATGATGGTGCCGGTTGGCGTATTGTTGTGGGCCAGCGTTTCGGCCGAGGTCGATAAGCGGCTCACTGAAACGACCGAAGTGCCGATGCGCCTGAAGCAGGAAGAATGGCGTAGCGGCGATATTCTATGGGTGATCGACGGCGTCGGTGAACAGCAGGTCATCCAAGCGATGCTAAAGCGCAAGATGGAAACGGATTGGGCCGGCCGGCCGGTCAAGATGAAGGTGCGGGATAAGACGGGCGTCATGCGCGTGGGTGTGCTCTCGAAAGCCACTCCGCAGCCGGCAGCCTAACGAAAGATCTTCGTCGTTCCAGTCTGATACGGTCGTTAGGAGCGATCTAAACAACCGTTTACGCGATTTTATCCTGATGCTGATAGTTCCGCTACGGAGTGACTCATCAGGGTGGTGTTATGGCATTTGGTCGTCGGTCGGTCGAACGTGAGCGCACCGCGCCGTCTGGCCCGTCCGGTTGGACCGTGCCCCTGGTGCCGGCTGGTATTGCAGTCGGCGTGCTGTTGTTTGCAGGGCTTGTTATAGCCATGTCGCGCGAGCCCGATAACAGTAGCCTTCTCGAGAAAGCCGCCCTCAAACTCGGTGTTACCGACGAAGTGCGCACGACACTACGGCAGCAGTTTCTGAAGGCCATGAACGATATGCAGAGCGAACTGTGCGACGAGTCGCTGCGCGATCGGGCCGGGCGCGCAGCTGTCCAATATTACGAGACGCTACTGGAAAAGCCCGTTACTGAGGCCGGCCTGGAGATAACCTATCAGAATCGTTGCCAGGTTCGATTGAACCGCAATACGCATCCTTTCCAACAGATGTTCGCTGTGAGTGGACTGGGCAGCAATCTGGTTTTGCCGTGGGACTGCTTGCCCGGCCACTGGCGCACGCCGACCGATCGCGCGCTGCAGGCGAAGCTCGAACAGGTTTTGAGAACGGGGCATCTAACCAACGATAGTCTGAAGGGGACGCTGGCATTGCTGGCGCGGCCGACGAAGCTCAGTCCAATCCCAGCACTTTGCAATCGCGAGACCTCGAGTTCGAACCGGCGACCTAACTTGCCTCTCATTTCGGCGCCGACGGACGATTGGGACAGAACGCCCCGGCGGCGACGTTGGTGATCGGCTCGCTGAACGATCTCGAACTTCGTCACAGCCGCTGCGGCATGTAATGCTGGCACGCAAACTACGTGAATTTCATTGCCCGTGTCAGTGTTCGCCACCAGTTGCACTTGACGGTCGCGGGGCGAAAAGCGCATACCAGCGCCATGAACCGACACGCGCATCAACCAGCCGTAAACATGTGTTGCGGCATTATTATCATCGGCAGCTAATCATCGGCTGGCGCGGCCTGTTGTTCTTTTTCTTCTGAATTGCACTCTGCGCTCGGCCCCGCCTTCCGGTCAGGGGACCATTTATGTCGCTTACGCTCTACAATACGTTGACCCGATCCAAGTCTGCCTTCAGCCCGCGCGATGCAGGCAACGTGCGTATGTACGTCTGCGGTCCAACCGTTTACGATTTCGCCCACATCGGCAACGCGCGACCGATCATCGTGTTCGATGTGCTGTTCCGGCTACTGCGCCACATTTACGGCGAGCCTCACGTCACTTACGCGCGAAACATCACGGACGTCGACGACAAGATCAACGCACGCGCGGTAGAGCGCTATCCCGACATGGACCCGATCGCGGCGATCAAGAAACTGACGACCGAGACCACCGCGCAGTTTCATGCCGACATCGCGGCGCTGGGTGTATTGCCGCCAACCGTCGAGCCGCGCGCGACCGACCACATCGAAGGCATGCGGCAGTTGTGCGATGCGCTAGTCGCCAAGGGCAACGCATATGTCGCCGAGGATCACGTGCTGTTCCATGTACCTTCGATGCCCGACTATGGCCGCCTGTCCGGCCGCTCGGCCGACGACATGCTGGCCGGTGCCCGCGTCGACGTCGCGCCCTATAAGCGCGATCCGATGGACTTCGTGCTGTGGAAGCCGTCACCGGCCGGCGTTCCAGCTTGGCCGAGCCCGTGCGGAATTGCGGCGCCCGGTCGCCCGGGTTGGCATCTCGAATGCTCGGCGATGGCAGAGAAGCACTTAGGCCAGACCTTCGACATCCACGGCGGCGGCATCGATCTGAGTTTCCCGCACCACGAGAACGAGATCGCGCAGAGCCGGTGCGCGCACGGCACCGCGACCATGGCCGACGTGTGGATGCACAATGGTTTTCTGCAGGTCGAGGGGGAGAAGATGTCGAAGTCGCTCGGCAACTTTATCACCATCAACGAGCTTCTGGCGACGTCGAAGTTTGGCAATCAGCCGTGGCATGGCCGCGTGCTGCGCCTGGCGATGCTGGGCACGCACTATCGGCAGCCGATCGACTGGACCGTCGACCGGCTGGCGCAGGCGCGAGCAACGCTCGTCGAGTTCGCCGGCATGATGCACGGTGTAACCGCATCACCAGAACCGTTGCCGGAAGTCGTCGCGGCTTTGTCGGACGATCTCAACACCCCAAGCGCGATGTCGATCATCCACGGCGTCGCCAAGTCTGCGCGGCGTAATCCTGAAGCAGCTGGTGATCTCAAGGCGACGCTGCAGTTCATGGGGCTGTACGACAACGAAACGCCGGCAGCGCTTGAACTTGGTGCCGCGACCCTCGACATCGAAGAAGCAGATA
Organism: Hyphomicrobiaceae bacterium; assembly: GCA_031365375.1. Classification (GTDB taxonomy): domain Bacteria; phylum Pseudomonadota; class Alphaproteobacteria; order Rhizobiales; family Hyphomicrobiaceae; genus JAKFWF01. The sequence continues at coordinate 1,925 of JANLXZ010000392.1, read as the reverse complement.
TTGCGCGCATGATCGAAGCTCGCCTCTCAGCGCGCCGCAATCGCGACTTCAAGGAGAGCGACCGCATTCGCGATGAACTCGCAGGCCTGGGTGTACAACTCAAGGACGCGAAAAACGCCACCACCGGCGAAATCGAGACGACGTGGGAGGTGAAGCGGTGACACTTTCCCGTCTCTATTTGTTTGACACCACGTTACGCGATGGGGCGCAGACTCAAGGCGTCGACTTCTCTGTTGCCGACAAACTGCGGATCGCTGGCGTTCTGGACCAGCTCGGCATCGATTACGTCGAGGGCGGCTATCCCGGCGCCAACGCCACCGACACCGAGTTTTTTGGTGAGCCGCCAAAACTTGCCAACGCCAAGTTCACCGCCTTCGGCATGACCAAGCGCGTCGGCCGCTCGGTGTCGAACGATCCTGGCTTCCAAGCGATCCTGCAGTGTCCGGCGCCGGCGATTTGCCTCGTCGCAAAGGCCTGGGACTACCACGTGCGCGTGGCCCTCGGTATCACCAACGATGAAAACCTCGAAGGCGTGGTCGAGAGCGTCAAGGCGGTTCGAGCAAGTTCGCCCAATCGCGAGAGCATGATCGATTGCGAACATTTCTTCGACGGCTACAAGGCCAATCGCGACTACGCCATGAGCGTCGCGCTGGCTGCCTTCGACAGCGGCGCGCGCTGGGTCGTGCTGTGCGACACCAACGGCGGCACCCTGCCGCACGAGATCGAGCGCATCGTCGCCGATGTCGCGAAAGCCATTCCCGGCACGCACCTCGGCATCCACACGCATAACGATACCGAAAACGCGGTCGCCAACACGTTGGCAGCTGTCCGCGCCGGCGTGCGCCAGATTCAGGGTACACTCAATGGGTTGGGCGAGCGTTGCGGCAATGCTAATCTGACATCGATCATCCCAACGCTTTTGCTAAAATCCGAATTTGCCGAGCATTTCAAAACCGGCGTCACGCCGGAACGTCTTGCCCACATCACCCGGGCCAGCCGCGTGCTCGATGAAATCCTCAATCGCTCTCCCACCCGCCAAGCGCCTTATGTTGGCGAGAGTGCGTTCGCGACCAAGGCTGGCATCCACGCATCGGCCATCATGAAAGAGCCCGAGACCTACGAGCATGTGCCGCCAGAAAGCGTCGGCAATCGTCGCCGGGTGCTGGTATCGAACCAGGCTGGCCGGTCGAACATAATGGCCGAGCTCGAGCGCGTCGGCATCGCCGTCGACAAGAACGATGCACGCGTTGCGGCGCTGCTCGACGAGGTCAAATCGCGCGAGAGCGTCGGCTATGCTTATGACGGCGCCGATGCTTCGTTCGAACTGTTGGCCCGCCGCATCATCGGTGACGTGCCTCGCTACTTTTCGGTCGATAGTTTCCGAGTGATGGTGGAGAAGCGCCACAACGCTGTGGGGCAATTGGTGACCGTTTCGGAAGCGACGGTGAAAGTTTTCGTCAACGGCGATACGGAGCCTCTGTGGTCAGTCGCCGAAGGCAATGGACCGGTCAATGCGCTCGATTGCGCGCTGCGCAAGGACCTTGGCCGCTACCAGTCGCACATTAAGGATATCGAGCTCGTCGATTACAAGGTGCGCATCCTGACTGGCGGCACCGAAGCCGTGACCCGGGTGTTGGTGGAGACCCTCGATAAATCGACTGGCGATCGTTGGTTTACGGTGGGGGTGTCGCCCAACATAGTCGACGCGAGCTTCGAAGCGCTTCTCGACAGCATCAATTACAAATTGCTGCGCGATGGTGCGCAGGTGCATGACAAGCAGGCGAGCCAACAGCCGGCTACTATCAGCATATAATTCATACAACGCTCCCGCTTCCGCACTTGTCCGGGGCGCGGAGGCAGAGTACGGTCCGCGCGCTGGAGGGGTGGCCGAGTGGTTTAAGGCACCGGTCTTGAAAACCGTTCCC
>JANLXZ010000350.1:0-3600 GCA_031365375.1 Hyphomicrobiaceae bacterium | reverse complement strand
GTCGGCTCGATGAAGATCCACAGGCCATGCGTCGGCGGCGCGAGACGGTCGAACACCCCTTCGGCACCCTTAAGATGCGAATGGGCGCGACGCACTTTCTGATGAAGACGCTGCCCAAAGTTGCGAGCGAAATGGCGCTTAGCGTACTCGCCTACAATCTGACGCGCGTGATGAACATCGTTGGCATCAAGCCGCTCATCGCTGCGATCAGGGCGTGAGGTGCAAACGCTCTCACGTTCTCATCCATCCCAAGGGACTCGGGAATGGTCTCACAATGACTCAGGATCGGCCGAGAACGACCAACGGGAAAAAATTGCTTAAATCGGCGCCGAAGCGGTAAGCTTCCTCGCCAACACTTGGTCGCAGACCGGTGCCCAGCGTTATCACGCAACCAAGACCCGCAACAGACATGGCGCCAATGAACCTTGCTCGCGAGGAGTTAGTCTGCTTACGATGAGAGCGACCGTAGAGCTTGGGCCGCACGGCCTGTCAGTTGACGCCTATCCTCGAATAGTATGATCATGGCCCGAGTTGGCCCAGGCCTACTGCAATGTTGCATCTCACTGGATGGTTTACTCGTGAGCTTCTCCACCGTCACGCCCGCACCCGCCCGGCTCAATCGCAGCCAACTCTTTGTGCTCGCAAACAAACCCGCCACCTTCGAAGCAGCGGCAAGGTCAGCTGCCGACCTCATCATGTTCGAGATTGAGGATGGCGTGCCACCCGGCGAGAAGCCGGCAGCCAGACAGAACTTGATTGCCGCCTTCAACGAAATCGATTGGGGCCGCAAGTCTTTGTCTGTACGGATCAACGGCCTCGACACACCACACATGTATCGCGATCTCGTCGATTTGCTAGAGGCGCACACAGAGCGCCTAGATCTCATAATGATCCCCAAGGCCGGCAACCGATCGGACATCTACGCTGTCGATATGCTGGTAACTCAGATCGAAACCGCGATGAGACGGACGAAGCGGCTCGGCTTTCAAATCATGATCGAAACGGCGCAGGGGCTTGCGAACATCGACGAGATTGCCGCTGCGAGCAGCAGAAATGACTCGCTGCATCTAGGGCAGAACGACCTCGCTGCCTCACTCGGTGCGAGAATGTCCAAAGTCGGCGGTGCAAATCCGAACTACCACATTCTGACCGACGCCGATGCCAGCGGCGCGCGAGCCCAGCATTGGGGCGACATGTGGCACTACGCGACCGCACGACTCGCAACTGCCTCTCGTGCTGCCGGTCTGCGGCCAGTCGACGGTCCCTTTCTCGATGCTGACCCCGCAGGCTTTCGCGCGGCGGCCACGCGTGCCGCCGTCCTGGGTTGCGAGGGAAAATGGGCGACGACTGAGGAGTTCGTCGGTATCGCCAACGAGGTGTTCTCGCCATCACCGCAGACCGTGGTCCTGGCTCGTCGAGTGCTGGAAGCTGCTGCCGAGGCAGAACGGTCGGGCGGTGGTGTGGTGACGCTCGACGGTAAGCCGATCTACATGCCGCAGATCAAGCAGGCGCGGACGCTCGTCGAGCAGGCGGAGATGCTGGCAGCACGCTTCTGAGCATCACCGGTCAGCCTGTGCGGCGACCTGGGATCGCACGAGCGATTTCGGTCACATGGCGCAGGTCGGAGCCACAGCAAGCGCCGAACACATTCAGCCAGGGCATGCGATCCGCGAGCGCACGGTACTGCTGCGCGAGTTCGTGCGGATTGCCCGCGTCGAGCTCTGGCGCCGCATCCAGCTCGGCATGGCTTCGACGCGACGCGTTCGCGCGAATGCCTCGGATGCGTCGCGCCCACGGCGCATCCAACAGAGCACCGCCGAAGTGATCAGGATGTGCGCAATTGACCATGTAATAGGCCGGGTATTGGCCCGTGGCATCGTCGACCTCGGCGATCGCCTCCGGGAGGCTCTGGCCATTGGGTAATGCGCCGTCGGTCTCGACGGTGAACGAGACGACGGCCGGCAAGCCGGCCGTTTTCGCCGCCTTCGCCAGCCCGGCGGCCTCGCTGGCTTGGTTGAAGGTAAGAGCCGATACCATGTCGATCTCGGTCGCTGCCAGCCAGCCGAGTTGCTGTGCGTAGTACTGCTCGGCACTGTCCATGGAGATGACGGCCTCTGGTTTGTATGCGTCGCCGCGAGGCCCGATGACAGCATTGAGAACGATCGGCTTGGCATTGCCATTGAAGCGCGCCCGCAACTCGGCGACGAAGCGAACGCTTTCTTCGTTGGCTGCCTTCAACTCGTCATCAGTTGCGCCGAGTTTCTCTGCCCAATGCCGATGCGCCTTCCAAGTCACGGTGTCGAGAATGAAGCCGGTGTTCTGCTGATTGGCGAGCGACAGAAAACCTTCGAAGTAGCGTGACAATGCTGCTCGCCCCTGCGGTATTGGCAGTAATGTGTGCGCGGCAAACTCGCGGATCTCGATCCCGTGGTTGAAGATGAGATCGGTCTCGACGCCCCCGTCGGCCAAGAAAATGTCACCGGACAATTGGGGAAGCGAGTTGCGATAGCGGGGCATCGGCAGTCTCCTCGACCGGCACAATTCAATAGTCAGCAATAGTACTCAGGAGCAGAAGGGAGGAGAAGACACTATCGTGCTGAGGCAATGCACCCTCCTGCCGGTTGGGGGCGAACATGCTACGGCTTTTGCTCAGGCGCCAATCACGCGACGTAACTTCCAGCTGCCACCCATAGCCCAACGAGAACCATCGCAACGCCTGCGACGCGAGCGATCAATTGCCCTTTCGGGGCAACCTTCTCGACCAAGACGTAGATTGCGAGGCCGGCAATCCAGAGGAGGTTCATGATGCCACCGGCAAACAGCAGCGCCATCAAAAACCAGCAACAGCCCAGACAATAGAGACCGTGCTTCCACCCGAGGCGTAATGCACCTGGGGTGCCAGGTTCGAAGTGCTGCGCAAGGTACTGCGCGGGAGAGCGGCAATGCTCCAAACAGACACTTTTCAGAGGTGTGATTTGATATAGCCCAGCAGCAATCAGCAGTGCTGCGGTAAAAATGGGGCTGATACTCCACATCATCATTTGATGGACAAGTTCGGCCCGCTCAAAACTCCATTGGAGTCCGGTTGCGATCAAGCTGAAGGCGGCCCAAGACATGAGGTAGCCAAGCGCAAAGACGAACGTTGGCACGACGCCGGTCGGAAGCTTTCCCTGTCGTTGCTCATGCCGGTAGGTGCGACCATAGAGGAGGATCATCGGAGCGGCGCTTGGCGTCATCATGGCGATCATCATGATCCACCACATGAAGAACATGATGAGTGCATAGCCGACTGACCAGTTCTCGACCATGGGCCCGTGCGCAGGCGGCGGGAACCGCCATGTCGTCATCGAGATTGTGCTCATGCCGGTGCCGGACCCGATCAGGACCCAACACCATGCCAACGCCGTGATGAGCAGCAATCCCCCCATCACGACAAGGCGCTCGCGTCGAAGCAGCGTTTCGACGGCCGTCGTTTGTTCAGTCATGACGGGTAAATCTTGCGGCTCTTGACGACGCCGTGGTTATTGATGTGCAGGCGTGCGAACAGACCGTAGCTGTCCTTCAAGTTCAGCTTGATCTTTCCATGCGTTGTTGCGGTCC
>JANLXZ010000389.1:0-1662 GCA_031365375.1 Hyphomicrobiaceae bacterium | reverse complement strand
CGATCGCCCGGCCAGATATACGGCCACAAATGCAGCAGCGTTCCGAACAGCGTGGCTTTTTCAGCGGCGATGTCGGCGGGCTCGGCAGCGGTTTGCGCGGGATCGGAAGCGTGCGGATGGGCCATTGGGCTTCATATAGATCGTTTGGCGCTGCATCGCACCCCTTTGCGGTCCCAGCACGGTGATTCTTTTCTGCCTTTTCGCATTCGGCAGGCTGAACGTGCGTCACCATCGCGGCACACTGCATTGCAGCGTCTTGACGATGCCGCCACGCGATGCCACATGCCCCTGATGAATAAGATCACCAACAAGATAAAGACCGTCTGCGTCTATTGCGGCTCCGGCCCCGGCACCAATCCCCATTTCGTCAAGGCTGCGACGGCATTCGGCAAGACGCTCGCCGATCATAATGTCGGGCTCGTCTATGGCGGCGGCTCGATCGGGCTGATGGGCGCGGTCGCAACCGGCGCGCTCGATGCCGGCGGACAAGTCACCGGCATCATCCCGGATTTTCTCACCGCACGCGAACATGCGCTGCAACGCGCGCAGGAATTGATCGTCACCCGCGACATGCACGAGCGCAAGCAACTGATGTTCGAGCGCTCCGATGCGTTCGTGGCATTTCCCGGCGGCATTGGCACGCTGGAAGACCTGGTCGAGCAGATGACATGGGCGCAGCTCGGCCGTCACACCAAGCCGATCCTGATGGCCAACATCGACGGCTTCTGGAATCCGCTGCTGGCGCTGCTGGCGCACATGAAGGACACGCAATTCATTCGCAAGAATCTGTCGGTGGATATTCTCACCGCAGATCGCGTCGAGGATATTCTGCCGCGACTTGAAAAAGCGGCCGCAAGCGTGCCTGAAGCCACGAAACTGATGGAAGCGGGCGTCGCGGACAAACTGTAACGCGGCTTACGCCGGCTGATCGGCCTTCAGAAACGTCACGACCTCGATGCGGTTGCCGTCCGGATCGGCCACGAACGCCGCGAAATAACTCAAATGGAAATGCGGACGCACGCCGGGCGCACCGTCGTCGGTGCCGCCCGCTTTCATCGCCGCATCGTAAAACGCCTCGATCTCGGCGGTGGTTTTCGCGCGCAAGCAGATATGCGTGCCATGGTCCGGCGGCAGCTGTGTCATCCCGGCGCGCAGGTTGATCCAGAATTCCGGATAGGTCTTGCCGAAACCGATATTGGCCGGCCGCACGATCAACTGCTTCATGCCGAGCGGCGCGAACGCCGCATCGTAGAATGTCGCGGCGCGTTCGAGATCGGCAACACCGACGGAGACGTGATCGATCAATGTTACCTCCCGATAAGGCGCAACGATCTCAATCCTCATCCTGAGGAGGCTGCGCAGCAGCCGTCTCGAAGGATGAATTCAAGCCTCATGGTTCGAGACGGCGCTGAAACAGCGCCTCCTCACCATGAGGTATTCCCTTTACCCATTCACGCCGGCGCGTTCGACTTCACCAGTTTATACACCACCGAATCCATCAGCGCCTGAAACGACGCATCGATGATGTTGGGCGAGACGCCGATGGTGGTCCAGCGTTCGCCCTCTTCGTCCTCGCTCTCGATCTGCACGCGCGTCACGGCTTCGGTGCCGCCATTCAAAATACGCACGCGGTAATCGACCAGCCGCAAGCCTTCGATATAT
>JANLXZ010000306.1:0-19804 GCA_031365375.1 Hyphomicrobiaceae bacterium | reverse complement strand
TTCGTGATCGCGCTCGGATGAACAATGTAATCCTGGGTATAGATCGCACCGAGCGTAATCAACATTTTTGGGAGACTAGTAATGAAAAACGTTTTCGCCGGTTTCGTGAAATGTGAGTCTGGCGCCACCGCGATCGAATACGGCCTGATCGCCGCCCTCATCGGCGTCGCCATCATCACCGTCGTTGGCCAAGTCGGCTCGTCGATCAATGCCACGTTCACGTCGGTTAAAACCGGCCTCGACAGCGTCAAGTAATATCAACGAATTCTATCCCGGTAATGCACACGATATTACAAATGAGAATGACCGCGTGGCTTATATAGCTACGCGGTCATTTGCTTTGTGAGGTCCTGTACCACGCGGGCGGTAAAAATTTTTTTGAATTAGAAAATTAGACCCAGCTCATTAACGATCCTCACCGTACTGTGTGGCCGACTGAGGCGAATAAATCAGCCGAGTTGCTCAAACCAAGTTGTTGCTGGAGGAAGACGTGAGAAATAAGTTGAGCCGGTATTGTCGCGATGAAAACGGAGCGACGGCAATTGAATATGCTCTAATCGCTGGTTCCATTGGCTTGGTCATTATTACTGCAGCGCAACTCGTCGGTGTCAGTCTCGTCAACGTTTTTACAAACGTCTCTGCAGGCTTCCCGGCCTAAATCGCCTCCGTAGAAGTATTGTTCAATTCGAAATGCGCGCTACGTCAGGACGAAGTATCTCACAGTAGCAGCCGAGAGAAAATCCAGTGATTGAGTTTCCCTTGCTTTTGATGTTCCCTGCTGCCATGGCATTTGCCGGCGCGATGGATCTGTTCACGATGACGATACCGAACCGTGTATCTCTCGCCCTGATCGCGGGATTTGCGGTCGCCGCGGCCTTCGCTGGCGCGCCGCCAGCAATGATCTTCAACCATGTGGCCGCGGGCGCCCTTTTCCTGGGTCTCGGTATTTTTATGTTTTCGATGCGATGGCTCGGCGGTGGAGATGCAAAACTTCTGGCCGCCGCAGCGCTATGGCTGGGTTTTGAGAGCCTTTTCCCGTACCTCACTCTCGTGACAATCCTGGGCGGTGCACTGGCTGTTGCACTTCTTTCGTTCCGAAGCGTTGCGCCCCCCGTTTGGCTCATGGGGCAGGAATGGGCGTTGCGGTTACATGATCGTCACGGCGGCATTCCCTACGGCATTGCATTGGCGGGTGCCGCCCTGTGGATTTACCCCTCGACGCACTGGTTCACCGCGTTCGCCTCGTAGAGCTGACGATCATGCCGCGCATCGTGCGGCTTTCAACACGGATGGAGCAAAATCGAACGCAAGTTAACCTCGTGTTGAGACTTGGGCAGCATAGTGAGGGCCGGACCAAGGTCGTTTAGCGACCGCTGAGAAGGACCCGCTGCGCTATGAAGAAGGCCCAATTGATCGGAATCTCAGTAGCGGGCGTAGCTGGCGTGCTTGCATTCGTGATGATGGGCAGCATGTTGAAGCCGCCGCCCAAGCCGGTGGAAGTCGATAAGGTCGTCGATGCCGTAAAGGTGCTTGTTGCGAAAACCGACATTGAGCTTGGCACCGTTGCGACCGATCAAAGCTTCCGTTGGCAGGATTGGCCGAAAGACGCGATCAGCCCAACGTTTGTGACGAGCACATCGAAGCCTCAGGCGCTGCAGGAATTTGCTGGACGCATTGCGCGCACGCCGATCCTTCAGGGCGAGCCGATCACCGAGAACAAGGTGGTGAAGCTCGGCGATGGCGGCGTGCTGGCTGCGATCCTTCCGGCCGGAATGCGTGCCATCTCGACAAAGATTGAATCAAAGACCGCGGTTGCCAACCTCGTGCTTCCCAATGACCACGTGGATGTCATCCTGACGCAGCGCAAGCGCGGCAAAAATGGCAGCGAGGAAATCGTCAGCGATACGCTGTTCCGTAACGTGCGGGTGCTGGCTATCGGCCAACAGGTCGAAGCTAAAGAAGGCAAGAAGATGGCCGAAGGTAGCGTCGCCACCCTGGAACTCACGCCGAAACAGGCCGAGTTAATGGCATTGGCGAATACGGTCGGGGAAATCTCACTTTCGTTGCGGTCGGTCGCCGATCTCAACGGTGATGGGCCATCGGCCGGCGATGAGATGAATAAGAAAGACCGAGGCAATTCGGTTCGAGTTTTGCGGTACGGCGCCAAGTTCCGGGCATACGGCGTCAACTGATAATTGCCTGATTTTTGCTCGCGATCTGATTTTCACTTTTCGTTTTGCGTATGTGTTTGCGTCTGTGTGCACCCTTGTCGGTAGCTCGTCAGAAGGCTCCATACCTATGCGGAATATTATGAAGATCGCCAAGGGCCTCGTCCTGATCGGCATTTGCGGCTTTGTCGGAGGTATTGCCTCAGGACTAGCTGGAGGCGACGTGGTTGCGCAAAGCGCGAACCACGCCAAGCGAGCGGTTGTGCGAGACGATGGCAGCGCGAACGAATTGCAAAATTCGGGTGGACTGCAGTCCATCGTGCGGATTAGCGAGGCTAGTCTGCCGGCGCACAAAAAGCTTCGCATGGGACTGAACAAGTCCACCGTGCTCGAGGTGCCGCGCCACCTGCAGGACGTGATGATCTCCGATCCCTCGATCGTCGATGCGGTCGTGCAAACGTCGAACCGGATTTTCCTGCTCGCAAAGAAGAGCGGCGTTGCAAACGCGTTCTTCTTCGACAGTCAAGGGCAACAATTTTTGACCCTCGAGCTTTACGTAGAACGGGATTCGTCCGGCCTTCAGGACATGCTCAACCGATTGTTGCCGGGCGCTCATGTCAAGGTCGAGACGATCAACGAAGCGGTTGTGCTCACCGGTAGCGTGCGGACACCGATCGATGCAACGCGGGCATTGCAAATTGCGACCCAGTTTGTGTCGGTGGAGCTCAAGTCGGTAAGCACTCTCAGCTCGGCGAACGGCAATACAGAAGTCGTTTCAAAAAGTGGTGATAATCCCGGAACAAAAGTCATCAACTTGCTCGCCATCGACGGCGAAGACCAGGTCATGCTGCGCGTCGTAATTGCCGAAGTGCAGCGCACGTTGATGAAGCAGATGGGTATTAACCTGGGCGCCGCGATAACTTCCGGTGGTTTCTCTACGGCATTCTTGACTGAAAACGCGCTACCGCTCACTGCTGCGGCCGGTCTCGGTAAACTGCCTATTCCCGGGTTCTCGACGGCTGGCAGTCCGACCGACGCCTCTGTTGCCTGCGGTGTTGGCGCGATGTGCAGTTACCAGACGGGCGGTCCGGTCAAGGACGCATTCACCAACTCAGGTCTGGATGGTGCTTGGGGAGACGGTAAAGGAAACAGACTTACGCACGCCATAAGGGCGTTGGAGCGGGATGGCCTCGTAAAGATGCTGGCCGAGCCTAACCTTACCGCAGTGTCGGGCGAGACGGCCAAGTTCCTCGCCGGTGGCGAGTACCCAATTCCGGTCGTCGATACTTCAGGCGCTCTGTCCGTCACCTTCAAGGAGTTCGGTGTCGGCCTTGCCTTCACGCCGATCGTGATGTCGGAAGGCCGCATCAGCCTCAAGATCGAAACCGAAGTCAGCGAGCTGACTTCTACCGGCGCCGTAACGTTGAGCAACATTTCCATCCCAGCGATCAAAAAGCGGCAGGCGAAGTCGGTCGTTGAGCTTCCCTCCGGTGGGTCGCTCGCCCTTGCCGGTTTAATTTCGGAAAGTATGCGACAGAACATTGACGGGTTTCCCGGTCTGAAAGACTTGCCGGTACTCGGCACGCTGTTCCGCAGCCGCGACTTCATCAAGGAAGAAACCGAGTTGGTGGTGATTGTCACGCCATACCTGGTTCGCCCATCTGCTCGTCGCGAGCTTGCCCGCCCGGATGACGGCTTGGCGCCAGCCACCGACATGAAGGCGAACTTCCTAGGTCACATCAATCGGATCTACGGCAAGGGCACTGCCATGCCCGACGGCGGTCTGAAGGGCGACTACGGATTCATCGTTGAATAAAGCTCGCGCTGGAGAGACTGTCATGATTTGCAATAAAACGAACATTGCTCCGGCCGCCGCCCGTTTCACGCGCAGCCATCGGGGACTTGCACTGAACCTCGCTTTGGTATCAGCGGCAGCTCTGATGATTGCCGGCTGCAAGGCGGGCCAAGAGGGACCGCAAGTCGCAGGTTGGAGTGTCGTCGACCCGACCCAACGCCATCCAATTCTGGTGTCGCAGCAACCCTCAAATTTGTCGCTTCGCGTACCTCGTGGCAGCGCCGGCATGTCGCCGCATCAGAAGGCGCAGGTCGTCGACTTTGTAACGCGTTACCGGGCGGGTGACAGCGGCAACAGCAAGATCGTCATCGCAGCCCCCAGCGGATCGCCCAACGAAGTGGCGTCGATGCAGGCGGTCGCCGAAATTCGTCACTTAATGAGCGACAGCGGCTTCCCGGATGGTTCGATCTCGATCGAGGCCTATCATGAAGAGCGAGATCCACAGCCGGCGATCCGCATCTCCTATCTGCGGTTCGTGGCCGAAGGTCCCGAGTGCGGTAAGTGGACAGCCAATCTGGCTGAGGAAACCAAGAACGAGCCCTTTGCCAATTTTGGCTGCGCGACACAACGCAACTTCGCGGCTCAGGTCGCGAACCCGGCCGACTTGCTCGGACCGCGCGCCATGACACCGGCTCCGGGCGAGCGCCGCAGCGTCGTTTGGGGAAAATACATAAAGGGCGAGTCTACTATCTCGCAGAAGCAAGCCGACGAACGCGTCGTGGTCAAAGGCGCCAACTGATCGTGATTGCGACCGTGAATCCGAAGGAATTGATATCATGAGCAGACAGGCCCACGCTGTAGCCGAACCCGCGATCGACAATGGCGGTGAAATTACCATCAACGACGAGCGGATCGCCGAAGCTGCTCAATCATTGGTGAAGGCGCGTCCCATCCCGCGCATTTCGATCCAGGCTTTCTGCGAGGGCTCAGGTACGGCTGAAGCACTTCAGGTAGCCGCCGAAGATCGGCGGTTGTCGAAGACGCACGTCAGTCTGCACATGGGCGGCGCCCAGGCAGCCGTCGCGCACTATCAGGAAAGCCCGACGCCGAACTTGATCGTGATCGAAAGCTCTTTGCCACGTGCGCAGATGCTCGGCGAACTGGACCAGTTGGCCGAGAGTTGCGATAGCGGCACAAAGGTGCTGGTCATCGGTCACGTCAACGACGTCATTCTCTATCGTGAGCTGTTGAAGCGCGGCGTCAGCGAATATCTCGTCGCGCCGGTGCAACCGATCCAGTTGATGGAGAGTATTTCCAACCTCTACAATAATCCGGATTCAGATCCGGTCGGCAATGTGCTCGCATTCATCGGCGCCAAAGGCGGCGTCGGCTCTTCCACACTTTGCCATAACGCAGCCTGGACGCTTTCGGAAGTTTTGAAGAGCAACGTCGTGATCGCCGATCTCGATATGGCATTTGGTACGACCGGGCTCGATTTCAATCAGGATCCTGTCCAAGGTATCGCCGAAGCCCTGAGCAGTCCCGAGCGCCTCGACGAGGTGTTGCTCGATCGGTTGTTGACCAAGTGCTCAGAACATCTGAGCATTTTTGCAGCCCCCGTTGTGCTTGATCGCGACTACGATCTGTCTGCGGAAGCTTGCACCACGGTGCTCGATGTGGTGCGCCAAAATGTTCCGTTCGTGGCGGTCGACTTGCCGCATACATGGACGTCTTGGACCAAGCGCATCCTGCTCAGCGCCGACGAAGTCGTCATCACAGCGGTGCCCGATCTCGCAAACCTGCGGAATGCGAAAAATATCCTCGATCTCCTCAAGCAGTCGCGGTCGAATGATGGCCCGCCGCATCTTGTGCTGAACATGGCGAACATGCCGAAGCGGCCCGAAATCAGCGCCAAGGAATTCGCCCAGAGCCTCGATCTCAAACCGACAGCGATCATCGAGTTCGACATCGAGACGTTCGGTCAGGCCGCCAACAACGGTCAAATGATCGAGGAGCTCAACAAGAAGGCAAAGGCCGTCGGACCGATTCGTGATCTCGCGTTGGCACTCGCCCACCGCAAAGAAACACGCGCCGAGCCGAAGAAGTCGGCGATGCCGAGCGCTTTCGCCCCGCTATTCGAGAAGCTGAAATTCAAGCGCTAAGGAAAGCCCGTCATGTTCGGTCGCCGAACCAACGATCCCAGTGCGCCCAAGAAGGCGCTGCCGGCTGCCGCAGCAACGGGAGCTCCGGTGCCGAAGGTTATGGATACTAAGTCGCCATCGTCGCCGGCTACCGCACCTGCACCCAAGGCGCCCGAGCCAGTGATGGAGCATGGCCGCAAAAAGTCGGAAGAGTATTACGACGTCAAAACGACCGTGTTCAACGCGCTGATCGATACCATCGATCTAACGCAGTTGGCCAAGCTCGACTCGGCGGCGGCTCGTGAAGAAATTCGCGATATCGTCAGTGAGATCATCCAGATCAAGAACGTTGTTATGTCGATCGCGGAGCAGGAAGAGCTTCTCGAAGACATCTGTAATGACGTGCTCGGTTATGGGCCGCTCGAGCCGCTTCTGGCGCGAGATGACATCGCCGATATCATGGTCAATGGCGCTGCGACGACGTTCATCGAAGTCAACGGCAAGGTCACCAAGGCTGGCATCCGCTTCGCAGACAACGCGCAGTTGATGAATATCTGCCAGCGCATCGTCAGCCAGGTTGGCCGCCGCGTCGACGAGTCGAGCCCGATCTGCGACGCTCGTCTGCCCGATGGATCTCGCGTCAACGTAATTGCGCCACCACTCGCGATCGATGGCCCCTGCCTCACCATTCGTAAGTTCAAGAAGGACCGCCTGAAGCTCGAGCAGCTGATGAAATACGGCTCGATCAGTCCTCAGGCCAAGACCATTCTCGAAGTTATCGGGCGGGTGCGCTGTAACATCCTGATTTCGGGAGGTACGGGATCAGGCAAAACGACGCTGCTCAACTGCATGACCGGTTCGATCGACAGCGACGAGCGTATCATCACCTGCGAAGACTCGGCCGAACTGCAATTACAACAACCACACGTCGTACGCCTCGAAACGCGCCCACCCAACCTCGAAGGCGAAGGCGAGATCACCATGCGTGACCTCGTCAAGAACTGTCTGCGCATGCGTCCTGAACGCATCATCGTCGGCGAAGTCCGCGGACCCGAGGCATTCGACTTGTTGCAGGCAATGAACACGGGCCACGACGGTTCGATGGGAACGCTTCACTCCAATAGCCCGCGTGAGGCCATTAGCCGTCTCGAATCGATGATCATGATGGGCGGTTATTCACTGCCGCCAAAGACCATCCGTGAGATGATTACCGGGTCGATCGACATCATCATCCAAGCTTCCCGTCTGCGCGACGGATCGCGCAAAATTACGCACATTACCGAAGTGGTGGGCATGGAAGGCGAGGTTGTGACGCTGCAAAACCTGATCGTTTACGAGATCACGGGGCAGGACGCGAATGACAAGATCATCGGCCGTCATCGCTCGACGGGCATTGCGCGTCCTCGATTCTGGGATCGGGCAGAGTACTACGGCGAACAGAACCGCTTGGCGGAAGCACTAGCATCCTCCGAAGTCGCGGATGCGGACGGCAACCCGATGGGTGAAGCCAATGCTTAGTCCAGAGATCGCTCAGTTTTTGGGATTGGGACTCGGTGCAATAGCAGTATCGAGCATCGCGTTTGTCGCGATGTGGCCATATCTGTCGGGTGAAAAAGCAACCGAAAAACGCATCGCACACGTTACCGAGAATCGTCAAAAACGCACGACCCGTGTCGTCCAGCAGGAGCAAACTTCGAACCGCAAGCAACAGGTTGCCGACACGCTGAAGGAACTCGAGAACCGACAAAAGACGAAGGAAAAGCTTTCACTTCGTGTGCGACTGCAGCGAGCAGGGCTAGAAATTACGCCGAAAGTGTTTTGGATCGCGAGCGGGATATCCGGCATCGTATTTGCAGCCGGTCTACTAATCTTCGCTCCTGGCGTGCCGCCGATTGCAGCCGGGGCTGCGGGTTTTGTCGCAGCGTTCGGTTTCCCACGCTGGCTGCTCAAATTCCTGACGAAGCGACGCCAGAATAAATTCGTCAACAATTTCGCCAACGCGATCGACGTCATCGTGCGCGGTGTAAAATCTGGTCTGCCACTGAACGAGTGCCTCGGAATTATCGCGCGCGAAAGCCCCGCGCCGATCAACGAGGAGTTTCGTGAGGTCGTCGATCAAGCTCGGGTCGGCGTAACACTCATCGAGTCGTTCGAACGGATGATGGCCCGCATGCCGCTGCCTGAAGTGAAATTCTTTGCCATCGTATTGGGCATCCAGCAGCAAGCCGGCGGTAACTTGTCCGAAGCGCTCGGCAACTTGTCGGGCGTGTTGCGCGATCGCAAGACGCTTACCGGCAAAGTAAAAGCGCTGTCGGCCGAAGCGAAGGCATCGGCGATGGTGCTCGGCTCGCTCCCGTTCATCGTGATGTGCATGGTGTACATGTCGACGCCAAAATATCTCTTAGTCCTGTTCACGACCACGATCGGTCAATTCATGTTGGCATGTGCCGCGATCTGGATGACGTGCGGCATTCTAGTGATGCGCAAGATGATCAACTTCAAATTCTAGAATTCTTGTTTAGCGCGCGTGCCCCATGCGCGGGCAGCGCTTGTGCCTGCAACCGAACCGTTACGATCCAGGTGCTTTCATGATGGACTTCATCGAATTGGTGCTGCGGCCGCAGATGCTGGTGATGCTGCTGGCGGCGATCGCCGCCTTCGCCACCGTGCTGACGATCGCTTTGCCGGTTATATCGCGCGATCGCATGAGCCAGCGGATGAAGGTGATGGCGACAGAACGCGACCAGATGCGTTCGCTTCGCCTCGCCGAATTGAAAAAGGATGCCGGCGGCGTCGCAAAGTTGCGTCAGGCCCCCAAGGGTTTCATGCAACAGATCGTCGACGCACTTGGCGTCAGATCCTACTTCGAAACGGAAGAACTGCGCGATACGTTGAAGATGGCCGGCCTGCGTGGCCAAGCACCGCTGGTGGCGTATACCTTTTTCCGGCTCGCCATGCCGCCGATCGTGACGGTCGTTGTTCTCTTCTATCTGTTTTTTGTGATGACGACGCTCGCCTATCCGCCAATGGTCAAAGTGATGATGGCGCTCGGCGCGGGGTTCCTCGGCTTCTACCTACCCAACATGTTCCTCTCCAACATGATCAGCCGGCGCCAACAGTCGATCAAGGATGCGTTTCCGGACAGCCTGGACATGCTGCTGATCTGCGTTCAAGCCGGTATGTCGGTGGAAGCTGCATTCGGCAAAGTGGCGAAGGAAGTCGGTAGCCAATCAATCGAACTCGCCGAAGAGTTCAGCCTCACCACCGCCGAGTTGTCTTACCTGTCGGATCGTCGTGTGGCTTTCGAAAATCTTGGTAAGCGCACCGGTTTGCAAGGTATCAAGGGCGTCGCGACTGCTCTCATCCAGGCCGAGCGGTACGGCACTCCCGTCGGTCAGGCGTTGCGCGTCATGGCCAAGGAAAACCGTGAAGCCCGCATGCTTGAGGCCGAACGTAAGGCCGCCGCGCTGCCGCCGAAGCTGACTGTCCCGATGATCATTTTCTTTCTGCCGGTGCTGTTTGTGGTGATTCTCGGACCAGCCGTCATCGGTGTCATGAACTGGGCTTGAGCGTTGCAGTCGGAAGTTTGCCGACGCGCATAGCCGCTCGTGGTGCCGGCACCGTGTGGTAGTGCGGCATCGTCAAGCCCTGCAGTTGCGCTCCGGTGTGTTGCGGGGATAACCCCTGTTAGTTGCCGATACCAGCCTTGTTCATGCCCAATCCTGCGGCTTACAAATAACGCTCGCTCCACGCCTCTGTGCGCGTTCGGCTGAGAGCAACGCAATCAAGGAACGGGTCAATGAGCACATTGCAACAAGCCGCGCAAAACCAGCTGCGCCAGTTCGTCGAGCAGATCGAGAATTTGGAAGAGCAGAAAAAGGCGATTGCCGACGATATTCGCGATAAATTTCTGGAGGCCAAATCGGTTGGCTTCGATGTCAAGGCGCTGCGGCAGATCGTGCGTTTGCGCAAGAAGACACGCGATCAGCGGCAGGAAGAAGAGAGTATTTTGGACGTGTACTTGCACGCGCTGGGAATGATCCTTGACGATATGCCGAAGGCACCGTCGCACGTTGCCGATGAGATGATGGACGCGGCCGAGTAGGCCCGCTTTGCTAATTCTCCTATCGTGATACTTTGATCGAACAGATTGCGATCATCGATAGGAGAAATGCGTGATGGATTTGGAAATCAAAAACTTGCGCGTGCTGGTGACGGCAGGTGCCGGCGGCATTGGCTTGGAGATTTCACGCGCGTTCGTTCGCGAAGGCGCCAATGTCTTCATTTGCGATGTCGATCGCGATGCGCTCGCAGCGGTGGCAAAGTCTGACCCGGTCCTGACCCAGACTGTATGTGACGTATCCGACCGGGCAGCAGTTGCGAAGTTGTTCGATGATGGCATCAAGCACCTCGGCGGTCTCGATTGCCTGGTTAACAACGCTGGCATCGCGGGGCCGACCGGACGCGTCGAGGAAATCAATCCCGAGGACTGGGATCGCTGCATAGCGGTCGACCTAACGAGCCAATTCAATTGCGCAAGGCTTGCTATTCCTCACCTGCGCAAGTCGAAAAATGCCAGCATCATGAACCTGTCGAGCCAAGCCGGTAAGCACGGCTTCCCGTTGCGCTCCCCTTATGCGGCGGCGAAATGGGGCGTGATCGGTTTCACAAAATCGATCGCGATCGAGCTTGGGCCTGAGGGTATCCGCGTCAACGCACTGCTACCGGGCCTAGTTGCCGGCGATCGTATCCGCCGCGTGATCGAGGCCAAGGCGCAGCAGAACGGCCGCTCGTTCAAAGACCAGGAAGATTTCATGCTGCAGTTCACGGCGATGAAGGATTATGTCACGCCGCAGCAACTGGCGGACATGGTGGTGTTCACAGCGAGCCCACGCGGCCGAACGATCTCCGGCCAGTCAATCTCGGTCTGCGCTGGCACCAACATGCTGGGTTGATCATTCTGTCGTAGCAGCCGGGCGCGCCCGCCGACGGGGGCGGCCATCGGCTTCTGTCGTGAGGGTGCGCGTCGGCAGCTTAACTTCGGTTTCCAGATTCGGGAACACCTCGACGGTATTAGGGAACCCCATCGCATTGACGAAGTGTTCCTGAAATTTCGGCTCCACAGCCGTCTCGATTTTCTCGATGCGGCGGACCAGCGTTTCAACTTCCGCTCGATGCTTGCGACTGAGCAATGCCATACGCGCGCCGGTGCCGGCGGCATTTCCGACCGAGGATACACGTTCGAGCGCGCAATCAGGAATCAACCCAATCACCATCGCGTATTTTGGCTCGATATATGACCCGAACGCGCCGGCAAGCTTGACACGCTCTACCGTTGCAACGCCCATCCGATTCATCAACAACCGGCAGCCCGCGTAGAGTGCCGCCTTCGCAAGTTGAATTGCACGGACATCACCCTGTGTCACACGCAACTCCGGCGCGCCGCGCCAGAGGACATAAGATGCCGTGCGGCCCTCGGCGATAATTCGAGTGCTCTTTGCCGCCAGCGTGCCGTCGACAATCCCGTCTTGTCGAATGACGCCTGCCAAGAACATCTCGGCGATCGCTTCGATGATGCCCGAACCGCAGATGCCGGTGACGCCGAACGCGTCGGTACCCTCGGCAAAGCCTGGCTCGTCGGACCACAGATCGCAGCCAATTACTTTTATGCGCGGCTCTAAAGTGATAGGATCGATGCGCACGCGTTCCACCGCGCCTGGCGCTGCGCGTTGACCGGATGAGATTTCAGCACCCTCGAACGCAGGGCCAGTCGGTGACGACGCCGCCAACACGCGCGTGCGATTGCCGAGCAAAATCTCCGCGTTGGTGCCGACGTCGACGACGAGCGTGGTTTCATCGTGGCCTTGCGGACCTTCGGCCAACGCGACGCCCGCTGCGTCGGCACCAACGTGACCGGCTATGCAGGGGAGAATGTACAACCTGGCCGCCGGATGCAGCGACAGTCCGATCTCGCGCGCGGCGATCCTTTGGGCGCCCGACACAGCAAGCGCGAATGGCGCTTGTCCCAGCTCCGTCGGATCGAGCCCCAGAAACAAGTGATGCATGATCGGATTGCCGACGAACACCGCTTCCAGAATATCGGCGCGCGTAATGACACCTTGTCCAGCGACCCGATCGATCAATGCTTCCACCGCGCCGCGCACGGAAGTTGTGAGTGCTTCCCGGCCCTCGGGATTCATCATCACGTAGGACACGCGGCTCATCAGATCTTCACCGAAGCGGATCTGCGGGTTTGATGTGCCAGCGGATGCGATCGTGCGCCCACTGATGAGATCGACGAGGTGGCAGGCGATGGTGGTCGAGCCGATATCGCACGCGACGCCAAACAAAGCATCTGATCCGCGAGGGCGCACATCGACCAGCAGAGGAGTTGCGCCGTCGTGATGGATCACGGCCGTTACGTCGAAATTTGCCTTGCGCAAGATTGCCTGAATGCGCGGCAGTAGCGTTACGTCACAAACAAGCCCTGACAAGCCATAGCTTGCTTGAAGCGCCGCGATCAACCGGTCGGTGTCGCCGAGCGGCTTGTCCATATCCGGCTCGTCAATCGTCACGGGATAGGTCGCGAAAGCGATGTCGCGCTCGATCGTGCGAGCCTCCGATCGCTTGCGCACCACCTGTCCGTGGATCGCGACATCGGCTGGCACGTCGATCACGAGGTCGCCTTCGACGCGGGCTTGGCAGGATAAACGGCGATCGGCGGGTAGCTTGCGAACCCGTGCGTAGCGCTGTTCGACATCGTTGAAGGCGGTCAGGTTTTCCGGTCGGCTCTCGATCCCGTGCTTGGCGAAATGGCCCATCGACGGCAGCACTTGGCAGCGCCCGCAGATGCCGCGACCGCCGCACACGCTTTCGACGAACACGCCGAGTGAGCGAGCCGCTTCTAAAATCGGTGTGCCATGGGCAAATCGCCCGCGCCGTCCGCTCGGCATGAACAGGACGAGCGCATCTTTGACGGGCAGCGAGGGACTATCGAGGGGCATCGTGTTCTTTCAGACCTTGCCGCCATTGCTGATCATGCGCTTCAGGCGGTCCATATCGTAGGTAGCAACGATCGAGGCAACTGTTGCGTCCGCTTCAACAGCGAGATCGCCGGCGCATGGCTCGGGTTCGCCTCGCCGCCACTCCGCCAAATAAGCATCGCTGTCTCGAGCGCCGATCGCCATCGCCGTCGCATCGATCGCCTTGATGAAATGTTCTGGCAACTCGCGTTTTTCCGCCACGCGGCCACGTTTTACGATTACCTGCGCCGGAATATCGCGCCAGTAGACGATGATGCGTTGGGCTGGAAGCTCTGTCATGTGGTTGAAATCCTTCGGTACATACTATCATGCTCCATTCGCCCATCTCTGACGCCCGCGCGACCGAAGTTGAACGGTTTTCGACGGGTCTTCGATAGCATTTGCGGCCCCTCGCAACTATGGTCGGGCGTCCCCATCTGTTAACCGGCTCAACGACCGAGGTTCCATGCCCACGCTTCAGGCCATGCTTGCCACTAAACCCTGGCTTCTCGCCGACGGCGCGACCGGTACCAACCTGTTCCATATGGGCTTGATGTCTGGTGATTCGCCTGAGATCTGGAACGAGGAGCATCCAGATCGCATCAAGGCTCTATACAAGATGTTCGTCGATGCCGGTGCCGATATAATTCTCACAAACACGTTTGGCGGTAACCGGCGCCGACTGGCGCTGCATCAAGCGGACGGGCGCACGCATCAGATCAACCGGCAAGCAGCGACGCTCGCGCGCGAAGTTGCGGATTTCGCCGGGCGTCCGGTCGTTGTTGCAGGCTCGGTCGGACCCACCGGCGAGCTGTTCCAGCCGTTAGGTCCACTGGATCACGACGAAGCCATGGACGTGTTTGTCGAGCAGATCGAAGGTTTGAAAGCTGGCGGCGCGGACGTGGTATGGATCGAGACCATGTCGGCAATCGAAGAGATGAAGGCCGCTGCCATGGCCGCTGCAAAAGTCGGTATGCCTTATACCGTCACGGCCAGCTTCGACACCGCCGGGCGCACGATGATGGGCATTACGCCGCAAGCCGTCGCCGAAGCCATCGCGGCGTTCGATCCGCCTCCACTAGCAGTCGGCGCAAACTGTGGGGCTGGCGCGTCCGATACGCTTGGCTCGATCCTGTCGATGACAGGAGCGCGGCCCGACATTGTTGTCATTTGCAAAGCGAATGCCGGTATTCCGCGCTATCACGAGGGCCATATCCATTACTCCGGCACACCGGAATTGATGGCCACCTATGCCGGCCTCGCGATCGATGCGGGCGCGCGGATCATCGGCGGCTGTTGTGGCACCTCTCCCGAGCACTTGGCCGGCATGCGCCGGACGCTCGACGTTCATCAGAAGGGCGATCGGCCCGACCACGCTGCAATCACCGCAAAAATCGGACCTTTCCTGCACCGTCCGGCCCCCACCAGTGGTGGTGCCATGGAAGGACGCAGGAGACGGACTTGATGCAACAGGCCTACCCACCGAATCCAAAGGCGTCGCGGATTGATCGGCTGTAGATCGCGGCGGCTAAGTCCGCGAGATTTGTGGGGCGACGGTCCAGCAGAGTGACGTTTGTGTTTGCCGCGTTAGCGTGTGACGGCGGCGCAGCTGTCTGCTCAATAATGCGCGCGATGGCTTGATCGAGCTCAGGGCTGCCCGCGCTGACCCAGCTTTCGAATAAGCAATTGATGGCCAATCGCGGTGCTGATTGTCGATGCGCCAGAGCGCGCGCTCCGGCCGTGCCGAGAAAATTGCCGCCGGGCCCTGAGGCGCGAAGTTCAGCTGAGGGATCGTCACTTGGTTGTGCAATGGGCCGGTCAAGGGCCGCCGCCACCTCCGCGTCGACGATCAGCTTTTCGATCGAGATCCCGTCGTCCAAATCGACGGCGCCGATTGCACCGATGATCGCATTGGCTCCGAGATGATACGCAGCCGTCAACCATCGACTGGTCTCAGCCGTACCCATCGCATCGAAGCCTTTGGAATTGGTTGCCGGCCCACATGCGTAGAATGCCAGGTTCCAGCGCCGCGCCATTGCAATCGCCGCGCCCAAAACTGCCACTGCGTTCGCGGTGCCGATTAACGGCAGGCCGTTGCGCATTGATACGTCGGCGACCGTCGCGCCAACTGCGACCGGTTGTCCTGGACACAAGGCTTGTGCGAGCGCGATGCCAGCCATTGCTTCGGCAGTGAATCGGACGAGTGCGCCCTCAATCGCTGGGGGGGCATTGGCGCCGATTAGCAGTGTCGGTGCAATTACGAGCCCTTGAGCGTTCGCAGCCGTTTCAATGAGGGCCTCGATGAAGATACCGTCGAATGTCAGCGCGTTTTCGACCGATGCAATAATCATTAAACGGCAAGTTGTCGCGTCGCTCCCTGCACCGTCGCACGCGGCAGCAATTAGATCCCGCGCATGGAAAGGCACCCGAGACGGCATTATCAACGGCCGGTTGGTGTTCCCCACAAAGCTTGCTAGCCGAGCGCCTGCATCGAGATTAGGCACAAGTAGTGCGATCGACGACGCCCCGTAATCAAGCCATGGCGCATCGCCCGCAACAGCGGTGAACAAGGCTGCATCCGCGTTGGTAATTGGTCGGCGCGACTGTTGCGTCCATATGTGACTGGAGATCAGCGCAGGCCCAAACGCGGCCATCGACGTCGATACGTTTAAGGCGCGTTTTCCGTCCCGGCTTGCGTGCGTGAAGCGTTCCGGTGCGTGGCCCATAAGCTCCATAACCAGTGGGACAGGAAAACGGACCCGGTTTTCCGTCACGATCAAGCCGGCCTGAGTACATTTGGCGGCGCTTTCGGGCGAGAGACGGCAGGCGATCCCCACGTCAACGAGGAGCCGTTCCGCAGCCGCCTCGATCGACGCCAGATCAAGCCCGGCGCTGCATTCACTCGAAACGGTAAAGGCCAGTCGCGGCGTAGCGACGGCGGTATCGACGGTCGCCCGTCTCTTGCGGCGCCGTGGATTGTCAGGTGATGTCAACGTGCCGCTCCGAACTCATGCTATTCGCGTAGCTTGACTTCGCACGAGCTACAATCAACCTTGTCCAGTCACGTCGAAAAGTTTGACATGCCTGTCGCTTCCGGAACAGTAGTTTTAAACTGCTACAATAACTCTCCGCACGACATCGTTTATCCGCAGGGACACTTGGTATGGCTGAAAGCGACGAAATTATCCTGAAAAACCTCGACGATGCGGCACTCGTCGAACAGATGCATCAGGACCTTTACGATGGCCTGAAGGACGAGGTCGTCGACGGCGTTAACATCCTGCTGGAGCGCGGCTGGGCATCCTACAAGGTGCTGACCGAAAGTCTGGTGGAAGGCATGCGGATCGTCGGCATCGACTTCCGCGACGGCATCCTTTTTGTGCCCGAAGTGCTGCTAGCCGCCAACGCGATGAAAGCAGGTATGGCTGTGTTACGGCCACTACTGATTGCCAGTGGCGCGCCGCGCCAAGGAAAGATTGTGATCGGCACGGTCAAGGGCGACATCCACGATATCGGCAAGAACCTCGTCGGCATGATGATGGAAGGTGCGGGCTTCGAGGTGATCGATCTCGGGATCAACAACGGCGTCGAAAAATATCTGGCGGCCATCGATGAGCACAAGCCTGACATCATCGGCATGTCGGCATTGTTGACGACCACCATGCCGTACATGAAAGTCGTGATCGATACGCTAAAGGAAAAGGGCATGCGCGACGACTTCATCGTCATGGTCGGTGGCGCCCCGCTCAACGAGGATTTCGCCAAGGCGGTAGGCGCCGACGCCTATGGGCGCGACGCCGCGGTGACGGTCGAACTTGCCAAGGATTTGTTAAAGCGAAAGCATAACCAGCGTCCGTCAGCTTGAGCAAAGGGACTGCCAAACGCGGTTCGTTGGTGATTGCGTGCGGTGCGCTTGTGCGCGAGCTGCAGTATTTGGTCGCACAGAACTCTTTGCTAGACATCGATATCAAGGCGATTCCGGCGACTTATCACAACCGCCCGGAGAAGATCACACCGGCGGTGAAACGCCGGATTACCTGGGCCCGGTCGCGCTATGATCGCATCTTCGTCGCTTATGCTGATTGCGGCACCGGCGGCGATCTCGACCGTTTGCTGGCCGTTGAGAAGATCGAGCGATTACCGGGCGCGCACTGCTACGCGTTCTTTTCCGGTGTCGGAGCCTTCTCGGCCAGGGGCGACGATGACATGCGCAGCTTTTTCCTCACCGATTTCCTCGTGCGTCAGTTCCAGACGCTGGTGATCCGCGGGCTGGGTTTGGATCGCCATCCCGAACTGATGCCGGTCTATTTCGGCAACTACGAGAAGGTTGTGTATCTGTCCCAGTTGCCGACGCCGGAGCTGATCGCCAAGGCTGAGGATGCGGCCCGCGAACTCGGTCTCACCTTCGAGCATCGGCACGTCGGTTTCGGGGATCTGGGCTTGGCGATCGCATGACAACCTGTTGACTTGCGGAGCGAAGCCTAACGGAACCATACTTTATCCTGGTCATTTCTTGCAATCGCCAGCAAACAGGAAGGATACGCTCATGGCTATCGAGGACCGCAATTTCGAAGCTGAACGCCGCAGCCTTTCGCCAAAAATCGATTTCACCAGGCGAGGAATGATGGCGACGACACTCGCGACCGGTTTTGCCGCTTCTGTTCAACCTGTCATGGCGCAAACCGTGATCACGACCGACACCGCCGGCCTCGAAGCCGGCGAGGTAAAAATTAAAACCGCGGATGGCGAAATTCCGGCCTACCGCGCCATGCCGGCATCAGGCAGCAACTTTCCAACCGTGCTCGTCGTGCAGGAAATCTTCGGCGTGCACGAGCATATCAGGGACGTGTGCCGTCGCCTCGCCAAGCTTGGCTACTTCGCGGTCGCGCCGGAGATGTATGCACGTCAAGGTGACGTCTCGAAGTTGACGTCGATGGACGATATCCGCCCGATCGTTGCTAAGGTGCCGGACGCGCAAGTGATGAGCGATCTCGACGCCGCCGTGGCATTCGCAAAGGCGTCAGGTAAAGCCGACACCGCGAAACTCGCGATCACTGGGTTCTGCTGGGGTGGTCGCATCACGTGGCTGTACGCGGCCCATAATCCCGGATTAAAGGCGGGTGTCGCATGGTATGGGCGGCTGGTTGGCGATACCAACGCCTTGACTCCAAAAAACCCGATTGATTTGGTGGCCGAACTCAAGGCACCGGTTCTGGGTCTTTACGGTGGCGCGGATCAAGGAATTCCGGTCGAATCGGTCGAGAAGATGAAAGCCGCCTGCGCTGCCGCTAAGAAATCCTGCGAGATCAACGTCTATCCCGATACGCCGCATGCCTTTCACGCCGACTATCGTCCGAGTTATCGCGAAGGGCCGGCCAAGGATGGCTGGGCAAAGCTAACGGCTTTCCTAAAAGCAAACGGCGTGGCTTGATTTAATCGCAATTAGGTTGGGTCTAGCGCAGCGCGGCCGATCGGGAGTTCCGTTAGGTGGCCCAACCTGTACCTCACGTCCTCACAATATCAGCGCTGAGCAAATCAAATAGTTCGCGCGTCACTACAGGCCGCACTCCGAACCACAACTCGAAGCCGCGCACTGCCTGGTGCAACAGCATGTCGAGACCATTCGAGGTCGCCAGGCCGCGCTCCTCCGCAGCAACCAGGAGCGGGGTCTTGAGCGGCACGTAGATGATGTCCGACACGACCGCATCGTCAGCCAGAGTGCTCAGGTCGATCGGCAGTGACGGCTGACCCTTCATACCCAGCGACGTCGCGTTGACGAGCAACTTCGATCCAATTAACAGCTGCGGCAGATCGGACCAGTGCGCCGGTTGCACGCTCGGCCCGAACCGGTCGCGGAATGCTTCGGCTTTCTCGAATGTGCGGTTGACGACATGGATCGTCTTGATCCCGCGCTCGATCAATCCGTAGACGACAGCGCGGCTGGCACCGCCCGCGCCGAGCACCACTGCACTCTCGGTACGCTTGTCCCAGCTGGGCGAAGCGGCATCGAGCGCTCCGATGAAACCCTCGACGTCAGTATTGGTCGAGTGCAGCTCCCCTTTGTCCAACCACAACGTGTTGGCGGCACCGACCGCCTGGGCGCGGTTATCCGGCCTGGACAGCGCGAGCGCCGCATCCTTGTGTGGCATTGTGACGTTGGCCCCGACATATCCGTTGGCCGACAAGTTCGTGACGAAGGCTTCGAACTCTTCTGGGCTGCGCTCTTCGATGCGATAATCGCCGTCGATGTTGTAACGTTTGATCCAGTAGCCATGCAGCATGGGCGAGCGTGAATGCTTCGCCGGCCAGCCGATGACGCAGGAAGCGCGTTTCGCTGTAGTCATTGTGTTGTCTCCTCAGCCGGCAGATGCCGGAGCGGCTCTTACCATGAGATCGTCGGGGCGCACCACAGTGCCGGTCTTCGCCGATTGCGAGATCGCCAGTGTTGCGGCGAGCGTCTTGGTGCCGTCGCGACCGGAGAGCACGGGCATCTCGGTGCCGCGGATCACGCCCGCGAAATTTTCCATCTGCTCATAGTAGGGATCGGCCGGCTTGATATGCGCTCTGGCCTGGGTCAGTGGGACGCCCCAACTCTCGCGGCCCGTCTCGTGCCAATACAAATCGAGCGACGGCACGGCCAGCGAGCCGCGCGTTCCAGCCAGCAGTATGCAGTCTTCC
>JANLXZ010000290.1:0-24112 GCA_031365375.1 Hyphomicrobiaceae bacterium | reverse complement strand
TTGCCTCGCCCGTGTCCACTTCGAAAAATCCAGAACGCTTATACCCACGTTTAGGACAATCTTTAACATCCCTGATGACGAAAGTTCGCTCGGAGGTGCACATAAAGTTGGTTCCACCCCATTCACCCGATCGGTCGTAGTCGACAGCATGAACGTAGAGATACCGGCTTGGCATCACCTTGAGCAGCGTTTCGCAGCTTTGCGACGGGATATTCCACCAACCTTCGGTCGCCCAGCCTTTGGCATCCTGGTAACCAATCGCAACTCCCAGCCTGCTGGTCGTCGCATTACATAGCTTGAAATCCGCCCACGCGGACGCGAATGGGAACCCTATCATGGCCGCTACGAGCGCGCAAAAAGCGACGCGGCTGCGAGGGCTCGTCCGTGGTGGTCGTTGATCCGTCGGCACGATTGTCTTGGTCTCTTTTTATCTTCGGCGGATATGCGGTTGGCAATCAGGCGACAATTGGATCAACGAGGATGATCCGGAAATCATTCACATTTGTCTGCGTCGGCCCGACCCGTACTAGATCACCGATGGCTTCGAAATAACTTGAGGAATCGTTGTTGGCGAGGAACGTGGCTGCATTGAGGTTCCGGTTCAATGCCCGGTGTAATGTGTCTTGGAAAACGAAGGCCCCGGCCGGATCGTCCGCATTGCCGCTGCCGCCGTCGATACCATCGGTGTCGGCTGCAAGTGCGCTGATCCCCGCCGCTCCTTCGAGAGCAAGGGCGAGCGCTAAGGCATATTCCTGGTTTGGTCCACCCCGCCCATTGCCGGTGATGGTCACAGTAAATTCACCGCCTGATAAAATCGCAACCTTGCGACGTCGAGACTTGGCGTGGAGTGCCAGTTCGGCGTGCTTGGCGCCGACCTCACGCGCTTCGCCCTCGAGGCTATCGCCTAGGAATTCGATCTCGTAACCGAGCGCCTGCGCTTGCTGTGCCGCAGCTCGAAGTGATGCCTTGGGCGCGGCGACGATCTCGAATGTGGAATTGCCTAATCGCGGATCACTTGGTTTGATGGTCTCGTTGGCGGAATCGGCCAATGCTGCCGCAATCTCCGGTGATGGCGTGATGGCCCATCGCTCGAGTACGGCGCGGGCATCGGCCAACGTTGTCGGATCCGGAACGGTTGGCCCCGAGCCAATGCTGGTTGGTTGATCACCCGGCACATCTGAAATCGCAAGCGTCAGCAATCGTGCCGGAAAAGCCGCCGCGGCAAGCTTGCCGCCCTTGATCTGGGAGAGATGCTTGCGCACGATGTTCATATCGCCGATCGGAGCTCCGGCGCGCAATAATTGCTTGGTTAGCGCTTGTTTGGCGGCGAAACTCACGCCCGCGACCGGCTGGCACCATAACGCCGACGCGCCACCCGAGAGCAAGACCAGCACAAGATCATTCGCATCGGCCGATTTCGCCGCAGCAATGGACCGCGCCGCACCGTCAAGACTGTTCTGATCGGGCACCGGGTGCGCCGCCTCGATGATTTCGATGCGCGCGGTTGGCAGTTTGAAACCATGACGGGTGGTAACAAAACCACCAAACTTCTCATATCCGCCCAATGCCGAGTAATGCGTTTCGGCAGCGATGGCCATCGCCGCATTTGCCTTACCGGCGCCAATCACGATTATGCGGCCATCCTTAGGGTATGGCGGCAGATGCTCAGGTAGGCAGACACGCGGATGTGCCGTTGCGACAGCAGTCCGATAGAGTGCCAGCAGCGTGTCTTTCGTCGAAGCGTTGTTCATCGTGTCCGTCGAAATTGTGACTAGAGAAGCTTTTCCATCTGCTGGACGCGGGTTGCCACGTCAAGGTGGTCAACGGGCAGCCCGCGGGATATTCTGATCTGATCATTCGAACGTTCGGATGCAGCAGGACTGCAAATCTACACTATGTCTGAAGATCAAATGTCCAAACCACAAATTGCTTCTGACACGGCCGACAGCTACTCGGTGATCGGTGGCGCGGCAGATGCTGGCTTGGTCATTTTGTGCGACCACGCGCGTAATGCGTTCCCTCCAGGCTACGGCACGCTTGGTCTTCCTGAAGCTCAGCTGCAGCGGCACATCGCCTACGATATCGGCGCAGAAGCGATGACGAGGCATCTGGCTGCATCGCTGGGTGTGCCGGCCGTGATGACGCATTATTCTCGGCTGCTGATCGATCCAAACCGTGGCGAGGACGATCCCACGCTGGTTATGCGCCTTTCGGACGGAGCCATCGTGCCGGGCAATCGATACGTCGATCCGGCTGAGCGAGAAAAGCGGCTGACGTCGTTCTATCGGCCCTATCACAGCGCGATCAGCGATGTCCTCGATTCGTGCGTCGCAACCGGTATCGCGCCAGCGATTCTGTCGATCCACAGCTTCACCGAAAGCTGGAAATCGGTGCCGCGCCCGTGGCACGCGGGCGTTCTATGGGACCGGGATCCGCGTCTTGCCGTGCCCCTGATCGAGGCGCTGTATGCCGAGGGCGACCTGATTGTCGGCGACAATCAACCATATCACGGTGGGCTTGAAGGCGACACGATGTGGCAACATGCGACCCAACGAGATTTCGCCCATGCACTGATCGAAGTCCGGCAAGATCTGATAAGAACGGAGAAGGATCAAGCGGCTTGGGGTAAGCGTCTGACCCGATTGATGCGACAACTACTCGATCGTCCGGATCTGCAACTCGCATTCCGCAGCGCCCGTTCCCATGTCAAGTGACCAACCCTGCAGCCGAGGAGTTACCGCCATGTCAGCCGATGACGCGCAATCACGAGTCGAATTCGAAGCCGCCGCTTATCGCCGCCTCGTAGAGCACTTGCGTAAGCGCACCGATGTTCAGAATATAGATTTGATGAACCTTGCTGGTTTCTGCCGCAACTGCCTGTCGAATTGGTACCAAGAGGCGGCCAATGCAGCAGGCGAGCCGCTCTCGAAGGAGCAGGCGCGCGAAGCCGTTTATGGTATGCCGTTCAAGGAGTGGCAGGCGAAATATCAGCAAGAAGCGACGGCCGAGCAGAAGGCGGCTTTTGCCAGGGGCGAGCCGCATCAGCATTAGTCGAAAGACCGGTGTATGTTTCGAACGGCTACGTGCTCGGCTGAAAATGCGTAACTAACGAAGATGGAACCGCTCCATAATTTGGCGGATCCGGGGTTGTCTTCGTAAGTGATGAGGCGCCATTCCAATGACCGCTGCGACCGCCACTGCCCCTCGGACCAATTCGAAGGTCGAAGCCGCATTCCGCGAGCGAACGCGCAAATCAGCAGCTCTGTACGAGCGCGCCCGCAAGGTCATCCCCGCCGGCCTCACTCATGACAGCCGGACGCTTCTGCCGTATCCCATCTATGCGGCCCGTGCCGCGGGACCGCTGAAGTGGGATGTCGACGGCAATAAGTACGTCGACTACTTCGGAGGGCATGGCGCGCTGTTGCTCGGACACTGTCATCCGGAAGTTATTGCCGCCGTAGAGCAGCAAGCGAAGATCGGCACTCACTGGGGCTCGTCGCATGAGCTCGAGGTGGTGTGGGCCGAACTGATCAACCGCTTGGTACCATCGGCCGAGCGTGTGCGGTTTACCGCTTCCGGCACCGAGGCATCACATCTGGCTTTGCGACTTGCGCGCGGATTTTCCGGACGAACCAAAATTATCCGCTTTGTCGGTCACTTTCACGGTTGGCATGATGCTGTCGTATCGGGCGCGATGTCACATTTCGATGGTGGCGTACCTGTCGGCATACCGTCGAGCCTCGCGGCTGAGACAATTCTGCTACCAGCGGACGATGTCGAGCGTGTCGAGGCGACGTTGAGCCAACGTGACGACATTGCGGCCGTAATCCTCGAAGCGTCGGGCGCGTCGTGGGGACAGGTTCCGCTACCATCGGGATTTTTGAACCGGTTGCGCGAGATCACGCGCCAACGCGATACACTGTTGATATTCGACGAGGTGATCACCGGCTTTCGCTGGTCGCGGGGCGGCGCGCAAAAAAGGTTTGGGATCACTCCGGATTTGACGGTACTGGCCAAGATTGTGGCGGGTGGCCTGCCGGGTGCAGCGGTCGCCGGGCGCTCTGACATCTTGGACCAGCTTGATGCTCAGGTAATGAAGCAGGCAGGACGTGAAAAGATCGGTCATCAGGGCACATTCAACGCCAATCCGCTGAGCGCGGCAGCAGCCGTCACTACACTGTCGATTATCGAGCGCGACGACGTGTGCGATCGTGCCGAGACGACGGCCGGCACGATACGCGCGGGATTGCGCCAGATCCTGGTGGATGAGGATGTCGCTTGGGGCGTTTATGGTGACGCGTCGGCATTCCAAATATTTCAGAATCCAGGCCGTTTGCCACTCGATCCTGCAACATTCGACGCGGGTACTTTGGGATTCAAGGGATTGAAGGGTGTGCGCAACCCGGAACTAGCCTACCGCCTTCGCATTGCACTGATTGCGAACGGCGTCGATATCATGGGATCCCCTGGCGGGCTCGTCTCGGCTGTGCATGGACCGCAAGAAGTGGCGCACACCCTCGAGGCATTCCGCACTGCAATCCGATGGCTCAAAGCCGACGGAGACGTGTAGTCATTGCAGCTTGGGGGCGAAGTTGGGTCAAGCTCTTCGCGATGCGGGTTTTAGCGCACGCCAAGCTTAAGGAGCCGTTCAGCCGCCTGCTGAGAGCCGAGCTCGCGCGCTTTCTCATACCACTTTTGCGCAACAGTCCGGTCGGGATCGACCCCGCCGATCACCCTCAAGCGCGCCAACTCTGCCGGATCGTAAGTGCCAGCCAGCGCCAACGCCCCCTGCGCCCAGCCGACTTCGGCGGCCCTCTGATAGAATAGTCGTGCCATCGTAATATTACCTGCGGTCAGGCTCTCGTCTCCACGTTGCACGTACTTGATGGCGCGGTCTCGGTCCTCGCTTTTTAGCTGTGGCCCCGTCGGTTGACCTGGCGCTGGGGGAGCAGGCGCCTCCCGTTCGGGCGCCAGCTTCAATGGTGGCGAGCTGAGTGTGGAGGGCTGCGGGGCGAGCGGCACGGGACCTGGACCCAAGGATGCCGAGTTCACCGGGGCTTGTGGCGTCCGCGGGGTTGACGCGGCTGTCGTCATTACGGCCAGTGTGATCTCGGTCTCGCGCACGACTGAGCCGTCGACCAAAACCAACGCAACCAGCACCTGAAACTTGCCCTCGGAGCCGGCGGCGACTGTCACCATCAGATTTGTCAGACCCGTTAAAGGCACAGCCCAACTGCCGGCTTTGATCGCATGTCCTTCACTGAGGACTGCCGCCGGCGGTAGACCGCGAATACGAACAAATGCTTGTTTGGGAACTTGCGAGCTACTGCTCAGCTGGATTGGAAATGACGTTTCGACGGCGGGTTCGACCAGGAGGATCGGCTGTGAGCTAATTTGAACGGACTGTGTCTGGCTCCACGCACGAGGAAGTGTTTCGCTAATCACTCCAAGTAAAATCGCCGATACGACGAGGGCACGCGCGATATCCCGAGACTGCCGCACATGCATATAGCTTTCGCGAATACGCGTGGCGACGGTCTTTACTCGGTTCAATTTCCACATGCCAGGCTCCCCCCGGGTTGGTCCATGTTCGTGCCCCGGAACAGCTACACGGCGTATCTATTGTTTTTTCTCGCGCTTCGCCCAATCGAGAAAGCGGCGGAAAAGCCGTTCCTGCTCCTCCTTGTTGTTGGGTGCCGCTTGCGCTGCCTGCGCGCGAGCCAAGTTGGCATCGATAGCCGAGGCGACCGAACCGGTGGACGCTGTACTCGCTTCAGGAGCCGGAGCAGCAGCGGTTTGGTTCAACAATTCTTCCGCGACCCAGTAGCGGTTCCATCCAGGAACCTTGGCTGCTAGATTTATCTCTTTCCATTTCGGATGATATGGCGGTTGTTTCAGCTTCTCAAAGCGAGAGAAATAGTACTGGATGAACCGTTCGACCCGGCGAAAGCGATCGTGTTCTTTCGGCCAATTATAGACGGCCAACACCACCGGAATGCCGAGCGTCTCGACTTTTTCACCGGGCTCGAAGAGATTTGGATAATCTTCATGACCAAGAGTGGACGGGACGTAGTAATCCGCGAACTTGTCGGTGTATTCGACGGGAAGAAAATGAAATCCGGGCTCCCGTTTCAGCTTCGAAAACAAGTCGTTGGGCTTGCCTACCGTGTGCAAGATTGCCGCGATTTCCCCTTCTTTCATCTTCTCGAGAGCGACCGAGTTGTTGATGAAAACAGGTTCTACTTTTATCCCGAGGCGCTCGAACAAAATGGGACCGGTAACCGTCGGCCCCGCTCCTTTCGTATGGAAGCCCACCTTCTTGCCATTTAGATCCTGCAGTGTCTTGATCTCTGGACGAGCGTAAACGTGCAATTCGCCTACATACATCTGTGAAATGTAATTGACGCGCCGGTCAACGTTCAATGCTTTACCGGTTCTTTTATATTCGTCGAATACGTCGGCGTGAGTGATTGAGACATCGATGCCTTTAAGATAAAGCAGATCTCCTACGTTTTCAGCCGCCCCGAATGTTACGACTGGGAGGACGCGAAGGTTGTCCCCGTCGTCGAGCGCCTTGGCAAGTTCGGCCGCAAAACGAATGAATGTTCCTTCGAGCAGCCCGCCGGCAAGACCAACAGTCCAGTTGTTTACGCGCGTGACAGCTCCTACCTCGCCCGAAGCCGACGATGACGTCACGTGACGTGCTCTGTTGGGCTTTTCTGCTGCCTGAGCCACCACAAGCGAATTGTCAGCATTTTGACAACGAGCTGAGATAGTCGACGCGAATAATCCGAATAGCGCGATGGCGCAAAAACGATACGTACGCATACAGCCTCCCCGATCCCCATGTTGTTGTCGCGTCAAAGTTGCGACGAACACGATTTGAGCTGACCAATCGGGAAGTAAAATTTCGTAAGTCGTGGGGAATTAGTAACCGTACAAATAATGATCTTATTACGGAAAGTATTGCAAATCCCGACCAAATCTCATTACTTCGACCCTCGACAACAAAAGTGGAGAGATTGTGGCCCTGGAGGAGTTTGCCTGGTTCAAAGTGAAGGGGGCCGTATTAGCGGGACCAGCTTGCATTTGTAACCTTGACGAACTGTTAGAAGTTTCGGCGCATCATCTGCGGGTGAGAGCGCGGGCCTGAAGGTTGGACAGGCAAGCTGTCTTGATTTCAGTGCTAAGGAGAAACTTCGCTATGGCGCGGGTTGCACAAAAGCCGGTTCTCGATGTGCTGCCGCAGCGCGCACTCGATCCAAAGGCATTGGAGAAAACCGGGCCAAAGACATTGAAGCAAACCGGGAAGGCGTTGGCTGCCCGTGGCGCCCCGATTGCCGACCTCAGCGAAAACGACGATCCAAAAATTAGAGTGTTGCGTGCCCGGCGTCGTATAAACACGCAGATAAACGCTGAACTTCTTTCCGCAGGCGGTTGTCAAGAAACACAGATCTGCGATGTTTCAAGATACGGCGCAGGTCTTGCAGGATTTCACGACGTAAAGAAGGGCGAATTCGTCGCGATTAAACTGCTCGGTGGTCAAATCATCCATGGCAACGTGCGCTGGCATCGGGGAAACCGCTGCGGCATCGCGTTTTTCGAGCCTCTAGCCGAGGACGCGCCATTGGTGATTGAAGCTGGTCTGGCGACGCCGTGTGCAGTGCTCGATGGAGTTGGCACAGCGTGCACACCGGCGCCGGTTACTGACCCGATCAAGCGGCTCGCGGCTGTGCTGACGAACTCGCTTCGCAAACTGACGGTGCTGTCACTTACGCTTCGATCGAAGTTGCATCATGCATCGCCTGAACTCGCACCCGATCGCGCGATGGAACGCGCTTGTCGGGAACAAGGTTTCGCGTGGTTGACCGATGACGACATCAAAGCGCCCAAACCATCTATCGCACTCGAGTAGGCACCCTCTCAGATCCCCAGGAATGTCAATAAGGCGTTAACATGTGGGCTCTACGATAAAAATTCTACAACTGTGAATGACGGAAACGCCTAATGATCTTCGAGCTTGATCCATTCGATTACAGCGACAGCGTCGATTTTCAACCATCCCCGCGCGTCGAACGCTCGAGTGTCCAACTGGCGGCCAATCACGAACATCGATTGTTATTACTTTTGCTGAATGAGGTGCAGAACCTGGCACCGCTCATGATCGCGGCGAGCAGTGTCGCCAATCGATTGCTGCAGGGTAGTTCCGGGGGGCTGAGCGAGCAATCGCTGTTGGCTTTTCTCCCGCCCGATCCGAAACCGAGCAGAGCGCTTGCCAATCAACTGGTGCAATCCGGTGTGTCGACGGAGCTTCTGGCTCATGTGCAGGAGTTTCACGCGCGACTGGGCACGGCTCGCGCTATGACCATTTCCTTTTGTCAGTTTCCAGCTGAGGTGCGGCACAAAGGGGGCGTCCACGTCGAAGTTTTATCTGGAGTTTGGGGCGCACTTTGCAAGCACACGAGCATTCTCATCGATGCTCTGCTGGCGGTGGTTGAACCCAATGCTCATTCATCGTCGATGACCCATCTCGCGCGTGCGGTCGCCTTGCTGTCGACGTGTGCGAAGGGTGGATCTCCGTGCGTGCAGGACGACGGTAGTGTGGAAATTCCGGGATGGGCAGAGCGGCGTGAGCACACGAGATGGCTGGTCGACTGGCCGGCGATTTTGCACCTCGGGCCGAGCGACGCGTCAGCACAGCTGGTCAACATCTCGCTCACCGGGCTTTGTCTCACCACCCGCGAGCCTCTCCGAACGCTTGAGACAATCAGTGTCGATATTGGACCCGGCCGCTGCCTTGCGGCCCAAGTCATGTGGTCCATCGGTGAGACATACGGCATGAGGTTTTCAGAACCGCTCGATCCGATGGATCCGATCGCGGTCGAAGCGAAGTCACCCTAGGGCGGTTTTGGCTTACCCATTCGTGATTGCGCTCATTTCGAATTCAACGCGACGGAAGAATGCGTCGCTTCGTGTGGGTTGGTATTCTGATTTTGCAAGTAGAGCAAATACGCGATAGCAAATTCGGCACCAGTTAAGTTTATATCCACGAGCACCCATTATCATTGGTCTATGAATGGTGGTTTCAAGCGCCGATGAGATAAACTCGCCCGGCCGATTGAATCGCTGGAGGATCTAGTCAAAAATGCCACTGCTGAATACACCATCGATCGCGTGCGCCGAGTGGTCTTTTGCTAATGAGCCAAAGTCGGGCTCCTCACCTTGTTTCCCGCGTGCTGCCGAAGGTACTTTGGTCGTCGCCGCGAAGAAATCGACGATCAGGTGGACCTCGCGCAATCATGTGAGGATCCCGGCGAAAATCCGGGCGTTGCTCTATCGCGGAGACAGTTTTCAATCCGTCTTGATCTGCAATGTTTCCATGGGCGGCGCCGGCCTCCAGGGCTGCAATTGTTTGGTAGATAACGATAAAATAGTTCTTCGGCTGTTGAATGGTCGCGGCATCGAAGCCACCGTTCGTTGGTGGCTGGGCGGCTCCTGTGGCGTTCAGTTTTCCGTAGCGCTTAAACCGGATGATCCGTTATTGGCCGGGAAGCTCGATTATTTCGATGGCCGTTGACTTTCCTTGCGTCGCCTGAAAACACCTTGTTCAATTTAGTTTCATGAAAAAGCAATCAGTTTATGAAACTATTTCTAGAGTGATCGCTCTATTGCACACGGCTCAAACCGCGCGAAGATAAAAATGATGCTTGTTGGCCGTCATCCAATATGGGTTCGTTCTTTTTCTTGGTTGAATTCAACCATGCTTGGATTGGCGATGACAATCCTTCTCTGGTTCGGCATCGCGGCAAAATACCAAGAGAATAGACAAAACGACATCGTAAACGCGAAACAGGACCTGCAAAACTTTACACTTCTGTTCGAGGAGAATGTACTGCGGTCGATCAGCGAGATCGATAAGGCTCTACTTTATCTCCGGCGCATAATTCAAGCATCGGCCGAACCAGTAAATTATCATTCCATCGTTGGCACGTCCGATGTGCTGAGCGATTTGATCGTGCAGGTCGCGATCATCGATGCGGATGGTATCATGCGGGCGTCGAACGTTGGTCCACAACCAGCACCGCCAACAGATTTGAGCGATCGCGAGCACTATCGCGTTCACGTCGGCAGCATGACCGATCAACTTTTTATCAGCAAGCCAGTCGTCGGGCGGGCTAGTGGCAAATGGTCGGTCCAATTGACACGCCGTTTCAGTAAGCCGGACGGCGGGTTCGGAGGCGTTATCGTCGCCTCATTCAACCCCGAGCATTTTGCCAAGTTTTACGGTCGAATCGAACTGGGTCGCGGCGCCACCTATACACTGATAGGCACCGATGGATTGGTTAGAGCGACAGGCGGAGATCCGGAGTATCAGTTCTCGCTGGGGAAAGACCTCACCGGCGACCGGAGACTGGCGTTCGCGAATTCCGAGCACACTCAAACGTTTTCGGATGCCGTCACAGTGGCGGGTGTACC
Source organism: Hyphomicrobiaceae bacterium (assembly GCA_031365375.1). GTDB lineage: Bacteria > Pseudomonadota > Alphaproteobacteria > Rhizobiales > Hyphomicrobiaceae > JAKFWF01. The sequence continues at coordinate 13,636 of JANLXZ010000290.1, read as the reverse complement.
GCGCCTGGTTGGAGTGCGTAACGTGGCCGGGCATCCGCTGATCGTCAGCACCAGCATCCCCGAGGACGCGATTTACCAGGACTCGCAATGGAGCCTGTTCTGGATGCTGCTGGCTGGAACGACGCTGTCAGTGATGATCGGAATGTCGACATGGCATACCCGTGATTCGGATCGTCAGTTGAAACACAAGGCGCTCCAGCTTGAGCTGACGCTGGAGCACATGACGCAAGGCATTGCGATGGTGACGAAGGATCTTCGGATCCCGATCATGAACCAAAAGTGCATAGAGTTGCTTGATTTGCCGCAGCGCTTTCTTGCCGATAGGCCGCGCTTCGATGAACTCGTCCGTTATCAGCACGAGCACGGCGAGTTTGCCAACTCGAATATCAAAGCGCATGTCAATCCGCTTGATATTTTCGGGCCGAATGACGTTGCAGGTAAGTTCAAAATGTATGAGCGCACCCGACCGGATGGAACGGTAATCGAAGTGCGAAGTACACGAACTGCGGACGGTGGATTTGTTCGCACGTTCACCGACATCACCCGGCGGAGGCAGGCGCAGACGGAGGCCAACAAACGTGCCTGCGAAGACGCTCTGACAGGCCTCGCAAACCGCCGCGTTCTCATCGAAGCTGTAGATCGGCTGACCGAGGACACCAGCAACAACTTTGGCATCCTCTGTCTCGATCTCGATCGGTTTAAAAACGTCAATGACACTCAGGGACATGCGGTTGGCGATCAATTGCTGAAAGCGGTCGCCGAACGCCTTACCCGATCGCTTCGTTCGACCGACTTGGTAGCTCGATTGGGTGGCGACGAATTCGCCGTCGTACTGACGCCGATCAAGTCTGCGCGAACCTGTCAGATCGTGGTGCAGCGGCTTGTAGAAGCGATCGGGCGGCCATACGAAATCGACGGTCGACAGATCTTGATAGGCACCAGTATTGGTGTGGCCGTCGCTCCGATAGATGGTCGTTCGACGAATGATTTGCTCATTGCAGCGGATCTGGCGCTCTATGCTGCCAAGGCAGCTGGGCGCGGAAGATATCAGTTCTTCGCCAAGGAAATGAACGAGGAAATCCAAGCACGCCAAGCGATCGAGGTCGACCTACGAATCGCAATCGCCGAACAACAACTCGAACTCCACTATCAGCCGATCATCAATTTGAAGGACAATACCATCATCGGCTTCGAGGCTCTCGCGCGCTGGAATCATCCGGTAATGGGCCCGATTCCTCCTGACAAGTTCATTCCGATTGCCGAGGATACGGGGCTGATTATGGTTCTGGGTGAATGGGCGTTGAAGGAGGCCTGCAGTCAAGCGATGAAGTGGCCAAGCGAGATCGGTGTAGCAGTCAATCTTTCGCCTCTGCAGTTTGGGAGTGTCGACCTTGTCAAGATGGTCGAAACTATTCTGGTCGATACCGGGCTTGCGCCGGCACGCCTCGAGCTCGAAATTACCGAGGGGCTGCTGATGCGAAACACCGAAAGTACGGTTGCGACCCTTCACGGCCTCAAAAAACTCGGCGTGCGGATCGCCATGGACGATTTCGGCACGGGTTATTCTTCGTTGAGCTACCTGCAAAGTTTCCCCTTCGATCGCATAAAGGTCGATCGGAGTTTTGTTTCCAAGCTCGGAGCAAGCGCCAGCTCGGCGGCGGTGATCAAGGCTGTCGTTGAAATTGCTATCGCAAGCGGAATGCAAACGACAGCCGAAGGTGTGGAAACCGAGGAGCAGCGGGCGAGGCTCGAAGCGCTCGGCTACGACGAAGCACAAGGCTATCTGTTCAGTCGTCCACTGCCGCTTGCACAGGTAGTGGGCACGATCGCTAAGTGGAACAGCGCAGTCAGGGTTGCGGCGTAAGGTGCCGCGGCCACGTCAGCGGGTCGAGCGCACTCAGCGCATCACCGGCCAGATTGCACTCCATTAGTTGGTCGCTGAAGATCCCGGCAGCGCGAACGTCCCGCAACGATTGCCGGAGATGGACCATCTGTGCTGCGACAGACTGGGCAATCTCACGTGAATGCTCGACGGTTATCTGTTGGAATCTGACAACTTCGCCCGGACGCCGTTGCATGAGAAGCCGAACATCGGGCGTGATGACGGTGGCGATCTTGGGGTAGCCGCCGGTTGTCTGTCGATCGACCAACATGACGATCGGCTGACCCGATCCGGGGATTTGAATTGAGCCGCCGACAATGCCGTCGGAGACGATGTTGAAGCCATTGACGTGCTCGATGCGTGGGCCGGAAAGGCGGCAGCCCATGCGATCGACCTCCATTGTGACCGTGTACTCAGAATTGAAGAACGTTGTCAGAGCTTCGGGTGTTACGTAGCCTTCTTGTGGACCAAGCACGGCTCGGAGCGGTGTTACCGCCGCAAGGGCTATCGGATCGACGTAAACCTGGTTTCGGGGGCGAGCCTCCTGTTGGATCAACGGCAAGACACTGCCGGCAGTAAGATACTTTCCATCGAGACCACCGATGCCCGCGCGTGCATGCAGGGACCTGCTGCCGAGCTCCGGCTCGATATCAAAACCGCCTTCCACCGCGAGTATGGCGTATACCCCCGTTCCAGCACCCCCGATTTCCAAAGTGCTGCCCGGTTGCAATACGAACGACGTGTGATCGGCAATACGTTTGCCATCGTGTGCAAGCGGCATCCGAGCGCCGGTGACGGCCAGGCGCGCTGAGCCGCCGACAACTTCGAACGTGGCGCCGGTCATCACGAATTCGATGCAGGCAGTGTCTGCCGGATTGCCGACGAGTATATTGGCGGCCACAAGTGCAAGCGGATCTGCGGCACCTGCAGCGGCCAAGCCGAAGCGAAGCCAACCCGGACGTCCTTTATCCTGGATCGAGGTCAGCGGACCGCATCTTTTGATGACAAGCTTGGTCACGCGATCGATTTTGCGACGAGCTCGCCCCGCGCGGCCGCCGCACTAAGGGAGCGATGCTCCGCAGTTGAAATCGGCTCAAATACGATCCTGTCGCCTGGATTGATGAAGATCACCGGGTCTCGCTCGGGCATAAAGGAGCAGACCGGTGTGGAGCCCACGACATGCCAACCGCTCGGGCCGACGATTGATCCAATCGCCGTTTGTACCCCGCCGATCACGATCGATCCGGCCGGCACGGTAACCCTTGGCACCGCCCGTCTTGGTATCGCGAGCAACGGATCGAGCCCGCCGAGGTAGGTAAAGCCAGGTAGAAATCCTACCATGAACACGCGATAACTAGAACTCGTGTGCCGCCTGACAATTTCTTCCGCAGGCATGCCGTGGTGGAGGGCAACTGCCTCTAAATCGAACCCATGGGTGCCGCCGTAGGCGACGGGGATCACCCAACCAACGCCGGTGTCAGTAATTTCCGACGCGTTTTGACAGAGCTCCAATATGCGACTTCGAAGTATCGCGAACGTGGTGACGAGGGGGTCGTAGTAGACCAGCACCGACCCATAAGTCGGAGCGGTCTCGATTACACCACTTAGCCCCGCATTGTTGATCTCCGAATCCAAACCCAAGACGCGCGCATTGATGTCGGCATCAACGGTTTGTGCAAACTGCACAGTCAAAGCTGCATCACCACAAGCTAGTACCGTAGGAGGGGAACTTTGCTCTCGGCCTGCGGGAACGTCGGGTATTTGGCAAATCTCATCGCGCAAGCATCAGCCCTCCCATTAGGAACAGAGTGAGCAAGCTCAATCGACGAAACGCGACAAGCGGGATACGACTGCGCGCAGCTTCGCCAAACGCGACCCCGAAAAGTGCGGGCGCGGTAGCCAATATCGACAAGCCCATCAGCGGCAGCGTCATGATGCCGGTTGCGAGGAGCCCGAGGCCAAGGATGGCGGACCCGATTAACACGGCGATGTTTATCGCCTGTAGTGTCCGGCCCGCATCAAGATTGAGCGCCATCATATAGGGGAACAACGGCATCACTTGAGCGCCGGTCAGGCCGGTCATCACACCATTCAAGAAGCCGGTCGGCAATTGCAGAATTGTTTGAAGATGATGTGGAATGGAAAGGTGCGGCCGGGCGATCGCGATGATCACATAGACCATGATCACCACCCCGAGAAGTTGCAGCGCGCTCGCGGCGCTGACGACCGTGAGAAGGTGTACGCCAAGCACGATGCCAGGCAGCATCGCCAAGTAAAGCGGCTTGAAGCGAACGATCGTCTCGCGGAGGTGACCCGTCGACAAGGCGAGGCTGACGTTGGTCGCCATGGCGGGAAAGATGACCAAGACCATTGCGGTCTTGAGGCCGATCGCCACGGCCAGAAAAGGCAACGCGCAGGACGCGTATCCCAGTCCAGTAGCGCCCTTCACAACACCTGCTAAAAACAAGCCTAGCGTCGCCAGCATAACCGAATTCAATTCCAACGTCAGCACAGGACCTGCTTTTCGGTTCGAATCAAAGTTCCCCTTTGTCTCATTATTCGGCTGCCCTTGCCAAGGACGAGCATTCTGGATCAGCAGGGATGAACCAGTGCTTTTCCGCAACCGCCTTTTTAATCAGGCGTCGAGGAATACGGTTTCCTGCGGACCCTGCATGTGGATGTCGAAGCGATAGATGACGCCCGCATTTGTCTCGGCGCGCTTGGCGATCAGCGTTTCGCGCCGATCAACCGGCACGGCACTGAGCACTGGATCTGCGTCATTCGCTGTCGTCTCGTCCGAGAAGTAAATTCGTGTGAAAAGGTGATTGAGCACGCCGCGCAACATTACGATGACGTTGATGTGCGGGGCTTGGCCAGCGTCAGCCGGGCCCGGCTTTACCGTGTCGAACACAAATCGGTGCTCGGGATCGGTGCCGGTGCCCACGCGGCCAAAGCCCTTGAAACTCGCGTTGGAGCCGCGCGGATCGGCTGGGTGAGCGTAGCGGCCCCGCCCGTCAGCTTGCCAGATCTCGATGAGCGCGTCGAACACCGCTACGCCCTTGCCGTCCAATACGCGGCCCTCAATGCGGATCCGCTCGCCCTCGGTGTCGTTTAGAACGAGTTGACCGCTCGCGATCGAGCGCAGCGGATAGCCGTACTGGGTCGGTGCGAGACCGTAGGCAAAGTAGGGCCCGACGGTTTGCGATGGTGTTTGCTTCAGGCTCATGGCGAGATCTTTCATCAATCGTTATCGGGCGGCGTCTCGTTGCGGCCGCGCAAAACGATGTCAAATTCATAAGCGAGTGCGAACTCCGGCTCGGTCAAGTCCATGCGGAACTTCGAGAGCATCAGGCGACGCGATTTTTCCGGCGCGCTTTTGAAGATCGGATCGTAATCGAGCAGCGGGTCGCCGGGGAAATACATCTGCGTCACGAGCCGGGTCAAAAAGGTCGGACCGAAAACAGAGAAATGGATGTGCTGCGGCCGCCAGGCATTGTGATGGTTGCCCCAAGGATATGCCCCGGGCTTGATCGTCATAAACCGGTATCGACCTTCCGCGTCGGTTACGCAGCGGCCGCCGCCGATAAAGTTCGGATCGAGCGGCGCGTCATGAACGTCGACGTGGATGTAGCGGCCACAAGCGTTGGCCTGCCAGACTTCGACGAGCGAGTTCGGCACGCCGCGACCATCCTCGTCCAGCAACCGGCCGGTAACGATGATGCGCTCGCCAAGTGGTTCGCCATTACGCCGGCCGTTGAGGGTCAAGTCAGCGTCATTGGGATGCAATGTGTCGTGGCCGTAGACCGGGCCGGTAATCTCCGACAGCGTCTGCGGCACGACGATCAAGGGCTTGGTTGGTCCGCGCAGTGCAGTGGATTTATATTCGGGTTCGATCATCTTAGGCTGGGTCGTCCAATCGCGCGGCTTGATCTTTGCGTTGCTCATGAATGTCCTCCTTGATTGCTAACTGCGGCTGTCTCGGCAACCGTCTCTTTCAAAATTGCGAACGCCCGGTTTGCGGCCGGCACGCCAGCGTACACCGCTACGTGGAACAATGCTTCCTTGATCGCGTCGGGCGTGGCGCCGGTATTGCGGGCGGCGCGCACATGCATCTGGAATTCTTCCCAATGACCGAGGCCGGCGAGGAGGACGAGCGTCAGGAGAGATCGCGTTGGCCGGTCAAGGCCGGGCCGGGTCCAGACCGAGCCCCAAGCACCCTCGGTGATGAATTGCTGGAAGTCGGCATCGAGCGCGGTTTTACGCTGCTCCGCCCGATCGACATGGGCATCACCCAGTACCTCCCGGCGAATCTTCATTCCGGCTTTAAAATGCTCATCGGACATCATTGCACCTCAAGCTCTGGGCATGGCGGGATGCCGTGCCTGGCGCGCCTGCGCTGTAAGGCGGATTTGCGCGTTGGTGGCGCCAAAGCCAGTATAACCGGCGCGGCGCTCGACGATCTCAAAGAAAAACCGCTCCTCGAACGTGCGCGTATAGACCTGAAAAAACTCGCCGCCGCCATCACGCTCGTAGAGAATGTTGTGCGCCTTCAGGCGGGCAAGGTCTTCGACGGATAGTTCTGTCTTGGCTTCGAGGTCGTCGTAATAGTTTTCGGGAATCGCCAACAGCTTGACGCCATTGGTCTGAAGCTGGGCCACGGTTGCAAAGATATCGGCGGTCGAAAATGCGATGTGTTGTACGCCGGAACCGAAGGCCTCCGTGAGGAAGCGCGACGATAGCGTGCGGCTCGATTGCGAAGCATTGAGCACGATGCGCAACGCGCCGTTGGTCGACTGTACAACTTGGCTCTTCACGAGGCCGCCCGGATCGAGCACATCCTGTTCCGGTGTTTTATGCAGATCGAGCAGCGAAGTGTAGAACAGCAACCACGTCAGCATTTCCTCGTAGTGCATCGACTGCGAGATATGATCGATCACCGTTAAACCTGCGCCGATTTCTCGATCGTTTTGGCTTGTCGCCTCGAACTCGATCTCCCATACGCGAGCGAGATCACTGCTGGAGTCGGTGAAGTAGACGAGGTTGCCGCCGAGCCCGCGCACCGCAGGAATTTCTAGCTCACCCGGTCCAACCGCCTGCCGGAAGGGTTGGTCGAGTAAACGCTGTGCGCGCTCCAGAGTGGCTGATGCGTTGGCAACCTTTAAACCGATCGCACAGACGCTAGTGCCATGCGTGATGTTGTAGGAGTGCGCGAAGCTTTCTTTCTCGGTGTTGACAACGATGTTGATCGCGCCTTGCGTCCACCGGGTCACCGACTTCGACTTGTGCACACCAGCGCGCGCGAAGCCGAGCCCCGAAAGCATTGTCTCGAAAGGCTTTGCTTCGCTCTCGTCGATCGCGAACTCGATGAACTCGGTGCCAAGGCACTGCGACCGCGACGGCAATGGCGCGACACCTTTGACGGGAACGCCAGTACGTTCACGCAGTTGGTCGGCGAGGTAGATCAGCGATCGATGGCCGTCGAGCGCGACACTGCGCGCCGAGCCCGCGCGGAATTGGTCATTGAATATCTCGAGCGACAGAAGTCCATCGAAGCCGGTTGCCTGCAAGGCCTCCATGAAGTCGAGGACCGGAAGATCGCCTTGACCGGGAAAATTGCGGAAGTGACGGCTCCAGGAGAGTGGATCCATGTCGAGGGCCGGTGCATCGGCGACCTGAACGAGGAAGATGCGGTCACGCGGAATTGAGCGCATTGCTTTGAGGTCGGTGCGCCTCGCGAGCGTATGGAAGGTATCGAGGACAATGCCCACTGCCGGATGATCGGCGCGCCGCACGGCTTCCCAGGCGTCGCGATAGTCGTTGATGTGCCGGCCCCAGGCCAATGCTTCGTATCCTATCCGCAGTCCTCGTTGGCTGGCGCGGTTACCCAATTCGTGAAGGTCGGCAGCAATGCGGTCGATACCGCCGGCACTGTCCGGTGAGACATTGGAGCATACGAGCAGCAGGTCGCAACCGAGCTCTGCCATCACATCGAACTTGCGTTCGGCGCGGGTAAAGGCGCGTGCTCGTTTTTCCGCCGGCATGCCCTCGAAATCGCGAAACGGCTGGAAGGTGATAATCTCCAGTCCGAGATCGGCGACAGTGCGGCGTACGTCTTTCGGCGTGCCATTGAACGATAGGAGATCGTTCTCGAAAATCTCGACGCCCTTGAACCCTGCGGCGGCTATTGCCTCGAGCTTCTCCTCGAGCCCGCCGCTTAGCGACACCGTAGCAATGGACATCTTCACGGCAGAATTTCCATCAATTCGAGTTCGGTTGCTGGATAACAGATCGCAGTCCCGCGTCGCGCCGCGCAAGCGCTGTCTCGAACGTGCGATGCATACGCGCGACGTCGGGCGGGCGACGGGCGAACAGGCGGAATGTCTCGGCCGCCTGGTGTACGCACATCCCTCCGCCCGTCAGAACGGCGGCGCCGCGTTGACGTGCTGCCTTGATCAATTCGGTCTCGATCGGCGAATAGATGATGTCGGCCACCCAGTGTTTTGCAGTGATCGCACTCGGCTCAATCGGATTGCCGGGAAAGCCATACATGCCGACAGGGGTTGCATTGACGAGGCCGGCCGCACCGGCGATCGCGTCAGTCAAATCGTCGGCTAGGTGGCAACGGGCGGCGCCGAATAGCATAATTAGATCTGCGACAAGTGCCGAGGCGCGCACCTTGTCCGTATCATGGATGATGACGCTCGAAGCATCGAGATCCATTAATGCAGAGGCAACCGCGCGACCGGCACCGCCTGCGCCGACGAGGACAGTCGTTTGACCTTCGACGCGGTTTCGCCCCAGAACTTCTTCGAAGCTACGCTGAAAGCCAGTGCGATCGGTATTGTGCCCGGTTGTCCGGCCGCTCTCTGAGATCGTGACCGTATTGACGGCGCCGATCTGCCGTGCCTCGGCAGAGATTTCGTCGAGCAGCGGTATCACCGCTTGCTTGCAGGGGAACGTAATGTTGACACCGGCAAAACCGGCCTGTGTCACCGCCTGCAAGAGATCCTCCAGCTTGCGTCCCGGCAGCCGATCGAGATCCATCAGGTGATAATGCCCACGCATTCCGGCCGCAGCGAACGCATCTTCGTGGAGCGCCGGCGACAGCGATTTCATGATGTTGGCGCCGATCAGGCCAACCAGCATTGGCGCAGGTGTCATCGCTTGGCCTCGGCAGCCGGCGCCAACCCACCGCCCAGGAATAATTGTGCGATACGGGGATCGGCGAGAATCGTCGATGCCTTGTCCTCGATTCGCGTCTGCCCTTGTTCGAGAACGAGGCCATAATCGGAAAGCTGAAGCGCCTGCTTGGCATTCTGCTCGATCAACAGGATCGTGACGCCACTGTCGCGCAGTTGCTTCAGGATGCCGAATACCTCCTGCACCATCAGCGGCGATAGGCCAATCGAGGGCTCGTCGATCAGCATGAGCTTGGGATCGAGCAGCAGCCCGCGCGCCACCTCGAGCAACTTCTGCTGGCCGCCGGACATGGTGCCAGCCTGGGTATCGGCCTTCTGTGCCAACATAGGGAAGCGCTGCATCATCGCATCGATTTTGGCGGGCAAGCTCGATTGGTCGGTAAGCGCCACGCCGCCGAGTTCCAGGTTGTGGCGTACGGTGAGCTCGGGGAAAATATTGCGGCCCTGCGGCACGAAGCTGACCCCAGCATCGAGCATCTGGCGCGGCGTGAAATTGGTCGTATCCGTACCGGCAAATTCAATTCTGCCGGTGCGCACTGCCAGCAACCCGAAGATGGTTTTGAACATGGTCGACTTGCCAGCGCCGTTGGGGCCGATCACAGTCGTGATGGCGCCGCGCCGGATGCTGGCGGTAGTGCCGTTCAGGATCGTCATTTTGCCGTACCCGGCAACGACATCCTTAAGCGTCAGAATGCAATCGCTCGACATCGCTTTTGTCCTCAATGTCCGAGATATGCTTCGATAACCTTTGGGTCGCGGCGAACTGCATCAGGCGATCCCTCGGCGATGATTTCACCCTCCGCCAACACGATGATCCGTGTGCACAAGGACATCACGAATTCCATGTTGTGTTCGATGACGACGAACGTCGCGCCGGTTTCGGCGTTGATTGCCTGCAGTCGTTCCTTGAGGTTGGCCAACATCGACAAATTGACGCCGCCGGCCGGTTCGTCGAGCAGTACGAGGCGCGGCCCGGCCATGAATGCCATCGCGCAATCGAGCAGTTTTTGTTGGCCGTAGGACAGCCCGCCGGATTTGTCATGGGCAAGGTGGCCCAACCGGAAAAACTCGATCATGCGCTCGGCATCACCCGAGAGCCCGGCGTCCGCGGCGCCGAGCAATCGCGTCAACCGCGAGCCCTTGTGTTCCTGACCGGCAAGGATGAGATTTTCGGTCACCGTGAGCTGAGGAAACACCTGTAGCAGCTGGAAGGTCCGGCCGATGCCCAACAGGCTGAGTTGCGATGGCCGCAAACCGGTTACGTTGCGCCCGTCAACATGCACTTCGCCATCGGTCGGCAGCGACTGCCCAAGAATACAATTGAAAAGTGTCGTCTTGCCGGATCCGTTCGGGCCGATCAGTCCAAGGATCTCGCCCTGACGCACCTCGAAAGAAACGTTGCGCACCGCTTGCACACCGCCGAATGACTTGGCCAGATTGCGCACCGAAAGCACGCTGGAATTGGTGCTGCTCATGACTTCACCTCGCCGAGCACGGGGCCCTTGTCATCCGCATGCGGTCGACGGCGCTTTACGAATATGCGCTCAAACAGGCCGACGATGCCGGTCGGGCACAGCGCTACCATGATCATGACGATAACTGCGAAGAGGATCGGCGCCAGACCCTCGGCAAAACGCAACCACTCCGGAAATAACACTGCGACGCCAGCGCCAATGAAGGGACCGATCAACGTGCCCATGCCGCCCAACATCACCATCAGGAGGTAGAGCAACGAGGACGCCAGTGCGAACGGTGTGGGGTCGATGAACTCGACCAACGGTGCGTACAGCGCGCCGGCAAAACCGCCGTATGCCGAGCCGATCGCGAACGCCAGCAGCTTGTAGCCGCGTACGTCGATGCCGAGACTTTCCGCTCTGATCGCGTTCTCGCGCAGTGCGGTGAACGCCCGTCCCCAGGGACTGCGGATGATCCACCACATGGCGGCGCCAAGCATCGCCGTGATCGCGCAGATGAACCAGTAATAGTACAGCGCCGGCTTCAGGCTGATGCCGAACAGCGATGGCCGCGAGACGTCCTGAATGCCGGAGACACCGCCGGTCAGCCATTCCTCGTTGCGGATGACGAGCCAAACAAAGACAGAGAAAGCGAGCGTCACGAAGGCGAGATAGTGCTTCTGCACGCGCAGTGCCGGAAACCCTAGTATGATACCGATCAAAAACGAGGCGATACCAGACACAACGAAGGCGACCCCGAAGGGCACACCGGCCTTGGTCAGAATTGCCGTCGTGTAGGCGCCGATGCCGAGGAAAGCTGCCTGCGCCAAACTTTCCTGGCCGGCGTAGCCCATGATCAGATTGACCCCCATCGCCGCGATCGATGTCACGAGCCACAACGACAGAATGAACATGCCGTAGCGCCTGAGGCCAGGCCAGGGGATGCCGAAACCGGTGAGGTCAGCCGGGATCACCAATAGGAGTACAGCCGCCAGCACCAGCAGCGGAATCTTGAGATCGGAGAGGCTCATATCGCGCGCTCCTCTTTGCGGCCAAGCAAGCCCTGCGGCCTGAACAGGATGATCAAAACGAGCAGTGCCAGCGGCACCGCTTGCCGGTAGGAGGTCGACACGTAAGCGGCCGCGAGATTGTCGATTACGCCGACAATCAACCCGCCGGCGATCGCGCCGCGCACCTGGTTGAACCCACCGACGATCGCCGCAACGAAGGCGACGAGGCCCAACGTTTCACCGTTCGAGAATTTGGCGAGGTAGATCGGCGAAATCAGAAGAGATGCCATGGCGGCAAGCCCGGCATTGATCAGGAACGTGTACATCACCATGCGCTCGACATTGACGCCGAGGATTCGGGCGACTGTCGGGTGCTGCGCGGTGGCCTGCATTTGCCGGCCGGTACGAGTGCCAGCGAGAAACCAGCTCAGACCCATGATGGTCGAAAATGCGACCACCAGCACCCCGACTTGGGCGAGCGAGATCTTAATTCCGGGGATCGGCAAGATAATATCGGGCAGGATCGTCGGGAACGATTGCGCTTCAGCGCTATAGACGTCCTTGACGCCGTCTTTGAGAAAGATCGCCAATGCGATCGTCGAGATCACCATCGGCAGCACGCCCTGTTTGATCAAGGGATCGACGATGATATTTTTGAACATGACGCCAAGTACCAGCATCGACATCGCAATGGCGAGGAGCGCTGCGATCGAGAACGGCAATCCCCACCATTTCATCGCGGCCAGTGCGAAGAATGCCGGCAGCATGACAAACTCGCCTTGGGCGAAGTTGATCGTCTGCGAAGTCTGCCACAGCAACGTGAAGCCGATGGCCGCGAGTGCGTAGATCGCTCCGGTTGCGAGACCGGCGATGACGAGTTGCAGGAAATCGGACATGTCTCGAGCTCCACGGTTGATTGGAGGCGCAAGGATACAGGTCGGCTTGCCGCTCGAACCTGACGCATCTCGAAAAAAAACGCCCGTCAGCCCCCCCCCGGTGCTGACGGGCCTCCCTCACTTATGGCTTTAACTTCGGCAGCGTCTTGGTGATGATCTGTTTGCCGTCTTTGATTTCGGCCAGGAACGAGATGCGGTCGATTTCACCGGTTTCGTCCCAGGTGCCTTCGATCAGGATGCCTGGCTCTTTGTCGGGCGAAATGGTCAGCCCGTGCAGTGCCGCGGCGATCGCCTTGGCGTCGAGCTTACCGGCTTTCTCAGCTGCCGCCTTCAGCATGTAAGGCGCGATGTAGCCCTTGATGCCGTTATGATCGGGCTTGTATTTAAACTTGTCTTCGAACTTCTTGCTGAAAGCCTGAACTGCTGGAATTGGTGCATCGACGGTCAGACCGACATGGCCCTTGGCACCGTTGGCCGCATCCTTGGCGAGATCGATCACCTTTTGGCCGAGCAGCGTCGTCTCGCCGATCAGCGGCTTGTCGATACCCTGCTTCTTCGCTTCGATCAGGAAGCGAGCGCTTTCTTCTTCGTTGACATAAACGAACACGGCATCGGGATTTGCAGCCTTGACCTTGACGACGTCGGCAGCGAAATCGGCTTGTCCGGCTTCTGTCGACACATCGGCGACGACTTTGATGTTGCGGGTCTCGAACTCTTTCAGGATGGCGTTGCGGCCACCTTTGCCAAAGTCGTTGTTGACATAGACGATGGCGATCGTCTTGGCCTTCACATCATCGCGGATGTAATTGGCGATCTTTGGCATGGAAACGTTTTGGCCGAACGAGGTGCGGAAGATGTACTTGGAGCCCTGCGCCGTCAATGGTGCTGCCTCGCCACCGATGATCTGCGGAATTTCAGCTTCCGCCGTCATCTTCATGGTGGCGCTGACGCTGCCCGAGTAGATCGGCCCGAAGATTGCGATCGGCTTGTCGTCGATCGCACGCTGTATGCCGGCGCGCGCTTTGCCCGGATCGGAGGCGGTGTCAACGAACTCGAGTTGAATTTTTTTGCCGAGGATACCGCCCTTGGCGTTGATCTCGTCAACCGCCAATTGCGAGCCGTTCTGCCAGTTCTTGCCGACAGTGGCACCACCGCCCGAGAGCTCTATGATGTTTGGGATCTTGATGGTGTCTTG
>JANLXZ010000278.1:0-3589 GCA_031365375.1 Hyphomicrobiaceae bacterium | reverse complement strand
CTCAACAGGCGCACCGTCGACAGTGATTGCACCGTCACTCGGTTCGTTGACCACCATGTAGGCGGGGTGACCGTTCTCGTTTCATGCGTGCATTCCGATAATCTGAGCGTGAATTGTGTATCCACCTTGAGTTTGCCGGTGGAGATAAGTCACGCCATCTGCATTTCGAGCAGGCATCAAAACGTCAGAATCTCCCGAACAGTTTCTTTGCTCGACGTAGTACCTCCGGCGCTCGCGCTTGATCATCCGATCGAAAACGGCGTGATAAATTTTGATATAGTCGTCTTTGCAATCAGGAAAGGAAGGCGGATGTGTTTGATCATAGGCGAGCATGATTTTGGCACTTTCTTGAGGGCCTAGCACCGCCTCGTGAAGAAACAAGGCAGCAATGCAGCTGGCGAGCAAGTAGGCAAATTATAGAGATAAAGAAAGCTCAATCGGAGAATGAAGTTAATGTTATCTCGAAGTTATTTAATATAACAATTTTTGTTATTCTGAATAACAATTCAGCCGAACTTCGTCTGGATGGGATAATGCCGTTCCAATCACAACTTGTTTGAATACCACCGGGCGCCAGTAGTTAGATGCGTGCCGTAACTGGCTAGCGCGAGTGACGGCATTTCGAATTCCGACGGCAGTTTGTCGCCAGCGATCGGCGCGCGGCGCGCGCAACTGGGTTATTCGCTACGCTTTTTAATGTGATCCAAGTCGAGCCCTTTGAAGTCAAGCAGCTCCATTCCCGCCGCAAGCAGCTCCAGATCGGCTTTGCCGTTGCCATACCGGTTCAACGTGCCGGGAAGCGCGTCCCCCTTTAGACGAAGCGTTGTTCCGTCGGCGATCCCAGAATTAGCGCAGGCATCCACCCACGTGTGTCGGAAGCTGTGGAAGTCGATCTTCGCCCGTTTCACGCCGACGGAGATCAAGAACCGGCGGAAGTGTTTGCCAAAGCCGTCCTGCATCTTGCCAATTGCGTTAGGTTTCAATTCCGAAAAGAGGAGTTCCGCTCTGTTCGTACGCTGAGCGTCAACGTGATCGAGAAATCTAAAAGCGATCAGATCGGGGTGAAGCGGGATTCGGCGAACCGACGACGGTGTTTTAACGTTAGGTCGTATTTTCGGATTTGAGTGGGCTTCTTCGTTGATGTCCAAATACCAAATATCGCCCTCTTGCCGGACATCGGTGACTTTGAGCTTACAAAGTTCATTAGCCCGCGCCCCTGTGTACAGGCCGAGGAGGGGAAGCCAGAACACGGCCTTATCGCGCATCCCAAACGTCCCCGGTGTCGACCAGTCGCGTGCTGATGCGCATCCGGTGTATATTGGAGCGGCAAAGATCGCGGTTAGATCAACCAACGTGAACGGATTCTTGCCGTCGCGGGCATTTGCCTTTTCGGCAATGGTTGCGCCATCAAACGGGTTGATCGTAACGGCGTCGTAGTTCTGTTGCAGCCACTTGAACACGCTCGACAAGATGGCGAGACGCTTGTTGATCGTCTCGACGCCCATCGGTGGCAATTTAAGGCGCGATGCCTCCGCCGCGGCGGCCCGCGCAGATAAGCCGCGAAGTGCCTTCGTCTTCCGCCGATTGGGCGGCAAGGTTGACACCAGCGCCTTATAGTCGCGCGCATCACTCTTTCGATACGACGCAATCGGTTTGTCACCGACGATTTCAATGAACAGGTCGATCGCTTCTTGTGACGCGCCGAGATGGCCTGCGGTTAGATCACTTCCGTGAACCTTTTCTTTCAGCCACTCGACCCTCGCCACCGACAACAGCGGGTTGTCTTTTGGGGCCGCCACCGGCACAGCTTCGGTGGCTGAGATCGGCGGCCTCGTCAGCCGAGCGAGCCGCGTCTGGTCCTTGGCCGCAATGTCCTGCAACGCATGGATCTCACTCAACATTAGATCGAAAGCGAAGCTGTCGAGCGGCGCGCCTTTACTACTCGGGTCGAGCTTGCGAGCAAGATTTAAGAATTCATCGCAATCGCCGATGCTGTGACGGTTCTGTAACAGCGCTAGGCGTTTTCGCTGTTCACGATCGACGAGGTAGAGGAAAGCCGTTTCTAGAGTGCCCTCTGCTGCAGCAATCCGGTCGCGCCAAAAATCCGGGCGCAGGTCGTAGTCAGCATCATCCACATTGTCATCGGGCAGGGGGATGATCTCACCCCGCCAGAATGCGGCTTCATCATCCCGCGCTCTCTGCAGGAGAGCACGCCGTCGCAAGGGCTGCGCCTTGACAAGTTCAGCGTAGCGAGCGGCGCAGGCGGCATGATGATCGGTTGGCATAGTGGTGACGGGTGGTTTTGGCGCGCCGACTATGCTGGCGCGATGCTGATCTAGGCGGGCCTGGATCGCCTTTAGTCCGTCGGGGTATCTGCGTTCAGCCACCGCGCGATCCCGGGTCTCGAGATTTTCAAGTTCTTCGCGCTTGGGATAGGTGGCGCTGATGTCGGCGGGGATGCGAAAACGGATCCACCAGACCCGCCCCTTCAAGGTCAATCCGGTCAGGTGTGACGGCATGGTTGGCATGCTCCTGTGTACCAAAACTGTGTAGCGATTTCGCTAACAGGAGGCCGGTAAACACAGGAAAATCAGGTATTTCAACGCCCTAAGGGTCGGATGGTGCTGCAGGGGGGGATTGAACCCCCGACCTCTTCATTACCAATGAAGTGCTCTACCACTGAGCTACTGCAGCTTGAGCCAAGCAACTGCCACAAGGTGTAACGTACCGCAAGCCATTTGCTTCGGTTCCGATCAACTATGCATGATAGAATACGTGCAACAACTGCTGGAATAAAGGTTTGCCGTGACCGACGACAAAACTGCCAAGCCTGAGCGCGCGAAGTCCCGCGAGGCCCGTCTCGCCGAACAACTGCGCGCCAACCTCACCAAGCGGAAGGCGCTGGTGAAGGAGAAGAAGGCGGGGGAGGAGAAGGATAAGGGGTGAGGGGAGGTTACTAGAGGACGGAGTTGCCACCAACACTTGTCGATCATTCGGAACGTGGAGATATACTCTCCGGCCGACTAGGCTTCTTTGATTGTTTTTATTGGTAGGAACATTGTGCGCGACTCCGCCGGGAACTCTATGAACTCGTACTTCTGGTAAAAACTTCTTGCTTCTTCATCGATGGCGTGGACAATCACAGCTCGAACACCAACGATTTGGGAGACCTGCACGGCGCGGAGCAAAGCATCCTTTAGCATCGCTCTCCCAATGCCCTTCCGTTTAAACCTGTTGTCTACTGCGAGGCGCGCAAGCAGCAGAAGCGGGATATGCTCCGGCGAATTCTTCTGGATTTTCTTGGGAACGGCGGCACGCTTCTCAGCGCCCATCGCCAAAGTGTAATAACCAATCACCGTAACGCCATGGCAAACGACAAACGTCTTGCCAAAGTTTGTTTCAGAAGATTTCTTTGCACGCAATCGAAGATAGTCATCAAGCGCTTCGTGCCCGCACTTAAAAACAGAGGTATCATGTACGGGCGATAGCAGAACCGGAGCGGTGACCCCGCCCCGGAGAGCCGTTGCTATGTCTGTTACTTCTCCCATGGAGATTTGCTCGACATTAGGTTTCTCAAGGCCGAATTTGG
>JANLXZ010000276.1:0-15003 GCA_031365375.1 Hyphomicrobiaceae bacterium | reverse complement strand
TTCCCGGCGCTTAATAGACGAGGCTTTACGCATGTTCCAATCGCTTTCCGAACGCTTATCCGGCGTCCTCGACAAACTCACGCGCCGCGGCGCGCTGAGCGAAGCGGACGTGACGGAGGCGATGCGGGAGGTTCGGCGCGCGCTGCTCGAGGCTGACGTTGCACTCGATGTGGTCAAGGACTTCACCGACAAAGTGAAGGCGAAGGCCGTCGGCCAGAACGTCATCAAATCGGTGACGCCGGGCCAGATGGTCGTCAAGATCGTCTACGACGAGCTCGTGGCGATGCTCGGCTCCAATGCACAGCCGATCGATCTCGTCGCCCAGCCACCGGTTGCGATCCTGATGGTTGGCTTGCAAGGTTCGGGTAAAACGACGACGACCGCCAAGATTGCCTATCGCCTGACCAACCGGGACAAGAAGAAAGTCCTGATGGCGTCGCTCGATACGCGGCGCCCGGCCGCACAAGAGCAGCTCCGCATTCTGGGCGAGCAGACCAAAGTTGAGACGCTGCCGATCATTGCCGGTCAGCAACCGTTGGAGATCGCCAAGCGCGCGATGGAGGCCGCCCGTCTCGGCGGCTACGACGTCGTCCTGCTCGACACCGCCGGCCGCACCACGATCGACGAAGTGCTGATGGAAGAAGTCGCCGCCGTCAAGTTGGCGACGAAGCCGCACGAAACATTGCTCGTCGCCGACGCATTGACCGGCCAGGACGCCGTCAACACGGCGAAAGCCTTTGAAGGCCGCCTCGGCGTCACCGGTATTGTTCTGACCCGCGTCGACGGCGATGGCCGTGGTGGTGCCGCCCTGTCGATGCGCGCGGTCACGGGCCGCCCGATCAAGCTGATGGGCGTCGGCGAAAAATGGGACGCACTCGAGGACTTCCATCCCGACCGCATCGCCAACCGCATCCTTGGCATGGGCGACATTCTCAGCTTGGTCGAGCGCGCCGCTGGCGTCGTCGATGCCGATCAAGCGGCAAAGATGGCTGCCAAGATGCAGAAGGGCGGCTTCGATCTGCAGGACATGGCCGACCAGCTCAAGCAGATGGAAAAAATGGGTGGGCTCGGCGGCATCATGGGAATGATGCCCGGCGTCGCCAAGCTCAAATCGCAGATGGCCGATACCGGCATCGGCGAGAAGATGCTGAAGCGTCAGCACGCAATCATCATGTCGATGACGAAGAAGGAACGTGCGAGCCCGAAGATCCTCGACGGCAAACGCAAGCGCCGGATTGCCGCCGGCGCTGGTGCAAAGGTCGAGGAGATCAACAAGCTCATCAAGCAGCACCGCGACATGGCCGACATGATGAAAGCCATGGGTAAGAACAAGGGCATGATGGGCAAGATGGCCGGCATGCTCGGGCTTGGCGGTGGCGGTATGGGCGGCCCGGCCGGGATGGGCGGTGGCGGTATGCCACCCGACATCTCGCCAGAGATGCTCGAAAGCCTGAAACGCGGCGAAATGCCGAAAGGCATTCCACCCATGCCGGGCGGAATGCCGAAGCTTCCCGGCCTCGGTGGCGGCGGACTACCCGGTCTTGGCGGCGCGCGCTTTCCGGGGCTGCCCGGACTGCCGGGCAAAAAGAAATGAATTTCCGGCGTGGGCTGTCGGCGCGTTACGCCAGCTTCCGCACTCACCAATCAACGCATGAACCGAACCAACCAGGAGACGACCTAATGTCCACCAAGATTCGCCTGTCACGTGGCGGCGCCAAGAAGCGCCCATACTATTACATCGTCGTCGCCCACAGCGCCTCGCCGCGCGATGGCCGCTACATCGAACAGATCGGCACCTTCAACCCGATGCTGCCGAAGACCGACGAAGCCCGCGTTAAGATTGACCTCGAGCGCGCGAAGTACTGGTTGTCGGTCGGGGCCCAGCCGTCAGACCGCGTCGCCCGTATCCTCGATGCCAACGGCTTGATGAAGCGCACGGCCCCCGTCAATCCAGAGAAAGCGCTGCCGAAGAAGAAGCGCGTCGAGCGTGAGAAGGCCGAAGCCGCCAAGGCCGAAGCCAAGGCCAAGGAAGCCGCAGCTGCGGCGTAGGCCTTTTCGCTCTGTGAGGAAGGTCGCCGCGTGGCACCTGACAAGAAACTCGTTCTCCTCGGTCACGTCGCGGGTGCTCACGGCATCCGCGGCGAGGTGGTGGTGAAATCGTACACGGCTGATCCGGCCGACATCGACGCCTACGGGTCGCTGACGGACGCGACCGGCACGAAATCGTACAAGCTGAAGGTCGTGCGGGTAATGCCGAAGGGCGTCGTCGTTCGCGTCGCCGGTGTCGCCGATCGCAACGCCGCCGAAGCCCTGAAAGGCACCGCGCTTCATGCGGCCCGGTCGGCCCTTGGCGATGCCGAACCCGGCGAATATTTCCACGAAGATCTGATCGGCCTCGAAGCCGTCGATCCGAGCGGCGTGCGGATCGGCTCGATCAAAGCCGTCGAGAACTTTGGTGCTGGCGATCTGCTGGAAATCGCGCGCGACGGCACCGCCAAAACCGAGTTCGTGCCATTCGTTGAAGCCTACGTGCCCGATGTGAACATCGTCGTTGGCCGGGTTATCATCATCATGCCAGCCGACGATGGCAGCAAAGAAACGGACGAACCCAAGGATCAATCTTAGGTTGGTTAGGACGCGCGCTTACGTCCGTAACAAAACACCACGCACTTACGATCAGCCGCGAAACTTCTCGCGATTGCGCAGCTGGACGTAAAACGCGCCGTCGCCACCGTGTTTTGCATGGGCGCTGGTGTGGCCGACGACGATGGCGCGCAGCTCGGGTTCGGCCAGCCAACGCGGCACGTTACGGCGCAGCACGCCGCGATCTCGGTCCTGGAACATATCGAACGGCGCATGCCGGTCATGATCATCCGGCCGGCCCTTGCCGGTGATCACCAGCACCATCCGGAAGCCCTTGTGATGTGCCCGCATAAGAAAGTCGCGCAGCACACCGTGCGCTTCCGCCTGGCGCATCCCGTGCAAATCGATCCGCGCATCGATCTCATCGCGGCCTTTTGCGATTCGCTTGGCCTTGCGAGGCTCGATGCTGCCCGCCCCAGGTTGCCGCACGGATGGTCGTGAAGGCATCCGCCGCTCTTGTTGCGCTGGAGCATTCGCGGAAGGCGAAATTGGCTCTCGCGCGGACTTCACCCGCTTACCTTGGACGTCCACATCGGCGAGTGCGCCTACTGACGTATTGATGCGCCGTCGCTGTTCCATGCGCGTGACCGATCGAGCGACATGCGCCCACAGCACCTCATCTTCGCTCGATAATCCGTCCTTGCCGCGCCGTTTCATGGCTCGGCACGTAGCGAGAGCGAGCCGGAGGGCGCAATTGAAGTTCCAGTGCTCGCAGATTTGTCGCGGCCGTTGACCGCCTCGGCCAACCCACGGGGTAACAGAACGAAAAAGACGCCGGGATGCTTCGTAATGCCGGCGAGTTGCCCAGCCGAGTCGCCAGTTCCGAAGTAAATGTCGCCGCGCTCCGGCCCTTTGATAGCTGAGCCGACGTCCTGCGCCACCATCAATCGATGAAAGCCGCCCGACTTCTGCGCGTGCGTGAGGGTCGGCGCGCTAACATAAACCGGTGTCCCGATGACGTGCACACCGGCATCGACCGCTAGTGATCGTCCGGTAGTAAGAGGAATGTTCAGCACGCCAAGCGCGCCCTCGGCTTCTTTCCCTTTGAGCTCGCGGAAGAACACGTAGGATTTATTCTGCCACATCGCGCGTCTGCCGCGCTCGGGATCGGCCTTCAACCAATTGCCCAGTGCGTCGAGCGACATCTTGTCTGCGGGGAAAAGGCCAGTGTCGATCAAATGGCGCCCGATCGACGTGTAGGGGTGGCCGTTCTTGCCGTCGTAACTAACCCGTACCATCGAGCCGTCCGGCAACTTGATCCGGCCTGAGCCTTGGATCTGCATGAAAAAAGCATCAACCGGGTTGGCAAGGTACATTAATTCGAGGCCCTTGCCCTTCAGCGCACCCTGCTCAATCTCGGCCCGTGTCGCATAAGGCCCGACACCTTTCGCTGTTTTTCGTCCGTGAGTTAGCGTCCCATCCTTTGCACCGCGCTGACTTTCCTCGACGAGATTCGTCAAATCGGGAGGTCGATTGTAGATCGGGATTGAGAACTTCGCATTCGGCTTTCGCGAACCAGAAATCACCGGTTCGTAATAGCCTGTAAGCAGCCCCGGCGCGCCCTTATGTTCGACTTTGTGGGGCGTAAAATGTGATTCAAAAAAAGCTTTTGCCGCGGGCAGCGCAACACTTTTGAGATCGAGCTTGAGGGCTTCTTCGCAGGCACGCAACAGTGCTGGAGGGGTTGGCTCGGCACCGCCTTTGTTGCCGGCTTTCGACGCCGCGATAATAATTCCGCAGGAACTTACGAATGCCTTGAGAGCTGCCAGATGGTCCTCTTGTTGCCAGCCAAGAAGCTCGGCGAACAACACCGGCACGAATTTAGTCGCGGTCATCTTCACGGCCCCACCTGTCGCAGTTCGCGTTTGGGCATGGCTGGGTATGACAAAAACGGCAAGGGCCGATGCGAGGGCGGCACCCATAACCGCGAGCCTGATCGAGTGAGGGAACGAAAGTCTCGACAAAGTGGATCTGCCTCCGGCATGATCTCGGCTGCAGCTCCTACACGTCAGTTCTGCGATTGTGTCGCCACGAGACGCCAGTTCGGATTACGTGATGTCGTTTCGCGTGCGAACGTCCAAATGTCGGTCACTTCCTTGATCTTTTGTGGATCACCACTGATCACCGTACCCGACTTGTCGCGCGTGGCCGAAATCAACTGACTGACAAACTTCACCGTCAGCTGAGCCAAACCGGACTTGACCTCAGCTTCGACGATATTGGCTCGGTTGATGCCGACAAAACTCTGGTCGATCTGCTCCGCGCGGCCTTCGCGTTCAGCAATGGCGCTGGCGAACCCCTCAAAAACCTCTTTGCTCAAGAGATCCTTCAGAACCTTCCGATTGCCTTCGGCGAAGGCGGTTACGATCATTTCATAAGCTTGCTTGGCGCCATCGACAAAATGTTTCGGATCAAACGCCGAGTCGCTCTGGGACAGCTCCAACAACCCCCGCTCGATCGCAGCATCGCCGCCAGCGTAGGCCTTCATACGCGCCTCCGCCTCGGCGACGGCCGTCTCAGCGCCGACAGCCGTGGGCGGAAGTTCTGGGCCGCGCCGAGGCAAAGTCACGACTTTGTCCTCAACGGCGGCGGCCTGGCGTTCAGCCTGCTCCGCGCGCATACGCTTGTCGATCCGCGCCTCGTCGTCTGGCGTACGCCTGCCAAGGACGCTTCTCAGCTTGAAAATCACGATCACGGCGATGATCAGCGATAAAAGCGTCAGTATATTAATCTGGCCATCCATCGGGATCGGGCTTTCTCAAGCAAGCAGCACAACTAACTTCATATATGATCGCATCGTCCGCCAATCTAGAGGTAGCGGTGTCGAAGGGATCATTTGGCAAACCGTTTCGAGGTTGCACTGCGACAATGCCCTAAACTTAGGACATTGCTATGGCGAAGCCAACCTTAATGACATATCGGCCTATATCTCGTTTGCAGTAAGCTACCTCACAGTTCAGTCTTAACTATCGTTCAGCGCCAAGGTCTCGATCATGCGGTTCGGATTGCTGCTGTTTTTGATCGCTTTGCCAATGCTGGAGTTGGCGCTTTTGATCAAGCTTGGGCAGGTGATCGGCTTCTGGCCGGCGATGTTGATTATTTTTGCGACGGCCGGGCTTGGACTGGCAATCCTGCAATACCAGGGCCTCACCGCGCTAAGGCGCGGCATGAAGAGCTTTGGCAGTGGCGAACCGCCGGCTGCGGCGGTTATGGATACAGTCTTGCTGATATCTTCCGGCATACTTCTAATCGCTCCTGGACCAATCACCGATTGCGCCGGTATCTTGTTGCTTATCCCTCCGGTGCGAGCGGTGGTCGGCGCTTGGCTCCTAAAGCAGATGACGGGCGGGGCGATCAGTGGGTCGACCTTTGGACGAGCCGGACAGCATCCCAAAGGTACTCAGCAGCCGCCTCAGGATGCTCAACCGCGCACAAATAAGTCAGCCACCAAAGGTCCGGTCATCGACGGTGAATTTGAACGCATAGATGAGAAGCCGATAAAACCGGATCGCGACCCTGGGCCACGATAGAGGGCCCATGGTTCGATTGCGGCGGTACGCGCACCGTGATAGCCAATGTCGCTCAGTCGTCGAAAACCAACTATCGCGGGTTCTGTCATGGTCGATCAAACGAGCGCGTCGAATGTTGTGGCGGCCGCAAGAGCCGAACCTAACATCCGTGTCATGGGCCAATACATCAAGGATCTGTCGTTCGAGAGTCCGAACGTCGGCAAAGCGATGGATGTCCCGGTCGAGAGCCCCCAACTGCAGGTGGAGGTCAACGTCAACGCCCGGCAAGTGGGACCGATGGTGTTCGAAAGCGTGATTGAATTCGAGGCGAATGCCACAAGCAAGACCGGCGCGCTCTATAAGCTCGCCATTGAATATGGCGGGATGTTCAAATTGGAGAACATGCCACAGGAGGCAGTCGAGCCATTCTTGCTGGTCAATGCGCCAGCACTGTTATTTCCATTCGTGCGCCGCCTCATCGCCGATTTGACCCGAGAGGGCGGTTTTCCTCCCTTGATGCTCGATCCGATCGATTTTGCATCGCTGTTTATAAACCGTAAACAAACCGGCGACACCAAGAGCAATGGTTCTCAACCGATCAGCTGACCGCCAGCGAGTGGGCACGTCACTCGAGATACCGATTCCACAGCGCCTTTTCACCAAGCGTCTCGACGAAAGCTATATGCGCAAGCACGTCCGCTTCGGTCAGACGCGGCGCTAAGACATTTGGCCTTAGGGGAATAACGCGCGCGAGCGCACGTCCATTCGTACCCATTGGCTGGTAGGAATCTCGAGCGAGCCCGAGCATCGCTTGGCGCTCGCCCAGCAACTCAACATAGACCTCGGCGAGCAACAGCGAATCAACGATCGCCCCGTGCTTGGTACGTTTCGTATTATCAATGCCGTAGCGCTTGCAGAGCGCATCAAGGGTGTTGGGGCCAGCCGGGTGCTTCCGACGCGCCAAAGCCAGCGTATCAGTCACGCGATCCATCGTGATGATCTGCCCTTTGATCCGTTCCAACTCCATATTGATAAACCCAATATCGAAGTTGGCATTATGGATCACGAGCATGGAGGCGCCGATGAAATCCAGAAAATCGGTGGCAACGGCCGAGAATGACGGTTTATCCCTGAGAAAAACCGATGAGATGCCGTGGACGCGCTCGGCATCGGGGTGCACCTCACGATCTTGCGGATTGATAAAGGCGTGAAACTCGACGCCAGTCGGATTGCGGTTGAACAATTCGATGCAGCCGATCTCGATCAACCGGTCACCACGTTTGGGATCCAAGCCGGTCGTTTCAGTATCGAGTACGATCTCGCGCATTGGATCCAGCCCCCACGGCATTTCAGATCCAGGATTTGTCAAACGCGGTTCCAGATCGACCGCGCAACTGTACGATGATTGCATCGATCTGTGCTTCGGCAGCGGCAATTTTGCCGCCTGTGTCCACAACGAAATCACAACGTTTGCGCTTTTCTGCGTCACTCAACTGCCGTTTAAGTATTGCATCCGCTTTTGCCTCGGTCATACCATCGCGCGCGAGCACACGGGCACGTTGAATGTCGGCCGGCGCACTGACGACGACAGTTACATCCACCCGGGCTTCGCCCCCCGTTTCAAAAAGCAGCGGCACTTCCAGAACAGCCATCGTGGCGCCGGACGCTTTTGCTGCATGCAGCGCGTCGCGTTCGGCCGACTGCACCAACGGATGCACTATTCGTTCGAGCACTTTGAACTGTGCCGGATCGACCAGCAGCCGCGCCGAAAGTGTCGGCCGGTCGACGCGGCCGTTAATAGTAACGCCTGGAAACGCGAGCTCGATAGGCGCCACCGCACCGCCCACATAGAGTTCATGAACCAGCGCATCCGCATCGATGACCGGGACGCCGTTGTGTCGAAAACGCTGGGCCGCAGTCGTCTTGCCCATGCCGATCGATCCGGTCAATCCAATCAGCAACATACGGTTCTTCCTTGTCGACTTGTCCACGCTGGCTACGTCTCGATCGCGCCACGCAGCCTGAGTTCGGCGAGCAATGGTAACAGCGGCATTCCGAGTATTGTGAAGTAATCACCTTCGATCTTTTGAAACAATTGCAGCCCTCGCCCCTCGAGCTTGAAGGCTCCGACCGCCGCGAGCAAACTCTCTCCTTCCAGTTCCAGATATCGATCGAGAAACTCGGTGGAAAACCGCCGCATTGTGAGGCTCGCCGTATCAACTGTACTCCACACCATAACGCCATCGATCGCGATCGAAACCGCAGAGTGCAATTGGTGGGTTTGCCCTCGCAACTGCTGCAGCGTCGCCCGCACCGCGTCGAGATCGTTCGGTTTCGTCATGATCAGCGATTCGAGATTGAGAATTTGATCCGAGCCGATCACGAGGGCGCCGCCAATACGCCTACTCACAGTCTCCGCCTTGGTTTGCGCCAGTGCTTGCGCAATCGTAGCCGGTTGGGCTGCTGGATCATTTTGCAGTAACATATTGCGAACCGCAGCTTCATCGATCTCCGCGGGCTCGATCGTGAATGCTACGCCAGCTTGCTCAAGCATGGCACGCCTGGCGGTGCTGCCCGACGCCAGTATGATCGGCCGTGAATTATCAACCATCGGCGGAATCGCCATTGGCATCGGCCCCCGTCTCCCGGTCATGGAACAGCCGCAGGATTTGCGCCGCCGTCTCCTCGATGGAACGGCGCGACACGTCGATCACCGGCCAACCGTGCCGCGCGCAAAGCCGTCGCGAATGGGCGATCTCCTGAGCGATCCGATCACGATCGACGTACTCATCGAGGTTACGATCTGCCAAAAACCGCACTCGATTTCGCCTGATCTCCGCGATCCGATCGGCACTGGCGACCAGACCCACGATGAAAGCGGCATGTGGTTCAGTCAGAGCTTCCGGCAGCGGGATTTCGGGCACGATCGGCACGTTGGCTGTTTTGTACCCGCGCTGCGCTAGATAAATACTGGTCGGCGTCTTCGATGTCCGCGATATGCCGAGGATGATAATATCTGCTGCATTGAGGTCTGTTGGCAACTGACCGTCATCGTGTGCCATCGAAAAATTGAGGGCGTCGATCCGTTGGAAGTATTCCGCATCAAGCACGTGCTGGCCAGCAACGATCGGCGTTTGCGGTGCGCCAAGATAACTCTCGAAAATCTTCATGATCGGCTCGAGTACATGCAGACAAGGCACTTTTAGTTCACGGCAGCGGCGCTCGAGTTCCGCAGTCAAGTCGCGGTTGACGATCGTATAGAGTACGATGCCGGGGGCGGATGCTATTTCCTGCAGTGCCCGGTCGAGTTGCCGCGGGTTCCGGATCAACGGATGCACATGCTCAATCGGCCGAACTTCGGCATATTGAACGGCTGCCGCCTTTGCTATCGTGGTGAGAGTTTCGCCAGTTGAATCCGAAATCAGGTGGAGGTGAAAGTAGCTAGGCAAGGCGTTGGCCATCTGTGGACATTTCCCGCGTTATTAACAGTGTAGCTCCAACCTAAGGCTCAGCTCACCGCTCGTGCGTCAGTATCCACAAATCTATCCACAAACACCATCGGGCTGATATCAAACACCAATGAAATGCAACCCCTGTGGGTTGCTACGTTCTCCACCGGTCATTCACTGTTTTTCCACTGGCCCAGTTGGTTGCTGCGCCGTTCAAAGTATTGTCCAACCAATTGGTGCGGAACAGAAAAACGAAATGCTGGTTGATCTTGATGTGATGGCCGCTAGGACTAGTCGGAAACTAACATCGTCGGGGCAAGCTGGGGAAAGCGATGGACAACTCCGGCATTCCCGCAATCCACTGCGGTAAGAGTCATAATAAAAAACTTAGACTAGAATCTTAGTTTGAAAAGAGAAGCAAATGGCCGAGTATAACTCAGCGCTCAAAGCCAAGGCGCAGACGATGCGGTTCCTACAACCGTTTGTCGGACAGTCGATCAATCCGCCACCGGTCTGGCTTATGCGTCAAGCAGGGCGCTACCTGCCCGAATACAAAGCGACGCGCGCAAAGGCAGGCTCGTTTCTAAACCTGTGCTACTCGCCGGAATTAGCATGCGAAGTGACCTTGCAGCCCATTCGGCGCTTCGGTTTTGACGCCGCCATACTGTTTTCCGATATCCTTGTCGTACCCGATGCACTTGGCCAACCGGTCAGCTTTGTCGAGGGCGAGGGACCTCGGCTCGAAGGGCTGAAAACGGCCGCGGACTTGGCGAAATTGAACCTCGCGCAAGCCAAACCGAAATTCCAGTCGGTGGCCGAAAGCGTATCGCGCATTCGCGCCGCGCTACCGAAAGAAACCGCGCTGATCGGTTTCTGCGGCGCGCCGTGGACCGTCGCGACTTACATGATCGGTGGTCGCGGTTCGCCCGATCAGGCGGTCACCCGGCTGATGGCCTATCGCGAACCCGCGTTCTTTGCCGATTTGATGGATCTGCTCGTAGATGCGTCGATCAACTATCTGGAATTGCAGGTGAATGCTGGCGCTGACGTATTGATGATTTTTGACAGCTGGGCCGGCAGCCTTCCCGACGGCGAGTTCGCAAAATGGGTCATCGCACCGACCAGGCGCATTGTCGCTGGCCTGAAATCGAAACACCCGCATGTGCCCGTGATCGGCTTTCCCCGCGGCGCCGAATACGCGTCACTCACCTACGCAGAGGCGACCGGCGTGGATGGCATCGGCTGCGACACGGCGATGCCGCTGGCACTGATGGCTGGTGCCTTGTCGGCCAAGGGAATCGTGGTACAGGGCAACCTCGATCCATTGTTGATGATCGCAGGAGGAGCCGCCATGGAACGACGTGCCCGCGAGATCATCGACGCCATGCGGGGTAAGCCCTTCGTGTTCAATCTCGGCCATGGCATCACGCCCGAAGGCTCACCTGAAACCGTCGCTCAGTTGCTCAAGATCATCCGGAGCCACGAGCCCTCGTGATTGAACTTTGGATCAAAGCGCTGCACGTACTGGCCATCATTTCGTGGATGGCCGGACAGCTCTATTTGCCGCGACTGATGGTCTATCACGTCGATGCCGAGCGCGGCTCCAAGCAGTCCGAGACTTTCAAAGTCATGGAGCGGCGGCTACTCAAGGCAATCATCAATCCGGCAATGATCGTCGCTTGGCTCACGGGGCTCTGGATGGCCTGGTCGTTGTTCGCCTTCAAAGGGGGTTGGCTACACGTGAAACTTCTGCTGGTGATCCTGATGAGCGCCTTCCACGGTCAACTCGTTCGTTGGGTTCGTGAATTCGCCGAGGATCGGAACACGCACAGTGCAAAATTTTTCCGCCTCGCCAATGAAGTACCCACTGTGCTGATGATCGGTATCGTGGTGATGGTTATTGTAAAACCCTGGTAGGGATTGGAGCCTTTGGTCGACTTTGATTGCCCCGGCTTAATGTAATGCGTCAAAATAGTGTGGACTTGTAATGGCATCGAAGCTTGCAAAGCGTCAGCTCACTGGGCGGGTTACCGTCGACGGCGATGATTACGATTGGGAAGTCTATCGAGAGCCGCGATGGTCCAGCCAAGAAGGTTTGATGGGCCTGACTTTATCCGTGACAATGGTCGATCATGCGCGCGAGCTGCTTTTGGAATTCCCCAATAATTTAACCAAAAAACATATCGGGTTTTACGATCAACGGCCCAAAATTGTGGTCGCCAATATCGTGGAAGGCATAAAAGCGGCAATCGCAGCGGGGTATCGACCGTCATCGCGTGGCAAGCCGTTTTCATTCTGCGCACCTTCATAAAATAGAAATGCGGACATACCGCCGGGGGATTGCAGCCCTGCAGCTCGATCAGCCGAACGAATTGAAGCGCCACACTGCGGCCTGAAGCCCGCTATAGTGGCGGCGCAACACCTGCAACCAGCCAAGGATAGCCGCTCATGACCGTTAAAACGCTCGACGTGATCGCAATCGGCAACGCGATCGTCGATATCATCGGGCATTGCGACGAGGCATTTCTCGCCCGCAACGGGGCAGCCAAAGGCAGTATGCAGCTTGTCGATGCAGACACGGTTACGCAACTCTACCAAGACATGGGTCCGGGCATTGAGATCTCCGGCGGATCAGCCGCAAACACCATGGTCGGCATTTCATCACTGGGCGGCAAGTCGGGATTTATCGGTAAGGTCGCCGACGATGAATTTGGCCGGATCTTTCGCCACGATATCAAATCGTCAGGCGTGACATTTGAAACGCCTGCATCTACGGGCGGCGCACCCACGGCGCGCTCGCTGATCCTCGTCACGCCCGATGGCGAGCGAACGATGAACACCTTCCTCGGTGTCAGTCCGGAACTAACCACGGCCGAGATCGAGTCCAAGCTCATCGACAAAGCCCGGATCGTGTACTTGGAAGGCTATTTGTTCGACCGCGACGAAGCCAAGGCCGCCTTCCGAGAAGCAGCAAGTCATGCCGCCAAGGCCGGCGTCAAGGTGGCGATGACCTTATCGGACGCGTTCTGCGTCGATCGGCACCGTGGCGAATTTCTGACGTTCATCCGCCAGCATGTCGACATCCTATTTGCCAACGAATCTGAAGTAACGTCGCTCTACGAGACCAAGTCATTCGATGAAGCGGCCAAAAATGTCAGCGGCGATGTCGCGCTCGCTGTCTTGACCCGTAGCGCCAAAGGCGCGGTAATTTTTGAGAACGATCGCTCCGTCGTCGTTCCAGCCGACAAAATTGACAAGGTCGTCGATACCACTGGGGCCGGCGATTTGTACGCAGCGGGGTTTCTGTTCGGCCACGCTCGCGGACTTGATAATACTGCTTGCGGCCGTCTCGGTGCGCTCGCCGCCGCAGAAATCATTAGTCACATCGGCGCGAGACCACATTCTTCACTGGCCACACTCGCCACGAAGCGCGGACTGATTTGACGGTTGTACTGGCTCAACTACTTGAAAAACATAAGTTGTAGAAGAACTTGTTGCCAAACAGATGCGTTTGGCTCTCCTTTTACTGTATTTGAGCCACGTTAGCCTGTACAACCGCAATAATGCTCCCAAATATTCGATTTTTCTCCCTGGAATAACAGTGAGTTCCTGCGCAGAATGAATGCAACGAATCGCATTGCAGGAATTGCACCATGACGGCATCGAACGCCCGGCGCGGCAGACCGAAAGGCTCAGGCATCAACGATCAGCAACGGTTGGGCGAAATCGCTCGCCTGATCGGCAATAATCCGCGCATGAAGCCGACCACCGCCATCAAGGCAATCGGTATCACTGATCCGTCCGCCATTCGGCGCCTGCGGGATAAGTTCAATATCGAGCATGGCGATGGATATCCATCGCCTGCGGTGCCTCGCTTTGCCGCGTCGGGCCGCGCCGCACCGTTGACGGCCACTGAACCGCTTCGCAAAGCGACGCCCGTCACGCGTCCGGCAACGACACCCTCCGTGGACATGAAGTCGCTACAACCCACCGGCGGTCTTAGTTCATCTCTTCCCGCCAAAGGTGCCAACACCAACCAAGTTCCCGTTGCAGCAATGCTGTTTGGTTTTGGCCTGAACGCCGCGACCGCATTGTTCGAGCAGCAGATGATGATCGCTCAGAGCGTGATGAAGCTGCCGCAAGTTCGCGATCTGTTTCGACAACAGATTGCCTTTACCGAATTCATGCTGACGGCTGCGAACCCCTCCCCAGGGCCCCGCTCCGTTCACTGAATGTGCTAGCCCAGAGCAAGAGACCTTCACGGCCGCCCGAGCAATGCGGCCGTTTTTTATTGCGCGCCCGCGACATCAGATTTTGCGCAGCGCTACGCTTTCGACCCGATGATCAGCGCCTTTTCGAAGAATGAGACGAGCCCGCCTTTTGGTCGGCAGAATGTTCTCGTCGAGATTTTTCAAGTTGATCGTGCGCCAAATGTCTAGTGCGCGCTCTACTGCTTCTTCCGGCGTGAGGCTCGAATATCGATGGAAGTAGGCGCCAGGATCCCGGAAAGCAGTGCCGCGCAACTTGAGGAACCGGGCCACGTACCATTCCTCGATTACGCGCGGATCGGCATCGATGTAGATCGAGAAGTCGAAGAAGTCCGACACGAATGGGATTGCTTCACCCCCACGTGGCAATCGTGCAGGTTGAAGTACGTTCAGGCCTTCTACAATTAGAATATCGGGACGTTTCACGACAATTTTCTGGGCAGGTAGAACGTCGTAGTGGAAGTGCGAGTATACCGGCGCCTCGACCAATTCGCGTCCAGACTTCACCTCGGCTAGAAAGTTCAGTAGCCGTGCCGAATCGAAACTCTCGGGAAAACCTTTCCGGTTCATAATTCCGCGACGCTCGAGCTCAGCGTTCTGCAGCAGGAAACCGTCCGTCGTGATCAGATCGACCTGGGGATGATCAGGCCACCGTGCAAGCAATGCGCGTAACGCGCGCGCCGTCGTACTCTTTCCGACCGCGACCGAACCGGCGATGCCAATAATGAATGGCACGCGGCGATCCTTCCGGTTCAGAAACCGCGAAGAAATGCTATGCAGTTCTTGCGCTGCCTGAACGTAAAGATTGATCAGCCGAGACATCGGCAGATAGATCTGCTCGACTTCGTCCAGCGAAAGCCCGTCCATAAGACCAGAGAGCTGCTGGAGATCGCGCTCGACCAATGTCATCGGCGTATCGGCGCGCAGGCGCGCCCATTCGTCGCGACTGAATTCGCGATACGGCGAGAACTGTAGTCCGGCGAGAAGTGGCTCTGGTTCTTCCGCTAGCGCTTTAAAGTCATAGATTGCCATCGTGAACGTTCAGCTCGACTTGCGAGCAGCTTTCTCGGCTATGCCCGACTGGGACATCCGGGCCTCCAAAGTTGTAAGTACGTCTACAAGCGAAACACTTCG
>JANLXZ010000237.1:0-37175 GCA_031365375.1 Hyphomicrobiaceae bacterium | reverse complement strand
GGAGCGGCCGAATGTGTTCGCGCCGGCCGGGGAAACCCGCGCGATTGCCTACGCCTGGGACCGTCAAAACTGGTTCCCATGGGCCAATGCCGAACAGAAGGCCGCCCGCGAGTCGGTCGCTATTTTCGACATGACGTCGTTTGCCAAACTGCTCGTGCAGGGGCGCGACGCGGAAACCGAATTGCAACGCTTGTGCGCCAACGACGTCGCGATCAAGCCTGGGATGTCTGTCTACACCGGCATGCTCAACGAGCGTGGCGGCTACGAGAGCGATGTGACGTTGTCGCGTCTCTCCGCCCACGAATTTCTATTACTCACCGGCACTGCTCAAGCCGTCCGCGATCTCGATTGGCTGCGCCGCAATATCCGTGAAGATGCCCACGTCACCGTGACGGATGTGACATCGGCTTACTCGGTTCTGCCGATCATGGGTCCCCACT
Source organism: Hyphomicrobiaceae bacterium (assembly GCA_031365375.1). Classification (GTDB taxonomy): domain Bacteria; phylum Pseudomonadota; class Alphaproteobacteria; order Rhizobiales; family Hyphomicrobiaceae; genus JAKFWF01. The sequence goes on along the minus strand of JANLXZ010000237.1, from coordinate 36,735 downwards.
CGCGTGAGCTCTTGCAGCGCTCCGGCGGCACCAAACTCGACAATGCTTCGTTTCCGTTCGGCGCAGTTCAGCCGATCGAGATCGGATACGCGACCGGCCTTGCATGCCGGCGAACGTACATGGGAGAATTGGGCTGGGAGTTGTACATCCCAACGGAGTTCGTCGCCGGTGTCTATGACACCTTGCACGAAGCTGGCGGCGATTTGGGCCTGCGTGATGCCGGCTATTACGCCATTGAAGCCTTACGTCTCGAGAAGGGCTATCGCGCTTGGGGTCGCGAACTGACCCCCGATGTTACGCCGTACGAAGCGGGCCTCGGCTGGGCCGTGAAGCTCGACAAGGGCTGCGACTTCATCGGCCGCAACGCATTGCTTGCTGCGAAGTCACTGGCCCCGGCGACCCGCTGCGTATCGCTTGTGGCGATCGAGGCTGATGCGCCGCTTGCCCATGGCGGCGAGTTGGTGTTGCGCGATGGCCGCCCCGTCGGCGACGTAACGTCGGCCGCGTACGGCGCAGCGCTGGGTCGCGTCGTCATGCTGGCAAGCCTCAAAACCGGCGGCCTTAAACTCGACGAAGCAGCACTCTCAACGCAAGCGCTCGAAGTCGACATCGGCGGCCAACGGATCAAAGTGCGAGCAACACTGAGGGCTCCCTATGATGCGGGAAACATGCGGGTCCGCGGCTGACAGCCGCGACGTCTCGTTCCGACTACGACTTTAGTTTTTTCAAATGATCAGTGTCCACGCGCGCGACGCCACCAACCCGCCATGTTCATCGCTCAGAAAATCTTCACTGCAAAAACAATGGAGGAAACCACATGCTTCGCAAGTTCCTGATCGGCGCCGCTGCAATCAGCGCGCTGACATTCTCAGCTTCCGCATTCGCCCAGGCACAATTTGGCACCGCCGCCGAAGCCAAGGCAATGCTCGACAAGGCGGTCGTCAGCATCAAAGCCGATAAGGCAAAGGCATTGGCCGACATGCAAAAAGGTGAAGGCGGCTTCAAGGATCGCGATCTTTACGCGTTCTGTGCGAACGCCAGCGACGGCGCCTTCACCGCGCATCCCGCATTGATGGGCAAAAACATCCGCGAGATCAAAGACAAGAACGGCAAGGCACTCGGCGAAGAGATGATGAAGGTCGCAGCCGAGGGTAAAGTCGAAGAAGTGAGCTACATGTGGCCGCGTCCAGGCGCCGACACCACGCCGGTTGCAAAGGTGAGCTACGTCACCAAGGCCGGCGACCAAGTTTGCGGCGTCGGCTACTACAAGTAAGCTGTAAGACATTCGATCAGGGGCCGGCACCATCGAGGTGCTCGGCCCTTTTTCGTGGTCCAGGTATCGCGGACCCAAACAAGAGGCGAATTGCCATTGCGCGCGGGCACTCTTATCTAGTTTGGCTTATCTCGTTCGGGCACCCGAATGCCCGTTGCCGTTGGAAACTTGCTCATGGCTGAAGTTGTCAATCACGCCAACCGGGGCGGCGCCATCAAAGTGCGCGACGGCTTGAATTTGCATGTCACCCATTGGCCGGCCTCACCCACGGCCGCAGCACCACCGGTCCTGTGCCTACCGGGCCTGACACGTAACGGGCGCGACTTCGCCGACGTAGCGACCGCGCTCAGCAGCGGCGACGATGCGCGTGATGTGTTCGCGCTCGACGCGCGTGGCAGAGGCTTTTCCGATCACGATCCTAATTGGCGCAACTATACGGTCCCGACCGAAACCCAAGATGTCATCGACGTGATGACCGCGCTTGATCTGCACGATGCGGCAATACTGGGGACCTCGCGCGGCGGACTCGTTGCGATGGTGCTCGCGGCGATCCAACCGGGCATGGTCGGATCGGTGGTCCTGAACGACATCGGACCGGTGATCGAGCGCGAGGGACTAATGCGGATTGCCGGCTACGTCGGCCGCATCCCGTTGCCGAATTCTTGGGATGATGCGACGCGCATGGTTGGCGACGTCAGTCGCAAAACGTTTCCGGCGATTTCGGACCAGACGTGGAGCCGGGTGGCGCGCGCTTGGTTCAACGACAAAAACGGCCGCCCTGCGCCAGGCTATGACGCGAACCTAGGACGGACGTTCTCGGCGACCGATGCAGCTCCCCCCTCGCTGTGGCCGCAATTCGATGCGCTGAAGCACGCTAGATTGCTGGTCATTCGTGGCGAGACCTCGGACTTGCTCAGCGCCGAGACGGTGCGCCAGATGCAAGCACGGCACCCAAATTGTGCAAGCCACATCGTCAAAGGCGAGGGCCATGCGCCCTTGCTCATGGACCAGCCGACGATCAAGACTATCAAGACCTTCTTTGCGCACGCCGGCCAACCCCAATCCGTCATTGGCCGGATGAAATGAAGGGGGCCCTCACTCACATGCATGCCACGCGGGTCACATTCAACGACACTGGCAGACGCTCGCGCTGTCGCCTAAGCTTTAGCATCGGATCATGTCAATCGCCGGGAGATATGCATGGGGCCCTTAAAGCTGCGGCTTTCTGCAACGCTGTTATTTGTCTTCGCAGTCAGTTTCGCGCTGTTGTCTAACAGTGCCTTGGCCGTCGCTCCCGACCGGTGCTTGGCGTTCGCGCAGGCACCGCAAATCGGACCACGCCTTGAGCAAGCGGCGTTTCATCGCGTTCAACTCAAGTCTTCGGACGTTCGCGTCACATTCCTCGGGCACTCGACATTCTTGATCGAGAGCAGCAAGAACATCCGCATCGCCACCGACTACAACGACTATTACCGGCCAAATATCTTGCCCGATATCGTTACGATGAACCGGGCCCACGATACCCACTATGCGAACAACCCTGACCCCGGCATCAAGCACATACTACGCGGATGGAACCCCGACGGTGGACCGGCGCAGCACGACATCACCGTCGACGATGTCCGGGTGCGCAACATTCCAACCAACACGCGCGACTTCCAGGGCGGCACGAACGTTTATGGCAACTCGGTTTTCGTGTTCGAGATCGCGGGACTTTGTATCGCGCACCTCGGCCATTTGCATCACACGCTCACCGTGCAGCAGTTGGCGCAACTGGGACAGATGGACGTCGTGCTGGTGCCGGTCGATGGCAGTTACACAATGGATCTCGACGGCATGATCGAAGTGTTAAAAGCGATCAAGGCTCCGCTGATGATCCCCATGCACTATTTTTCGAGTTACACCTTGGATCGATTCATTACGCGGGTTCGCAGCTCGTTCGAAATCGAGGAGAGCGCATTGCCAACCGTCGTAATCTCGCGCGAAACATTACCGGGCAAACAGAAAGTACTGGTCTTGCCCGGCCGTTGAAACCTGAAATCAACGATATCGCTTCTGGGGTGGGCGCGAGTTGGCAGAGGGCGGCGGCCCCGACCGGACGTCCTTGTGGCGAAAGTTGATGCGCCCTTTCGTCAAATCGTACGGCGTCATCTCCACCGTAACCTTATCGCCCGCCAGAATTCGGATACGATTCTTCTTCATCCGACCTGAGGTGTACGCGATCACCTCGTGACCATTCTCCAGCTTAACGCGACAGCGGGCATCGGGAAGCACTTCGCTTACGACGCCTTCGAATTCCAGTACTTCTTCTTTAGCCATGGGGCTCCCTTGGGCTTGACCCTTGCAGAAACGCTCTCGGCGGGCAGACGTCAAGCCTGCCCGCGCGTATTTTCCGGGTCATCCACGATCAAGTGGTGATTTCAGAGCGCTCGCAGATTAACTGCGGACGACTTGCCGTTCCGGCCCCGCTCCAGATCGTATGATAGCTTTTGGCCTTCACGAAGGCCCGTCATATTAGCTCGCTCAACTGCGGATATGTGAACGAAAATGTCCGCCCCGCCTTCATCTGGTTGAATAAAACCGTAGCCTTTTTGGCCGTTGAACCACTTAACAGTGCCGGTCGCCATCTTCATTCCTCTGGTAGTACCGCCGGCCCACGCGGAATTGCCGTGGGTCGTCAAATCACGCGATGACGGTCCAGGTGGCCGGTAGAGCCTTGCCGTAGAAGTGCACCCAGTGAATTCGACCGCACTTGTATGGTCCACGAGAGGCCGATCAGCAACAGAAAAACAACAAATAGCTCGGTGTCAACAGCGTGAATCAGAAAGACTGTAATCACGCTGAATTCGGTTGCGTGACAGAATACTCGGCGAAATTAGATGGATTGAATCCAGAACCGCATCGATCAGCAATCGGATGCTCCAATGCGGCAATGGAAAGCAAAAAGGAAGCGATGAAAATGGCCGTAAACTCACCTGCTTTTTCGCCGACCGCTATCATCTTAGGTTTTGTCGCGGCGGCCATTGCAGTTCTGACCGTTCATCAGTCGATCGTCTACGGATTGGCCTACGCAAAAGTCTTGCCCGCAAGCTCGCAGGCTTGGTCGATGGCATCGGTACAGCCCTACGGCGTACCTAAAATTGTGAACGACGTGTTTTGGGGTGGGATGTGGGGCGTGTTATTCTCTATTATTTGGCCAAAGTTGCCAGGCGGCGCGATGTGGCTGCGCGGCTTACTCTTCGGCTTGCTGATCGCGCTTATAAGCAATTGGATGCTGGTACCCTTCATTAAGGGCACCCTATTGAAATTACCCAACCAAGCATATTTCGCTGGCTTCGACCCGACGCGGATGATGGCGACACTGCTTATTCTCGGCGGCTTTGGGCTAACGACAGGCCTGATTTATGCAGTGTTGCGCGGCCGAAATTAGGACGATCAACGCCGCGCCGGACAAGCCAACCGCCCGGTGTCTGCCGATTTAAGCGCTCACTCGTCGTCAGGCTGATTCTTCTCGACCGGTGATAGACCCTTGAGCTTGGCGAGAACCCGCGCCTGCTCTTCGGCTTCGGTTTCAGCTTTCGGGGCTTCTTTTTCTTTCGGCTGCATGATCGACGAGCCGCCACTGAAACCGGTGGTCTGTGCTGTCGGCAGCAGAGTTCCCGCGCGCTCCTGATCGGGAATGCCGGCGTCGCGACGCTCTTTCGCCGATCGCGCGGCTGCCTTGTTCACTTCCGCATCAAGATCGACCTGTGAGCACAACGCCATCGTAACCGGATCTTGCGGAACGAGGTTGGCCGAATTCCAATGCGTGCGATCCCGGATCTGGGCGATCGTCGGCTTGGTCGTGCCGACTAGGCGCATCAGTTGGCTGTCCTTCAATTCAGGATGATTGCGCAGCAACCAGAGCACCGCATTTGGGCGATCATGACGGCGAGACACCGGCGTGTACTTTGGACCTTTTTTGGTCTTTACCGGCGGTACTTCGACCTTCGAAGCTGCAAGCCGGAGCTCTGCACTGTCGTTTTCTTCAACTCGCTTTATTTCCTCGCGGGTCAACTGGCCGGACGCAATCGGATCCATACCCTTGATGCCGGCCGCGACGTCGCCATCCGCGATGCCCTTCACTTCCAGCAGATGCATGCCGCAGAACGTGGCAATCTGGTCGAAGGATAAAGAGGTATTCTCAACCAGCCAGACGGCGGTCGCCTTTGGCATCAGTGGCTTGCGGTCGCTCATAGGGTCTCTCCTGCTGCCGGGCCAGACAAAGCGCGGCGGCGATTGTGAGTGGGATGTCAAGGATTGGGGCCAGATATATCGGCGGACGTGCCGCATTGCAACACTATTGATGCACTCTCAAAGTCATCGGAGGTCTTCGCCTGTGCTAAACCCGAGTGCGGGGCCGTGCTGCGCGCTCGTTTAGTTATTGACCCGTCGCGGCAGCCCAGGATTAATACGCTCGGGCCTGTTTGAACGGTTTTCCGCACGCTGCTCGTAGCATGGGGAAGGTCGTGTATTTGCTTTATGTGATCGGACCATAAGGCGAAATCTATTGGTTTTGGTGCGGTCAATCGGGAGCGATGAGGCGGATGGCGGAGCCACGAGGATGGAGGTGGCTTTCTATCGCAATCGGCTTGGCTTCTTGCACGTGGATCGACGCGAGCGCCACTTTCGCTCAGCAAACAAGCCCGCCGGCTGTAGCGCAAAAGCGGCCACGACCCATCCCCAAAGCACCCGTCAATCCAGCTCCAGCGGGGCAGCCTCCGGCCCCGACGACTGGGGAGCTAAAAGCGGCGCCACCGCCGCCCGACACCCGGGAATCGGTTCAAGCAGATGTCTCAACGCGGAGCGTCTCGATCACGTCGAGCTTCACCGGCACCGAGATTGTGGTGTTTGGTGCCGTCGATAACAGTCGCCAATCGAGCGCCGAGTCAGGTCTATACGACGTTGTGATCGTGCTCGAAGGAGCGCCCAATCGTCTTGTATCGCGGCGCAAGAGCAACATCGCGGGCATCTGGATCAACACCCAATCGGTCACCTTCGAAAGCATCCCGAGCTATTACGCGATCGCGTCGACCCGGCCACTCGACGAACTGGCCGATCCGGTCCTGCTGCGCGAAAACGACATCGGATTGGAACAGGTGCGGATGACGCCGATCCGCGGCTGGGAAACCGGTCTCTCGACTGCCGATCTAACCGAGTTCAAAAGCGCGGTCATTCGCCTGAAACAGAAAGAAGGTCTTTACGTCCAGGAACAATACGGCGTTGTTTTCATTGGCCGAAGCTTGTTCAGAGCCACCATCGAACTGCCAGCCAACGTGCCGGTAGGACCACTCGTCGCCCGCGTTCACTTGTTGCGCGAGGGCCAACTTTTATCGACTTACACCGCGCGTGTTAATCTTGAGCGGCAAGGCGTCGAACGTGTGCTTTATGCTTTTGCCTTCGAACACGCGCTTCTCTACGGCTTGTTCACAGTCGCCGTAGCCGTAGGTGCCGGCCTGCTCGCATCTACCCTGTTCCGTCTACGCAGTCATTGACGCCGGGCATTGACGCCGAGGCGCTAGCCATCCCACAAATAGCGATCCGCGATCGCAATCGAAGACATTGGAGCTCTCCGCCATGGCCAAGAATCGGAAAGTCATTATTACCTGCGCCGTGACCGGCGCGATCCATACGCCCTCAATGTCACCGCATCTGCCGATCACCGCCGAAGAGATCGCCGATGCCGCTATCGGCGCTGCCGAGGCTGGTGCTGCTCTCGTTCACGTCCATGCGCGTGATCCGAAGACAGGCAAGCCTGACCAGTCGCCGGAGGCTTTCGCGCCGTTCCTTCAGGTGATCAAGCAACGCTCGAATTGCGTGATCAACATCACGACGGGCGGCGCACCAACAATGGGTCTGGAAGAGCGTCTGCGGCCGTGCGCGCACTTTAAGCCGGAGGTGGCTTCTCTGAACATGGGCTCGATGAATTTCGGTCTCTACCCGATGCTGGAACGCCAAAAGACGTTTAAGCATGACTGGGAAAAGCCTTATCTCGAGGGCAGTCACGATCGCATTTTCAAGAATACGTTTGCCGACATCGAAGGCATTCTCACCACTTGCGCGAAGAACAACACGAGGTTCGAAATCGAGTGCTACGATATCGGGCATCTCTATACCCTTCGTCATTTCGCCGATCGGGGCATCGTGAAGGCGCCATTTTTCATTCAGTCCGTATTCGGGATCTTGGGCGGCATCGGTCCCCATCCAGAAGATGTGATGCACATGAAGCGTACCGCCGACCGTCTGTTTGGCGACGATTACCATTGGAGCGTGCTGGGCGCAGGGCGAAATCAACTGCCGATCGCAACGCAGGCAATCGCACTTGGCGGCAATGTTCGCGTCGGCCTTGAGGACAGTCTTTGGGCAGGCCCCGGCCAACTCGCCACGAGCAACGCGCAACAGGTTAAACTCGTGCGCGGCATCATCGAGAATATGGGTCTGGAAATCGCGAGCTCAGACGAAGCCCGCGAAATGCTTCAGCTCAAGGGCGGCGATAAGGTCAATTTCTGATTGTGTTGGTGTCTTAGGCTCTCTAGCTGGTGTCGGCGCCATTTCCGCATCGCCGGTCGGTCCTTCGAAGGCGACGAGCCGTACCAACCAAAAAGGTCTTGCATGCGACTGCTCTTCATCGGTGACATCGTCGGCCGCTCGGGCCGCAAGGTTCTGCTCGAAACGTTGCCGCGCTTGCGAAAACGGTATGCGCTCGACTTTGTTATCGTAAATGGCGAGAACGCTGCCGGCGGATTCGGCATCACGGAATCGATCCTTAACGACTTTCTTGAAGCCGGCGCCGACTGCGTGACGCTCGGCAATCACGCCTTCGATCAGAAAGATGCGCTCGTATTCATCGACCGGCAGCCTCGTCTCGTGCGTCCGCTCAATCTGCCAAAGGGCACCCCCGGCCGCGGGGCTGGCATGTATAAGGCGCGTAATGGTGCCGATGTGCTTGTGATCAATGCGCTCGGCCGCGTCTTCATGACCGAAATGGATTGCCCATTCCGCGCAATCGACAATGAGATCACCGCGTGCAAGCTAAAACACGGGACCGATGCCATCTTCGTCGATTTCCACGCCGAGGCGACGAGCGAAAAGCAGGCGCTCGCTCATTTTGTCGATGGTCGCGTATCGGCAGTGGTCGGCACCCACACGCATGCGCCGACGTCCGATCACCGCGTACTCAAGGGCGGCACGGCGTATGTGTCCGATGCCGGCATGACGGGTGATTACGACTCTGTTTTGGGCATGGACCGGGGTGAACCGATTCATCGCTTTCTGACACGGATACCCAATGAACGATTTACGCCAGCCGACGGGCCGGCCACGCTGTGTGGCACCGCGATCGACATCGACGACGCGACGGGGTTTGCCCGCAGCATAACTCCAGTGCGGCTCGGTGGCGTCTTGGCGCCTACCGAGCCGCTGGCTTGGATCGAGAGAGAGATCTAATTGGCCTGCAAAGCTGCAGTGTCACCGCCGAGAAGGGCCGCAGGTTCCGGATGAACCTCTACCGTCCTCGATACGATCGGTCCCCGGCTGATTGAGGACCTTGCTGATGGCTCCTGGGCAAGGAGCGATCCAGTGACATTCACTGCTTCGGGTTAATTCGGCAATACGGTTTTTCTCGTTGCAGCATCACCTGTTACGTCGAAGACGCACTTTGTAGTCCTGGATTTCCCCGGGGAAGCCGAACTATAAGGCTGAACGAGATGCTGTCTTTCAATCGATATAATTTTAATCGGACGGACGAACCATGGCTGGCCATTCACAGTTCAAGAACATCATGCATCGCAAGGGCCGCCAAGACGCGGTCCGGTCCAAAATGTTTGGCAAGCTCGCACGAGAGATCACGGTTGCAGCTAAAACCGGCTTGCCCGACCCAACCATGAATGCCCGCCTACGGCTAGCCGTTCAGGCTGCGCGCGCGGAAAACATGCCGAAAGACAATATCGATCGAGCCATCAAGAAAGCGGCCGGCTCCGATGGCGAAGCCTTCGAACAAGTGCGCTACGAGGGATATGCTGTCGGCGGTGTCGCCGTGATCATCGAGGCGTTGACCGACAACCGCAACCGCACCGGTGGAGCCATCCGGGCACTTTTCACCAAGCACGGCGGCAATCTCGGCTCGACGGGCGCGGTGTCCCATATGTTCGCCCACGTCGGCGAGATCGTCTATCCGGTGAAGGCTGGTTCACCCGATTCAATCCTCGAAGCCGCTATTGACGCTGGCGCCGACGATTGCACGAGCGATGAGAGCGGTCACACGATCGTCTGCGGTTTCGACAGTCTCGGAACAGTAGCGGCGGTGCTCGAAGATAAACTAGGTGAATCGTCGACCACAAAGATCATCTGGAAACCCAACCTCACGACTATGGTCGACGAGGACGCGGCCACGTCGGTTTTCAAACTGCTTGCCGCATTTGAGGACGATGACGATGTGCAAACCGTGTTTTCGAACGTCGAGGTCGACGAGGCTACACTTGCCAAGCTCACGGGCTGATCGAGCTTGCACCTGCGTTGCGAGTGCGCGCGCGAGATCAAGCGTTCACGCTCAATCGCACGCGCGCGGCACGCTAGTCGCGCTTTTGCATCCGATCAACACTCCAGGCGCCACCGCCGGCGGCGGCTAGATACAGGAGCACGAAGCAATAGAGCACGGCCAACTCGCCGCCATTAAGGATCGGGAAGACACCGCGCGGGGCATGGGCGTAGAAATAGGCTACAGCCATCACGCCGGACAAGATGAAAGCGACGGGCCGGGTGAACAACCCAAGCAACAGCATGATGCCGCCGACGAGTTCAAACATGCCGGCCGCCCCGCCCATTGTCGTGGGCGAAGCGTTATTCTGCGGACCGATCGGAATGTTCAGGTATTTTGTCGTGCCGTGCTGCAACAACAATAAGCTTGTGATGATTCGTAATAGACTCAGCAATTGCGCGGTGTAAGGCTTTAGGAAATTCATGCGGGGCCTCCAGTTAAATTGCTCTGCGGTCGCCAATCGTCGATCAGTGTATACGATACATAATCCGAGTCGCCCTCCCCTCGTCGACACCGCTAAACGATGTGTTTTCTCGAAGGCTGCGATATAGCGCCGTCGCTCTCGATTACGTCCCGTGCGGCTATTCGCAGAACCACAGGATGCAACCTTCCGGGCCTTCGTTGCAGCCGCACGCCGTGGGGTGCACCCGAACGACGAGATTGGCGATAGAGTTGTTGGCGGTCATTTCAAACATCCCATGGCATCGGCGAGGCCGTGACAGCTGTCGGTGACGACATCCCAGGCGCGTTCGGCCTTCAAGTCGATGGTCTTGTGCGGGCCGTGTTCCATTGGGCGCACGATGAAAGCCGTGCGGTAGCCGACCGCCGCCGCAGCGGCCAGATCCCCATTGTGAGCGGCGGCCAACATCACGTGTTCGGTTGGCAGATTAAGCAATTCAGCTGTCCTGAGGTACGCCTGCGGTTGCGGCTTGTAAGCACCGGCGGCCTCAGCCCCAAGGATGACGTTGAACGGAAGATGCCCGAACTTTGCGAGCCGCGTCAGCAATCCGACATTGCCATTCGATAGCGTCCCCGTAATGACCCGAGTGCCGAGCCGTGCGAGACCGCTTGGCATATCATGCCATGGATGCAGCCGATGCCAAATGGTTACCAAATGCTCGATCTCGTGGGGCGCGAACCCCTTGACCGCGTGCCGGTCGAGAAGCTTGAGCAGGCTCTCGCGGTGTAGATCGTCGAGGATCGCGAACGGCCGCTTACCCGACCGTACGTCCTCCATCGAAGGCTGATAAAGACCGCGCCACTCATCGGCGAACTCCTCCCAGTCGAGCGAGATGCCACGCGCGCCGCCGAAGCTTTTAAGCTCGGCAATCGTCGAGCCACGCCAGTCGACAACGGTGCCGAAAACGTCGAACACGATGGCCTTCACGGCATCTTTTGCGGACATGAAGTTTATCCCTCCCTAATCGATTATTCGCGCCCGCCAGCTCTCGTCCGGCATGATGCACACATCGCTGCGCCCGAACATAGCGTAGCGGTTCAGGGCGACGCGGTCGTAACACCAATCTTGGACCCTGCCCGGCAGCAGTTGCATGACGCGCAGTAACGACAACGTCCGATAGTCGCTGCCGAGCCGGCTTGCGACACGCGCGATCATATCGAATTTGCCGTAAGCGCGGCCATTTTCGATGAGCAATACGGTTTCGAAGTCGACCGGATCAAGGCCGTAATGGCGGAACAATGCCTGGCCCGTCAGCGACTGTGCGCTCACGAATCTGAAACGCGCATCGCGGTCACCGCGCGCGACAATTCGCATGGAACGGGAACACAGAACGCATACGCCATCGTATACGATGACCGGATGGTCGTCCGGAAATCCCGGCACGTTTGGATCGGAACGGTATGAGTAGGCAGACCTGTTAGCGAGCTTATCCCTGATGCGCTGAGGCGCCGTCATTGATCAGCTCTTTGGTCCAACTTGGCCGCGGTGCCGCAGAAAATGATCGGCAAGGACGATTGCCATCATCGCTTCGCCGACCGGCACCGCGCGAATGCCAACGCACGGATCGTGGCGCCCTTTCGTTGTGATGTCGGTGTCGTTACCGTGCCGATCGATAGTGCGGCGCGGCGTCAAGATCGACGAGGTGGGTTTAACGGCGAACCGGCAAACGATCGGCTGACCTGTTGAGATGCCACCCAAAATTCCGCCGGCATGGTTCGATAAATAATGCGCGCGGCCATCTGCGCCCATACGAATCTCATCGGCGTTGTCTTCGCCCGAAAGACTGGCGACCGCGAAACCGTCGCCGATCTCGACGCCCTTGACGGCGTTGATGCTCATCATGGCAGACGCCAAATCCTGGTCGAGCTTGCCGTAAATCGGCGCACCGAGCGAAGCGGGCACGCCTTCGGCGATAACCTCGATTACGGCCCCGCAGGAAGAGCCCGATTTGCGAACGCCGTCAAGATAATCGGCCCACGGCTGAACGCTCGCGGCGTCTGGGCAGAAAAAAGGGTTCGCATCGATCGCGGCCCAATCCCAGCGTGACCGGTCGATTTTAAGAGATCCGATCTGGATCAGCCCTGCTCGTATCGTTATGCCCGGCAAAATCTTGCGCGCGAGTGCGCCGGCTGCAACCCGGCTGGCTGTTTCGCGTGCGGAAGATCTACCGCCGCCCCGGTAGTCGCGGATGCCGTACTTCTCCCAATAGGTAATGTCAGCGTGGCCGGGCCTGAACTTGTCCTTGATATCCCCGTAGTCTTTCGACTTCTGGTCGACGTTCTCAATCTGCAGCGCAATCGGCGCTCCAGTCGTGACTTGGTGCCCCGCGTCGTCGGGAAACACGCCTGACAGAATTTTGACTTCATCGGGCTCACGCCGCTGGGTTGTATAGCGCGACTGACCAGGGCGGCGCTTGTCGAGATACATCTGTATATCGTCCGCAGTCAGCACCAGACCCGGCGGGCAGCCATCGATGACGCAGCCAATCGCCGGCCCGTGGCTTTCGCCCCAAGTGGTGACGCGAAACAAGTGGCCGAATGTATTGTGCGACATGGATGTATCTACCAGCACCTAACTGCTTGATGTCTAACAGACGCGCGCAACGCTGATATTATCGCGCTGTTGACAACCTGTGGATATCGAGTCGCGATCGAGTGTCACTCTTATGTGTCACAACCTTCGACCGCAAGTCTTAGATATGAGGAAATTCCGGTGACATTTTGATCCGGCCCTGCCTACACATGAAGCTAGTGCTGCGTGATTCTAGATGTTGAAAACTCGAAGGAGCTTTGGAATGCGCAACCTGACCATCGCGCTAGGCGCGATTGCCGTAGCGTCCATGTCGCTGATCGGCGCCGCCGATGCAGCTTACATGTCCAAGTGTAAAAAGCCTCAGAAGTGGAACGCTGTTGAGGGCAAGTGCGAAAAGCCGATGAAGAAGCCGGTTATGAAGAAGCCGGTTATGATGAAAAAAAAGGCCTAGTCGTCAGACAGGACTTTTCAATCGTACTCCATAGGAGCTGCAGAACGGACTGAGCCCCCGTTTTGCCGGCATCCTCAATTCCAACCGGAAAAGCCGAGGCGCCGCTGCCTCGGTTTTTCTGTATTGAGGCCGCGCCACGCGATCTCCTCGCAGCGTGACATTTCCGGTTCCTCGCTATAAAAAACAATAAGCTTTCTAGGGGTCGTAACGTTTGGGGGGACAGCGCTCATGAACAAAAGATTGCTCGCAATCATTGCTGTGATAGCGCTCACGGTCGCTGTGATGGTTCCGGTCGTCGCCCGTGATCACAAGGTCAATGCAGCGACTGGGAAATGCGGCATGTTTATGAAATTCGATCGCAAATCAAAGTCATGCCATTGGAAGATCTGATCATGCAATCCGTGCACGACAGGAGCTCAAAGTTGATGCGTGTGATATCGATGGCCTCCCTTACGCGTTTGCTCGCACTATTCGTCGGTCTGGGTCTGCAGTCGCGAGCGATCGCTCAGGTGACCGCACCTTTACCCTCGGATACCCCAGCCGTGGTGGCTAAACCGATCGAACCGATGGTTGCGCCGATCCAACGCGTGAAACCGCCAGTTCCTAAAATCGACCCGCGCTTATCGGGCCAACCTCAAGCGGCGACGCGTGCGCCTGGCGTGACTACGACCGTGCGGGCCAAGTACCTAGCGCAGAAGGCGAAGGCAAAGACCACTGCGAAGGCAAAGACCGCTGGCAAACCAACCGTCGCGACTATTCCCCCACCACCGGCCGCCAAATCACCTACCGTTGCCGCACCGACCCCAACTGTGGGAACGATAGCTAAGAACCCGAAACAGTTGACGCCGCCGACGCCGAATACGGGCCCACCCGTCGCCGCGAAAAAGCCAGCTCCGCCATCGATTTCGCAGGCCATGCCGGCTAATCAATCGCCTTCTGTAAAGCGGTGACACGGACGCGCAGGACGACGTTCAGGGTCCGGCCAGTCCGTCGAAAATACCAGTTGCCACCGGCGCTCTCTGTCGTGGCTCGGCGCGCGCCATCGTGACCGCGACCAAAGGTTCGCGCGGCGCCGGCGGCGTCGGCAATAATTCCGGTGGAACCTTCATCCAACCGATCCCAGCACGCCCCATCTTAAATCCGGTTTCGAATAAAGCGCGTTGATAAACCGGATCGAATGCCTGCTTCGGCTTCTCGGCGAAATCCTCAGGCACTGCGATCAAGTTGAAATCGGCGCCACTATCTTTGGCTGCCCGATAGATGCGGTAAATATCGCCTGCATGCTGGCGCTTGAGAAGCGTGGCGATGGCGCGTGAGGCGATCGCGATCGTCTTCGGCTTCACCTCACCGTAATCGGCGCCGATCTTCCCGTTCTTGACGATATAAAACTCGCGTAACGGCTTCTGATCATAAAGTTTGTCGAGCGCCTGCAACGGAGCCTGCACGGGAGAAATGAAAACCTCTCGCGTGGTCCCGCCATCGACGTGCATTTCATCGAACGACTGGCCATCGGCCACAACCTTTATGTTGACGGGCGGAAATGCACCCGGGATCGCGGCCGATGCGAGCAAAACCTGACGGAACAGCTCGATCGCGGCCGGCGTGCCAGCGCGAGCAATGGCCCCCATATTCCAAACCACGGGTCGTTGCGCATCGAGGTTCGTCGTGCCGATCAACAAGATGCGGCCATTGTTATATTCGGCGGTAATCTTCGCCAAGAAACCACGATCGACATACTTGGCAATCAAAGCCGCGAGCGGCGCGGTATCGGCAAGCGATGAGCCCCCTAGCAGACCCGGAAGCAACTGTGCCGTGATAAGCTCGCTCGTCTCATACTGCGTCCAAATCTCGCGCATTTGGTCGTCGTAGGCAGGTCCGAGAAAGGCGAAGGGCGCGATCAACGCGCCGGCGCTGATGCCGGTCACAATTTGGAACTCCGGCCGATTACCGCGCGCAGTCCAGCCGCTGAGTAGACCAGCGCCGAAAGCGCCGTCCGGACCGCCACCAGAAAGCGCGAGGACTTTGATTACGGGACGCCCATCCACGCGTGGCGCCGTTCGCCCGAGGGCGGGTAATTCAGGGAATATCCGGTGATATTCACGCACCGCATCGGTTGGGACGAAGTCGCCCCACGATCTGACACCGATAAGGCCGGGGATCGTCGCTGCCTCCGCCACCGCCAGGTTTGGCGGGGCCTTCCGTTCCACCGTCTGCATGGCCGCGCACCCACCCATACCGAGCGTGACCGCGAGCAAAACGGCAAGCTTGGAAAGATGGAGGCGAGCAACAGTCGGAACGCGTAATGCGATCACGCAATCTCCAGGAAAATGCAGTCGCTGTTGGACTTCAACGCGTGCCGTTGTTTAAACCGGACAAGCCGATGGCAGCAAGCACAGGCAGGGCACTGCGCCTCTGTACTTATCAGCAGTGATTTTAGGATCACATTTATGCTCAATATCGAAAAAGCCCTCGCGACCAGCACAGGGTCACGAGGGCTTTGGTCAGAGATGCAACCGCAGTTGCGTGACGATCACTTCGCTTGGCCGAGCATTTCCTCGACATGATCCCAGTTGACGAGATTGTCGACGAAAGCTTCCAGATACTTCTGACGCGCGTTGCGGTAATCGATGTAATAGCTGTGTTCCCAAACATCGACGCCGAGGATCGGGCTCGCCCCATGCATCAGGGGATTCTCGCCGTTGGCTGTCTTCATGATCTCGAGCTTACCGCCCTTGACGGCCAGCCAAGCCCAGCCTGAGCCAAACTGCGTGACACCGGCTTGCACGAAGTCGGAGCGCATCTTGTCGTAACCGCCTAGATCCTTGTCGACGAGCGCACCAACCTTTGACGGCAACTTGTTGCCGCCGCCGCCTTTTTTCATCCACTGCCAGAAGTGCAAATGGTTGTAGTGCTGACCGACGTTGTTGACGACCGGCATGTCTTTAGCGGCGAACGCCGTCTTGCAAATATCCTCGATCGGCTGACCATCATACTTGGTGCCAGGACCGGCAAATTTATTGCCGTTGTCGACGTAGGCGAGGTGATGCTTGTCGTGATGAAACTGCAGCGTCTCGGCCGACATATAGGGCGCAAGGGCCTCGTAAGCATAAGGGAGCTCTGGGAGTTTGAATACCATCTTATATCTCCGTGCAATCGGGGGGTAGCCTGAAGCTTGGACCCTAACGACAGACGGCCGCGATGGCAAACACAGTCGCTACATAGGAGCGCTTTGCTGGCACGCGGAAAAACCGGGGCAAAAGTGGGAACCAAGCGACCCTGTGCACTTGGTTCCCTGGATCACGCCGGGATTGGGATACAGGGTGAAGTCAGGATCCCTTTTCCCGTTTGAATGCACCGTGAACAGTGCGTTCATCCGCTGTTCAACATCGGCGATAGGTCGCAGGCCCCAAACTCGCATCGCAGCGATACGCCGATTAAATACTTGTTCACCTTGAACTGGCACGCTCGCCTTCAGTCGCGTTCGTGGGAGTTTGAGTAGTCATGCGTCTTGTAGCTTTCGTACCAGCATTGCCCATGATGGGCCGCCGTTTGGCCGTGGCGTCGATCGCCGTCGGCCTAGGACTTATATTAGGCGGATGCAGTAGCGCGCGACGCGCAGAACAAGCCAGTTGGGCCGGTGCCCACCCGCCTGTGCCCGCACCAAGTCAACAGCAGAGCGCATATGTTGCAGAACCGGGCGACCCGATCAAAGAACCACCCGTCGAGCCTGGCAAACGCCCGAGCGCTGCGCCGGACGACCCGAACGAACCGTATAGCCCGAACTACGGTGGTCAGCGTAACCGCCCGCCGGTTCACGTGAGTGACGTTGCCCCTCCCGACCGGCAAGCCGAGGAGCACGCAACGCCGACCGGCCGGCTTCCGGATCCATCACGGGCGTATTTCAGGCGTGTCACAACAACGGCTTCGGCTGATTGAACCTGAAAAGCTTATGCTTTCTTGGCGGGACAGTTGATTTTGTCGACAGCCTTCGCGATCGTCCAGCCCTGTATCGCCGACCCCAGCCGTGCCTGCCAGACCGGCGGTGCGCAATGACACGTTGAACACGGCGCCACCAAATTGCCGGGGTTGGCCCCAAGTTATCCACGCTCCTATGCGTGAGCTTATCGGCGCATGGCGTTCGGGCGGCGAGCTGGACTAAGATCTGGCCCATGACGGCAGCGATTCGAAAACTCAATGAGAAGGCGGAAAAGCGCGAGGCAGCTCGCGCGTCGCAGGGGAATGCACCAGCAGCATCTTTGGCAGCCGTGCCGTCGGAGTTGCGGTTCGTGCACCTCAAGGTGCACTCAGCTTATTCGCTGCTGGAAGGTGCGTTGACGATCAGCAAGATCGCAAAACTCGCCGACAAGCTGGGGTATCCAGCGGTCGGCCTGACCGACACTAACAACATGTTCGGAGCGCTCGAGTTTTCCGACAAGCTATCGTCGGCAGGTATCCAGCCGATTGTCGGCGTGACGCTCGCGACCGACTTCCTGGATGCCCCGCAAAAAGACGGCTTGCAACGGCCCGGGCGCAATGAGCCGGTCTCTAAACCGGCTGGGGCACTGCCTCTCTTGGCGATGAACGATGCTGGCTATGCGAACCTGATGAAGCTTGCGAGCATGGCCTATCTCGACACGGCGGACGATGAGACGACCCACATCAAGTTGGACGCACTTCAAGATCATGCGAGCGGTCTGATCGCGTTGACGGGTGGGCCCGACGGTCCCATCGATCGCGCTCTGCGCGATGGCCAACGTGATCTGGCACTGGCCCGCCTCAAGACTTTGTCGAAGATTTTCGGCGATCGCCTTTACGTTGAAGTGCAACGCCACGGCCTACCTCACGAGGTTCAGGTCGAGCCGCAGTTGATCGAACTCGCCTATGCGCTCGATTTGCCATTGGTCGCCACCAACGAAGCCTATTTTGCTGGCCCGGAAGACTACGAAGCGCATGACGCGTTGATTTGCATTGCCGGCGGCAACTACGTCGTCGAAGACAATCGCCGCCGGCTTTCACCGGAGCACGGATTCAAAAGCGCCAAGGAGATGACGGCGCTGTTTGCTGATCTGCCCGAAGCGCTCGACAACACGATTGAGATCGCCAAGCGCTGCGCGTTTCGCCCCAAGGGTCGCAAACCGATATTACCGCGCTTCGTTGCGACCATAGAAGGTGCAACCGACGAAGAGCAACTTGCCGCCGAAGCAGCCGAGATGAAGCGGCAAGCCGAGGAGGGCCTGGAACAACGGCTTTCCGAAATTGAGCTGGCGCCGGGTTTCACACCTGATGACTACCGCCGGCGACTGGCTTTCGAAATCGGTGTAATCACCGGCATGAAGTTCCCCGGTTACTTCCTCATCGTTGCCGACTTCATCAAATGGTCGAAGGCGAACGGCATTCCAGTTGGCCCAGGGCGCGGCTCGGGTGCGGGGTCGGTCGTCGCATGGGCTTTGACAATCACCGATCTCGATCCGTTGCGCTTTGGCCTCCTGTTCGAGCGGTTTTTGAACCCCGAGCGCGTGTCGATGCCCGACTTCGACATCGATTTCTGCCAAGACCGGCGCGACGAAGTCATCCGCTACGTCCAAAAAAAGTACGGCCACGACCGGGTTGCCCAAATTATCACGCACGGCAAATTGCAGGCGCGCGCGGTCCTACGCGATGTCGGGCGCGTCCTGCAAATGCCCTACGGTCAGGTCGATCGGCTGTGCAAGTTGGTGCCGAACAATCCAGCTCATCCGGTGACATTGCCGGAAGCGATCGAGTCCGAGCCTAAGCTCCAGGAGGAGCGCGACAGCGATCCGATGGTCGCCAAGCTACTCGAAATTGGCCAAAAGCTCGAAGGGTTGTACCGCCACGCTTCGACGCATGCGGCCGGCATGGTGATCGGCGATCGGCCGCTCGATCAGCTCGTGCCGATGTATCGCGATCCGAAGTCCGACTTCCCAGTCACCCAGTTCAACTGGAAACTCGTCGAAGCTGCCGGCCTCGTCAAATTCGACTTCCTCGGCTTGAAGACGCTCACGGTGCTGCGTAAGGCCGTCGACCTGATCAAGTCGGGCCGCGGCATCCACGTTGATCTGCCGAAACTGCCGCTCGACGACAAGGCTTCCTACGACCTGCTCGCCAAGGCCGATACGGTCGGTGTGTTCCAGCTCGAATCGACCGGCATGCGCGAGAGCCTGAAGAAGCTGCGGCCCGACCGCTTCGACGACATCATCGCCATGGTCTCACTGTACCGGCCGGGCCCGATGGATAACATCCCGACCTACATCAACCGCAAGCACGGCGAGGAGCCGGTCGACTGCCTGCATCCCCTGCTTGAAGGGATTTTGAAGGAGACTTACGGCGTCATCATCTATCAGGAGCAGGTGATCCAGATCGCTCAGGTGATGGGCGGTTATACGCTTGGGCAGGCCGATTTGCTGCGGCGTGCGATGGGTAAAAAAGACAAGAACGAGATGGCCGCCCAGCAGAAGAAATTCGTCGAAGGCGCGATCGCCAAGGGCGTGAAGAAGGATGAAGCGGTCTACATCTTCGAGTTGGTCGACAAGTTCGCCGGCTACGGCTTCAACAAGAGCCACGCAGCCGCCTACGCCCTCATCAGTTATCATACGGCTTATCTCAAGGCGAATTTCCGCGAGGAGTTTCTGGCTGCCTCGATGACACTCGATATGGCCAACACGGATAAACTTTCGACGTTCGCTGCTGAAGCCAAACGCGCTGGCATCGAGGTGTTACCGCCGTGTGTGAACTCATCGTTCGTTGATTTCGGAGCGATTCCTTGCGTTGCGCCCGGCGTACCCGCACCCGGCGGCCGGCTCCCCGCAGGGCAGTTGCCGGGTGCCACAAATAAAGGTGCTATCCGGTATTCTCTTGCCGCACTCAAGAACATCGGTCCGGCGGCGGTGCAGACCATCATCGATGAGCGCGAGAGCAACGGGCGTTTTGAGGATTTGTCGGACTTTGCGCGCCGTCTCAACCCAAAAGCTTTGAACAAGCGCGGCATCGAGACCCTTGCCGCAGCAGGAGCCTTCGACTCGTTTGATCCGAACCGTTCTCTGGTGCACGGCAACGCCGAGCCGATCATTGCGCTTGCCGGCCGCCTCGCCTCTGATGCCGCCACCGGCATGGACGATCTGTTTGGCGGCGCCGGTGGCGGGTTCACAGCGGCCGCCAAGCTCGATCTGCGCCCGACCCGCGTGTGGACGCCGATGGAGAGGCTGGATGAAGAATTCAAAGCCGTCGGCTTCTTCCTCTCCGGCCACCCACTCGACGCCTATGAGAGCGTGTTGCGAGGCCTCAATGTCATGAATTGGGTCGAGTTTGAACAGGCGGCCCAAAACGGTGTGTCCGCCGCCCGCCTCGCCGGCATTGTCGTGTCGGCGCGCGAACGGCGCAGCCAAAAAGGCAACAAGTTCGCGTTCGCCATGTTCTCGGATCAGACTGGCTCGTTTGAGGCGGTTATCTTCTCAGACACGCTCGATCAGTGCGGACATTTGCTGGTCCCCGGCACGGCCGTCTCGATCGCCGTCGAAGCCGACCGTGACGGCGACAGCATCAAACTACGCGTCCAAGGCTTGCAAGCGCTCGATGAAGCGGCCGCCGGTTTGCAGCGCGAAGTGAAGATCATTTTGGATCCGGACATCGTGGCGGCCAGCCCTCAGAGCATCGTCGACCTGCGTGCAATGCTGAAACTGGGCGGGAAAAGCGATATCCGCTTTATCCTTCGCCTCGATGACCGCGACGCCGAGATCGACATCGGCTTTGCCCGGGCGCGCTTTGACCTGACGGCCGCTCAACGTGGCACAATGACGACCATGCCGGGCGTGCTGGAAATCATAGAGAGTTGACGAACTGATCAGCCGATCAACACTTTGCGCAAGACGAATGCGATCGTGCCGACCACGGCGACACCAGCGAACCACAACGCGAAGAACCAAGCCAGCCGCCGCCAAAGTGGAGCGCTGCCGTCACGCTCTTGCCCTCGCCCGCTCAATGATAACCACCGGTTTGATCGACTTTGCCACGAAACACCCAATACGAATAAGCGGTATAGGCCAGGATCAACGGTAACAGCACGACCGCTCCCACCAGCAAAAATTTCAGGCTGTTGTCGGGGGCAGCAGCTTGCCAGATCGTGAGTGTCGGCGGCACGAGGTAGGGATAAAAGCTGATGCCGAGCCCGATGTACGACAACACAAACAGACCCACCGACGCCAAGAAAGGCAACAGTTCCCAGCCCCGACTTAAACCAACAAACAGCGTCGCCGCGCACGCAAGTACCAAAAGTGGGACGGGTGCCGTGTACAAAATCTGCGGCCAGGCAAACCAACGGGTCATGAACACTGGATTGAGAAATGGGGTCCAGAGGCTCACGATACCGATCAGCGCGAGGGTGCCGACACCGGCGATTTTGGACCACCGAAAAGCGCTCTTTTGCAGCTCACCTTCCGTCTTGAGAACGAGCCAGGTTGCACCGAGCAGCATATATCCAACCATCAGCGCCAGACCTGTCAGCACACTGAAAGGCGTCAACCAGTCCCACCACCCACCACCGTATGCGCGATCTTTCACGGGGATGCCCTGGACCAGTGCGCCAAGTGCGATGCCTTGCGAGAATGTCGCGATCGCAGATCCACATGTGAATGCCCAATCCCAAAAACGTTCGTGCCGGCCACTACGCCAACGAAACTCGAACGCCACGCCGCGGAAGATCAGTCCCAACAACATCGCGACGATCGGTGCATAGAGGGCCGGCATTACGATCGCATACGCGAGTGGGAATACCGCGAGCAAGCCGCCGCCGCCAAGGACGAGCCACGTTTCGTTACCATCCCAGACCGGCGTCACCGAGTTCATCATGGTGTCGCGATCAGCCTTGCCGGACCCGAAAGGGAACAACATGCCGATGCCGAGATCGAAGCCATCGAACAATACGTAAGCCAGCACGGCGAAGGCAATCAGACCGGCCCAGATGAACGGTAGATCGAGAACGATATCGCCCATCATCAACTCCCCGGGGTTGCCTAATTTGGCTGCACAGCCGCGATCGGCGTGATCCCGGCCGCTCGCTCCGGCACGCCCTGCGGCATGTCCGGTTCTTGTGTCTCGGGTGTCTTGCCCATCATTCGCAGCGTATAAAACGTGCCGGCACCGAACACGGTGAAATAGACGACGATAAATGCGATCAAGGAACCGCCAACAGCAGGTGCTGCCAACGGAGATGCCGATTGAGCCGTCGTGAGCAGGCCGTACACCGTATACGGCTGGCGACCGACCTCTGTCGTGATCCATCCAGCGATAACGGCGACGAAACCTGCTGGTCCCATTACCAGCACGAACCGATGCATCCAGGCGCTCTCGTAAAGTCTCCCTCGCCACCGCAGGATCAGGCTCGACAAACCGACGAGCAACATCGCGACGCCGATCCCGACCATTACCCGAAAGCTCCAAAAAACGATGGTCGCATTCGGGCGCTGGTCTTTAGGCCATGCTTTCAGTCCTTTGATTTCACTGTCCCAATCACGGGTAAGCACGTAACTGCCGAGCTTTGGGATCGCCACTGCGAAACGTGTCGTCTCAGCCGCCATGTCGGGCCAACCGAACAGGATCAAGGGCGCGCCTTTCTGGGTCTCGAAGTGCCCCTCCATCGCCGCGACCTTTGCCGGCTGATACTTCAGAGTATTGAGGCCATGCACGTCACCCGCCGCGATTTGGATCGGCGAGACGAGCGCTGCCATCCACATCGCCATCGAGAACATCACGCGGGCGCGTTCGTTACGCTTGTCGCGCAGCAAATGAAATGCGCCCACTGCCCCGACCACGAACGCCGTGGTGAGGTACGCTGCAAGCACCATGTGAACGAGGCGATAGGGGAACGAAGGATTGAACACGACGGCCCACCAGTCCGTCACGATGAATTGTCCCATCGCGTTCATCGCGAAACCCGCCGGCGTTTGCATCCAGCTGTTGACGGAGATGATCCAGAACGCCGAAAAGAGCGTGCCGACGGCAACCATCGAGGTGGCGAAAAAGTGCAATCCGCGACCGACGCGGTTCATCCCGAAAAGCATTACGCCGAGAAATCCGGCCTCGAGAAAAAAGGCCGACAGAACTTCGTATCCCATCAGCGGCCCCAGCACCGGGCCGGTCTTGTCGGAGAAGACACTCCAGTTCGTGCCAAACTGGTAGCTCATGACGATCCCCGACACGACACCCATGCCAAATGCCAGCGAGAATATCTTCTTCCAATAGTTGAAAAGCTC
This sequence comes from Hyphomicrobiaceae bacterium, assembly GCA_031365375.1. GTDB lineage: Bacteria > Pseudomonadota > Alphaproteobacteria > Rhizobiales > Hyphomicrobiaceae > JAKFWF01. The sequence goes on along the minus strand of JANLXZ010000237.1, from coordinate 13,179 downwards.
GAGATAAACAGCGCGCCCCGTTTGCAGCCACAGGGCTTCCAACACGGCGAGGTAGCTTGCGAGCCCGATCGAGAACGCAGGAAACACGATGTGGAAAGTCATCGTGAAAGCGAATTGGAAACGTGCCAGCGCGAGCGCGTCAAAGTCCATAATGCCCGTCCCAGAGTTGCTCTGAAACGCGACCATACCCGGAATTTCACAATTGTGGACTGCGATCTGTATGTTTGGTCAAACGATCAATGAGGCGCGACGCAATGTGCAAAACGAAACGCCCCCCACCGCGATTGTCGCGACGAGGGGCGATAGCGCAAACGGCGTGAGCCAACTGGCTCAGCCGCGATGACGGAAACGGCCGCAGCTACGGTCGAGATCACGGCGCAGCGCTTCGATCGTCATGCGTTCGCGGCGATCGATGTGACCGTCGCGCCCGGAGCGACGCTCGTAATTATGCAAACGGAACGCCTTATCCTGACAAGTCGCGTGATGACGTTCCGCGTACGGGTGGTTACCACGACTCCAAGGCGCAGGCGCATATTGGGCACTGGCAGCCGTGGCTCCGACAATGAGCAAGCCGGCGGCAATCATGAGTGATTTCATTTAGGTCTTCTCTCCCTCGCGGCGTGCAAGCGGACATCCGCTCGTACGTTCCGCACTAGGAGTATTATCACGCGCATGAACGCTATGTGAACCGACAATACCTTACATCAGAAAGCTGAATTTCTCACCCACGCCTGCCGTTGACTCAGGCCCGGTGAGTTGATTGACGCAAAAGGGCATCGCGTCCCAACGCGGCCAATGCCTTCGCCGCTATGCCAGCCGCATCGAGCCCCGCGTCAGCGTACATTTTCTCTGGCTTGTCGTGATCGATGAATATATCGGGGAGCGTCATGGTGCGAACCTTCAGTCCACCGTCGAGCAACCCGGCATCAGCCAGATGGTGCAGCACGAACGCGCCGAAGCCTCCCACAGAGCCCTCCTCGACCGTGATCAGCACCTCGTGTTCGCGCGCGAGACGATCGATCAGCGCCGTGTCGAGAGGCTTGGCGAAGCGCGCGTCAACGACCGTTGTCGACAGGCCCATCGCGGCAAGCTGATCGGCAGCCTTGAGCGCATCGGCGAGACGTGTGCCCAACGACAGAATGGCAACGGTGGAGCCTTCGCGCAAGATCCGCCCACGCCCGATTTCGAGGGGTTGACCGGCCTCGGGCATGACAACCCCATTGCCCTCGCCACGAGGATAGCGGAACGCGCAAGGGCGATCATCGAGTGCGACGGCTGTTGCAACCATGTGCACGAGTTCAGCCTCGTCGGCTGCTGCCATCAGCACGAAATTGGGCAGGCAACCGAGATAGGCGAGGTCGAACGATCCGGCATGCGTCGGCCCGTCGGCACCGACAAGGCCGGCCCGATCGATGGCAAAGCGAACGGGTAGGTTTTGGATCGCCACATCGTGCACGATCTGATCGTACCCGCGCTGGAGAAACGTCGAATAGATTGCGCAGAACGGCTTGTAGCCTTCCGTCGCCAAACCGGCCGCGAAAGTCACTGCATGCTGTTCTGCAATGCCGACATCAAACGTGCGTTGTGGAAACTCCTCGCCGAATACATCGAGGCCGGTACCCGTTGGCATCGCTGCAGTCACGGCGACGATCTTGTCGTCACGGCGGGCTTCGGCAATCAAGCTGTCTGCAAAAACGCGCGTGTAGGATGGGGCATTGGGCTTCGGTTTGACTTGGTCGCCCGTGATCACGTTGAACTTATTGACGCCGTGATATTTGTCGCTGGAACTCTCGGCCGGAGCGTACCCCTTACCTTTTTTGGTCACCACATGGACCAGGATCGGACCTTCCTTTGCGTCGCGCACATTGCGTAGCACCGGCAGCAGCTGATCGAGGTCATGGCCGTCGATCGGACCCACATAATAGAAGCCAAGCTCTTCGAACCAAGCACCGCCCTGCCACAGCACACGCGTGTATTCCTCGATTCGCGCAGCCCGCCGTTCCCAGCTCTTGGGCAAGCGCTTGGCCAATTGCTTGGCGACGTCGCGCATGTACAGATAGGTGCCGCTCGAGGTGGTGCGCGCGAGATAATGCGACAGGGCACCGGTCGGTGGCGCAATCGACATGTCATTATCGTTGAGGATGACGATCAGACGTTCATTGCGAGCACCGGCGTTGTTTAGCGCCTCATAGGCCATGCCAGCACTCATGGCGCCATCGCCGATCACGGCAATGACGTTATTGTCGGCCCCCGACAAATCGCGTGCGACCGCCATCCCCAGGCTCGCGGAAATCGACGTCGATGAGTGCGCGGCACCGAATGGATCGTATACGCTTTCCATCCGCTTGGTGAAGCCGGATAGTCCACCGCTCTGCCGCAGCGTGCGGATACGATCGCGGCGGCCCGTGAGAATTTTGTGCGGATAGGCTTGGTGGCCAACATCCCAAATCAAGCGGTCGGCCGGCGTGTTGAAGGTGTAGTGCAGCGCGACCGTCAGCTCGACGACACCCAATCCTGCCCCCAGATGGCCGCCGGTGACCGAAACGGCTTCGATCGTCTCCTGCCGCAGTTCAGCTGCCAACTGCCGCAGATCCTTTTTCGGCAGGCGACGCAGGTCTTCAGGTGTCTCCACGCGATCTAGCAAAGGCGTTTTGGATGGCGAAGTCACGGCAATTGGCCTCCGCGGATCGATCCTCAGATCGTGTATTGCGCTGTCGAGAGTATGCCATTATCCAACGACTGGATTGGCACAATCTGAAGGCAATAGTGACGCAGACCACTCATTAAACGTCCGGATCGAGTGGCTCGACTCCTTTCGGCTGGCCGTCCTGACCAAACGTCAGACGCTCAACCTTCGCCTCCGCCGCTTTCAGCATTCGATCGCAATGCTCCTTTAGAGCCTCGCCCCGTTCATAGATCGTAATGCTTTCCTCAAGTTCCACATCTCCGCGCTCCAGGCGGCCGACAATCGTCTCCAGCTCCTTCAATGCGCGCTCGAATGGCATATCCTTTATATCGGCGAACTTGGTCGCGCTTCTGTCATTGCTCATGATCATGACCTCGATATTTAGCCGTGGTGCCTCAAGCATCCATCAAGCGTTTGACGTGAACGGCGACAGATCGGGCCAACGCCGTCAAATCATAGCCGCCTTCGAGTATCGAGACGACGCGCCCATTTGCGTGACGCTCGGCAACCTCGAGCAGCTGTTCCGTACCCCAGGCAAAATCCTCCTCGACAAAGCGCAGATTGGCAAGCGGATCGGCTTCGTGCGCATCGAAGCCAGCAGAGATGAGGATCAGATCCGGGCTAAAATTGCGTAGCGCGGGCAGGATGCGTTGCTCCATCGCCGCACGAAACTGCTCGCCCCCATCGTTGGGTCGCAGAGGTGCATTCCAGATATTGCCGTCGCCGGTTTCACCTAACGCGCCAGTGCCGGGATACAACGGCATCTGATGCGTGGAGGCAAAGAAGACAGACTTGTCCGCCCAGAAAATATCTTGTGTGCCGTTGCCGTGGTGCACGTCCCAATCGACGATGGCGACGCGCTCGGCGCCATGCTTCTGCTGGGCATAACGCGCCGCCACCGCGACATTGTTGAAAAGGCAAAATCCCATCGCCTTGGCGGTTTCGGCATGATGCCCGCACGGGCGCACCTGGCAGAATGCGTTCTGTGAAGCGCCCGACATCACCTGATCGACAGCCAACATGCCGGCGCCGACCGCACGTAAGGCTGGTTCCCAACTTCCGGAGGACAACACCGTGTCCGGATCAAGCCGAACTGCTTCCTCACCTTTGGCTGGGCGTGCCGCCTTGATCGCCGCCACATACTCGACCGGGTGAGCCAGCGCGATCGCAGCTTCAACGTCCTCGCGTAGCGGGGCATCCATCCGGGTGAGCGTTTGGAAAATCTCGTGCGCCAACACCTTGTCGATCGCGCGCATGCGATCGGGCCGCTCGGGATGGCCAGCGCCCGTATCGTGCAGGACAAAGCTCGGATGGGTGATGAGGAGGGTGGTCATGGCTGTGATTTCGCACTCAAGAAGTTTGTCGGATTAAAAGGCCATCACGCGCCCATAGGTAAAGGCACGACCTTCACACCGGGCGGCGGTACGTTGCTTTCGGGAACGAAGAAGTCCAACGCCAAAGGCATGGTTTTGTCGGCGCGATAGCTTTCGAAATCGGTGACGCCGCCGACATCGTGAAGAAAGTTATCGTCGATCAGAAACTTGCCGGTGAAATTGCGAGCCGGTTGCGAAAATACGAGGTGCGCGGCATCTGCAAGAATAGCCGGCGTGCGGCTCATACGCATCAATTTGTCACCCCCGAGCAGGTTGTTGACAGCGGCCGTCGCGATCGTCGTTCGCGGCCATAGGGCATTGACCGCAATACCATCGCGCTCGAACTCGGCCGCCATGCCCAGCACGCACATGCTCATGCCGTACTTGGCGATCGAATAAGCGACGTGGTGCTGAAACCACTTCGGGTTCATATCTAGCGGCGGCGACAACATCAACACGTGCGGGTTGTCGGATTTGCGTAGGTAGGGCAGGCAAGCTTGGGTCGTCACGAAGGTACCGCGCGTATTGATCCCGAACATCAAATCGAAGCGCTTGGGATCTGTCTTTTCGGTTGGCGTGAGCGAGATCGCGCTGGCGTTGTTCACGCAGATATCGATGCCGCCAAATTTCGCGGCGGTCTGTGCTGCGGCTTCACGCACTTGATCCTCAAAGCGAATGTCGCACATAATCGGGAGCGCTCTGCCGCCGGCCGCTTCGATCTCGGCCGCCGCAGTGTGTATCGTACCCGGCAGTTTGGGGTTGGGCTCGGCAGTCTTTGCGGCGATCGCAACATTGGCGCCATCGCGCGCCGCCCGAAGCGCAATGGCGAGGCCAATGCCGCGGCTTCCACCAGTAATGAATAGTGTCTTGCCTCTGAGCGTCGTCATGGCGATCCGTCTCCGCGCGGCGATTTCATCCAATTTTACCTAGCGCTGTCCGACCAAGAAGCCAAAGCCTCAAGGCTTACCGACAAAAGCCACGACCCGGTCGGCCAACTCGTCGCCGAACAAATCGCGAAAAAAATGATCGGCGCCCTCGATTGTTTCGACAGTTACCCGCCCGCCGAACCGGTTGTGATTTTGCGCGTCGGCCACGGCCGATGCCAAGCCAGGCACGACCTTGTCATCGCCAGCCAACACCAACAACGTCGGTGTGGTAATTTGCTCCAACAGCCGCAGTACATTGTGTTGTGGATCAGGTTCGTAGTAATCGTGAAAAGCCGCCGCCGTCACTCTTGCCGGGCGGCAGTAGAGGAAGCCCGGCACATCGAGCAACGCGTCGCCCTCGCCGTCCTCGACGAGCTTTCGTGCCTTCGCCAGCAACGGCGCCAATGGCTGAGCGTTTTCCTCCTGGAAGCGCGCCGCAAGTTCACCTTCGGACTGCAGCAATGGCGCGGCAAGTATCAATCGGTTAACCCCGACGTCACCTCGCTCGACTAATGCGAGGGCCGCCTGGCTCGCACCACGCGAATGCCCGAGCACCGCAATCCCGGATGCAGCTTTCAATTGCAACCATTCCACCCACGACACGATCTCATCGGCAGCATCACCATGTCGATGATCATGCTCCAATTTGCAATCGAACATTCCCTGGCGCCGATTGAGGCCAAGGCTGAGGGTTACCGCTAGCGAGTTCACCCCTTGCTTCTTCAAGTTCTCTTGCAGAGCGGCAATCGTCTCCATTCGGTGGTGCGCGAGTGAACCATGAACGATGAGCACAACTCCATCGGACTGCAGGGACTTGCCAGGTGCTAGTTCCAGATTGCCGTTGACCTCGAGGCCAAGATACTCGTGCAGCACCGGTTCCGCGTGCACCGGCTGAACCGCCAAGACGACGGCAAGTATCAAAAGGGTTGCCAACCTGCCAATCCGTTGCATCACTCCCCCGGCGGCTGGCGCCAAGCCAACGACAAGCCGACGCCCCAAATCATCGCTACCGCGAAAACGACGGACGCCCAACCCGTTGCCGGTAGACCTTGCATGACAGTCCAAAGTGCCGCGATCAACCAGAGCGCCGTCAGAGTGAGCGTTATAGGCCACATCGATTGTACACGCATGGGATGCACCCAACGCCAGCGCACGAATGTCAAAACGGTACACACCACCACCACGACTGTGACCTGCGGCTGTGTGAGATCGAACGCAAAAATCAGGAACGCGACGATGTTCCAGATTGCCGGGAAGCCGACGAAACAATGGTCGTCGGATTTGTTGCCGACATCGACGAAATGGTAAAGTGACGACAACAAAATCGCTGCCGCCAGCACGTGCCCTATAGGACCGACGAGATAGCCTTTTTGGATCAAAGCCAGCGCCGGCACGAATACGTATGTGACGTAGTCGACGACGAGATCCAACCGCTCGCCACTCACCATCGGCAAGCGCCGCTCCACATCGACCATACGGGCGAATGTGCCGTCGATGCCGTCGATCAAGAATGCCAACCCCAACCAGGCGAACATCGCCTCCCAGCGTTGATCGAACACTGCCAGGGTCGCATAGAATCCGCAGACTGCGCCAAGCCCGGTGAACACGTGCACCGCAGCAGCAGCCAAACGATAGGCCGGCGGATGTAGATTTGGCTTCATACCGGGGCCAGACGTTCCTGTGAGCTTGATGCTTCAATTTCGATGCGGCGACACAAACAATAATGGGGAGCGCTCAGCGCTCCCCGACGTCTCATAGACCGCTCAGTCGTGAATACTCGATCACATAGCCTGAGGCAAAATTAAAACTTGTGCTTGATCCGCCCACCGACGAGAACGTCATCGGAATCCGACTTACTCGGATCGGGCCGCTTTGCTGGCTGCTCGGCCGCCCCGTAAAGGAGTTCCAAACCGAAATCCATCTTCGGGATAACTCCCAGCGTGCCTAAGCCGGGGATACGGACCGGCGTACCTTTGGAAGTCGCGATCGAATCCGCAGCAAGCGGGGCTGCAGCGGGCGCAGCATCCTGCTGGCGCGGGGTTGCCGATTCCTGCTCTTGAAAAGCCATCGCGGCGGTGCTCACGAAGGCCGCAGCCGAAAGAATACCCAAAAGTCTCAAACGTACCATCTCACGACCCCTAAGGTCTCAACCGTGCACTAATCGGTACACTCATGAAGTGTTCCGTAACCGGTTCGCGATCCTTGTTCCACAAGGCTTAAGGAGCGATGAACATTTACGTGGGGACGTGTGGTCGATAAGTCATGTTGCCATATCGCCACATTCTCGGTGGATCGAACCGGGCGAATCGCTTTTTATCTAAGTTATGAAGATTTATTATAGTTTATTCAAAGCGTTAGAGGTCAATCGCGTTTATCGGTCGGTCGATCCAAGTTGACAGTCTCTAACCCCCAGATCGCGATTAAGGCGCACGCATGGCACGCCTGCGCAAGCTTGGCAGCAGAACCGCAGACATGATTATCGTCAACAAACCTGATCGCGTGGTTTCCCTCGTTTACATAGATCCCGGCATCAACATTGCAACGTTAGTTGAACCCTGCTTGATCATAATCAACGGACTGGCCGAACCAACCATTATGCCGACGCGTGCCCGCGACTTCCCGTCTGCCAGTGCAACGAGCCCCACCGCCGTCAGCTACCGCGTGACCGTGACCGATGCGATCGACCACGACGCGGCACTGGAGCTTTGGACACGCGGTGAAACGGCGACCGTTTTCAATCATCCTGCATGGTGGCGCGCTGCGCTCGATGCTTTCGGCGAGCAACGTCCCCTTAGGGTTTTGTCGATTTGGCACGGACGCGAGCTTGTGGCCCTGTGGCCGCTGTGGATTAAGCGTCTCGGGGTGCGAGAGGCTTTTGCGCGGGTTGTAGAGCCCATCGCCGCGCGCGTCACCGACTATTGCATTCCCTTGTTGGCGAGCGGGCACGATGCCGCGATCCTGCTAGACATGTTGATGCAGGAAGCTGTGCTCCTGCTCGATGCGCAAACGCTCCTGCTCTGGTCCAAGGCCCCGATGACGCAAACGCATGGTGCGTCGATCGAACGAGCCATTAACAATCGGAGCGGCTTGTGCAGGGCGTATGATCGATCGTGCGCCGCGATGTCATTGCCGGCACGATACGAGGACTTGGAGACGCGCTGGAGCAAGAGCCATCGAGGTGACGTTCGTCGTCAAATTAGACGACTGGGACATGCCGGCCGGCTGGAACTGGTGCAGCTGAAAGATCGTGCACAAATCCGGGCGATGCTGCCTCGTCTATACGCCATGCACACTGTCAATTGGCGAAGTCGCGCTGGCTTTTCCGAGTTTGAATCGGGCCCGATGACGATGTTCGTTGCCCGGCTCGCGGACACGTTGCCGCTAGACCTGATCGATGCATCTGAAGTTCGCGTGGACGGCGTGACCATCGCCAGTCATTTTGGGTTTCGTCACAACAAAACGATACTCTGGTACAAACCTACATTCGAATTATCGTGGTCGAACTACGCGCCCGGGAAGATCCACGTTGCACTCACCGCTCAAGCAGCGATTGCAGCAGGTGTCGACAAAATCGACTTCATGCAGGGTACCGAGCCCTACAAACAGTTGTGGTCTGATTTAACCACACTCACGAAGTCGTTCGCGATCGCGCGGCCGATGGCGTATCCGATCTGGGCGTGGAACACGACCGTTCGCCGGTTCGCGGCGGAGTATCGAAATTGAAATTTATCGTTCCCGGCAAACGACCCTCGCCTCTCAAAGGATCCGACTTCGTTGCGTAAATCCGTTGGCATCGCCCTGATCGATCAAGCGCTGCTGAGCCTATTCAATCTCGGGCTCAACCTTGTGCTGATCCGGCTTGCCACGCCGGCCGAGTTCGGTCGCTTCATCTTCGCTGCGGCTGTGATTTTGGTTCTGACGTCCCTGCAGAACGCGCTTGTGTCGACACCGTTGGCGATCATGCTGCCGGGACGGGTTCGATTTGAGCAGGCCGAAGTCGAGAAATCCGTCCTCTCCTTCGATCTCATGTTTCGGCTGGTCGCAGCAGCTGCCGCCCCTTTGATTTGTTTGCTGGTCAACCGCGACATCGACTTTTTGTTGGCAGTGGCTTTAGCGACTTTTTCTACCCTCGGGCGCGAATCGATCAGATCGCTTGCTCTTGCGCATGAACGCGCCTTGGACTGTTTGCAGATCGACGTGCTTGCCGTGGCCGCGTCCGTCGCCGCTATATCATTATCATGGTGGGTTTCTACACCGGCTGTCGCAGGCCTCGCAGGCATCGCAGTCGGCAACTCTGCGGCGATCCTGTCGCAGGTGTCGAAGCAGCACCTAGGCCGGTTTAACCCGGTCGAGGCGTTCGCCAATTATCGGTTGAAGTGCTGGGCCGATACGCGGTGGAGTTTGATCGGCGCCGGAACGACAGAACTTCAGTACCGGTCCTACGTGTTTGCGCTCGAGTTTTTTCGCGATGCGAGCGCACTCGCGGCCGTCCAGGCTGGTCGATTGCTGCTCGGACCGCTGCCGCTGGTCGTCGGCGCCTGGGGACGTGTTGCAAGGCCCGCCATGGCGCGCCACATCTCTACCGGCCATCCACAACACGTGATCCGAATCACCATCCAGGGGATGACGTACGTTTTGGCCATAGGGATTTTCTACTGCCTCGCCCTATACATCGCTTGGCCGCTGGCCGAGGCCTGGGTCTTTCGCGGCAAATATCAAAACGCCGGACAAATGACGATCGCATGGGGGGCGTACATGCTTATCGTAATCGCTCACATGGTCCTGTCCGTCCCGCTGCAAGCAGCCTTGATGCTCAAGGAGCTCGCACAAGTTACGATTGCGACAGCCGCATTGACGTGCCTGCTGCTGGTGGGTCTCGCAAGCTCGGTGCCTGCAATCTACACTGTTGTAGCACTGACGATTGCCGAGATCGTCGCTCTCGTCTGGATCCTCGCTCTAGTGCTGAAACTGGCTCGATCGCACGAAGGCGGGCTTGCGCAACCAATGGCAGGTCTTCCGTGACCGGTCATCACACGGAAATTACCGCGCCGGCTGTTGGCCGACCGTTGAACGTTCGTTCACGAACCGCCGCAATGCTGGCACGCATGGCGCCTCTGATCGTGGTTGCAGCTCTTGCCTATCCGTCGCTGGTATGGCCGCTTTTTGAAGCCGAGCCGGTTTCACTTGCGCCGGTCTTCGGCCAGCCAGCCGTCGACGGTCCGCCAAGCCCGTTATTGCGGGTCTACTTTACCGTCGTTCTAATCGCCGGATGTTTGAGCTTTGCTTGCTTCGATGGCCGAAAATTCGTCCGGCTACTTCGGCTTCCGATCCTGTTGACGGCGCTCTATTTAGCGTGGGCTGGCATCACTAACTTTTGGTCCGTCGAACCCGACATCACCCTGCGCCGGTTTTTGCTTGCAGCGTTCATCGCCGGAGGACTGATCAGCGCGACGCTTGCCGCCCGCGGTCCTGAGCGGATTTTGCAATACTCGTTCTGGATGTTTTTTCTCGTCACAGTGATCAGTGCCGTCAGCGTGCTGACAACAGCGCCGACAGCGCTCGGACACGCGGCGTATTTTCCGCACAAAAACTCTTTCGGAGCGACGATATCGGTGGCCGCACTCGTCGCTCTTTATCAACTCACAAACGGCCGCCGATCGGACCGCGTCGCGGCGGGAGCGGTGCTGTTGGCCTGTGCCTGGTTCCTGATCGAAGCACGTTCCAAGACGAGCCTGGCACTGGTTGTCGTCGCGCCCGTATTGGGGTTCGCAGTCGCCGCACTGGCACGGTTCGCGAGGATCTCGCCGGCACTCACAATCATCGCGATCGGCGTGAGCTGCTATGGCATATATGAGATTGGAGCCGCATCCCACATCTGGGATTTCGATGAGGTCGCAAACGCGATTTTTGGCGATCCCACCCTTACACAGCGCACGGATATCTGGGCGTTTGCCAACAAGATGATCGAGCAGCGCCCATGGCTAGGGTATGGCTACGAGGTTTTTTGGGGCGCTAGTGTGGAGAGCCCTAGCGTTCGCCAGGGGCCGGGCTTTGTCGCGCAAATGCCGCACGCGCATAATGGATATATCGATATCGTATTACAGACCGGATACATCGGATTTGCGATCTTGTCAGCACTTTTGCTCACCACGTTGCACCTGACCGGCCACATCGCGCGCCGGTCCCTCGGTCTCGCAAGTTTCCTGCTCTCCATCATCCTCTACTGCATACTGTCGAATGGTCTCGAAACCAGCTGGTTTCGCTCCTTCAGTCTATCTTCGATGATATTTGTTTTGGCGATCGCGATAACGGCGCAGTCGCAGGCTGAAAATCGATGAGGACGATCACGATCGCAATCGCTAGTTCGGGGCGGCAAAGCTTGGTTCGGTGTTTGTCGTCGCTGGCACAGCTGAAGCTCGGTCCGGCCGTAGCAATCGACATCGTTATCGCCGACGATAGTCGCGACGGCCGGGTTGCCGCACTGTTGAAAACGATGCCTCGCCTGCCATGCAAAGTGTCGACGATCGTGACCGCTGCCCACAACGTTGCGATCGCCCGCAACGCTTGTCTGGATGTAGCGAGCGGCGAGCTCTTGGCTTTCATCGACGACGACGAATGGGCCGAACCCAAATGGTTGGGCGACTTGCTTGCGGCCATGGACGAATTCGATGCCGACTGTGTCTTCGGCCCGGTTCACCCGGACTATCCATCCGACACGCCCGACTGGATCGTTCGCGCCAATCCACTGCACGTCGACTGGGGCAGACGTGGCACGCGCGTTATAGTCGGACGTGGCGGCAACACATTGATGCGGCGCGCGCTTGTCGAAACACACAAGCTGCGGTTCGACCCGGCTCTTGGCCGAACCGGCGGCGAAGACACGAGTTTCTTCCATGCGTTCGGCCGCGCCGGTGGTGTTATGGTGGTGACGGACGATGCACTGGTCCATGAGGACGCTCCGCCCTCCCGCGTCAACGTCGCCTACTTCCGACACCGCGCGCTGCGCACCGGCCAGATCTACGCACGCTTTGTCGTCAATGAAATTGCCCAATCACCTTTAGAGCAGACCCGGTTCTATGCTGGCGCTGTTGTGAAGGCCGCGATCGCCCTTGGTGGCGGCGCTTTTTTATACCCGATTGATCGCGCCCGCTGGCTGAAACTCGCCATGCGCGGATGGATGAATCTCGGCAAGCTGCGGGAACTGTTCGGGCTCGAGCCATCGCACATGAGCTAGCACGTCAGTAGAAGCCGTACTTCAAGCGGCGCGCGGAATCGTAAACGATAGCGTGCGCCCGTCTGGACCACGATGCCATGCTCGGCAGATCGCGGTTTGGGTTGAATCCTGTCCTGATCGTATTACGCGGAACGAGGCCGGTTTCGGCAGTAGCAAAACCGCCGGAACTTGCAAATAAGGTTGTGTACCCAGCCTTTTTTGCGGCAGTGACGGAGCGTTGATCCAACGCGCCGAAGGGGGTCGAGGCATCCACCACCGCATGGCCGACGACGTCTTCCAGCGCCCGGCGCCCATCGTGCAACTCGTGGTGGAGTGTGGCGTCACTCGCTTCGCGCCAATTCAAATGCTCGAAACCATGACAGCCGATACGCATGCCGCTAGCTGCCAGTTCCCGTATCTGAGAGCGGGATAGGAAGCCGGGATGGCCAATGCGCCCGGCACAGATGAAAAAGCTCGCCGTCCGCTTGCTGGCCAATAGCTGAGGCAAGGCAGTCGTGTAATCGGTTTGGTTACCATCATCGAAAGTGAAACGGACCAAAGCTCCGGTACGAGCTTCAATGTCGCTTGCAACAACCAGCGTTGCGGCAAGCGTGGCGGTGGGAAGCCAATAGCGTCGCTCGTCATCCCCAATGCCGGCTTTTGCCTCGCCAATTCCGTGCCAGGTCAAATATAGGAAGCGTGGTAGCATATGAGCCAAATCGTAATCCCTGGCGTCTCGCTTGGGCGAATAGCACGCAAGCAATATTAGCACTTAGCGTGCCAGCTGTATAAATCGCGAAATCGGCACAGGCATTGCAAGTTCAAATTGGTTAAACGCAATGGCAATGTTGCGCCCAATAAAGCAACATCGAACAATGCAGTCCATGTGAGACGATGTCAGATACTAGATCCGACGCCCACCGGCCGCTGATTTTGCACATTACCGGCGACTATCCGGATCCGTCCCGGTCGCCGACGACT
>JANLXZ010000201.1:0-10420 GCA_031365375.1 Hyphomicrobiaceae bacterium | reverse complement strand
GGCGTTTCAAATCACCGATTACAGGAAGGCCGCAAATCGGGCGTTTGCGCTTGGTCGTTTCGGGATTGTATCCATCGGTCAGCGGTCTGCCGGTTTTGTCGTTGGGTGACTTTAACCAAACGATCCGTCCGCACAGGCGATCAGCGCACGGAATTATTTCGATCGCGCCGTCGCCTTTGTCGTCGATCCAGACGCCAGCCAAACCTGGCGGGACGGTTGGAGCTTGCGCCGGGACTTGGGCCGCCGCTCCTCCGGGCTGAGTTGGAGTGTTTGGAGTTCGCGTTTGTGCGTGCACGGCGGTCACGAGACACAGGGCCGAGGAAAGCGCCACGATCAATTTACCGCCGGCGATCGAGTAACGATCAATACGTTTCGCCATGGGAACACCTTTTTCTGTCACTATAATTCGGTTGCCGAAACTTTCGCAGGATCAAGGCGATATAGTGGTCGATAGCCGCGATGATCACTGCGGCTTCTTAACTCCAAAGGCTGGGCGTTCTGGCAACTTCGCCACCTTTGCCTTATATTGTAAAGTCAGGCACAAGTGCTCGATAAGTCGGCTTGGTGCGTTACTGTCTTCATACGTTATGTTTAATTGTGCGACTTGCGCATGTCAGACCCAAATTGTCGGCGAATTAGTTTGGTTTGGGCGTAACCGGTAATCGTAAATGATCTTAACACTGGCGATGCGTAATTTGTTTCACGATCGGATTCGGCTGGTCGTCACGCTTGTAGGAATTTTGTTTTCCATTGTCTTGGTCGCCGTGCAGCTCGGGCTTTATCTCGGTGCGAAGCGGATGATTGTCGACATGATCGACAATGCGCGCGGCGAGCTTTGGATCACCACTTTTGGCGCCAAGAGCTTCGAAGAAGGTGGCATAATCCTAACACCAAAGGAGCGTCATGCTGCGCTGGCCACACCCGGCGTGAGGGCGGTAATCCCGCTCGTCGTTACGTTTGCCGAGTGGCGCAAGCCGGGCGGCGGCAGCACCAATTCGGTTCTTGTCGGCACCAATCCCGAAGATGGCGGGCTTGCTCCCTGGAACGTCATCGAAGGCGATGCGACTTCGATCGGCGCTCCAGACTCCGTGTTGGTCGACAAGAGTTATCTCCAGGATCTCGGCATCAATGGCGTGGGAGACACCGCGCAAATCGAGCAGGGTCGTGTGCGCGTGCGCGGCATGACCGAAGGCATTCGCTCGTTCACGATGGCGCCATACATATTCACCACGACAAATAGAGCGCGTACGCTGTTGGGCATCCCTGGTGAGAACAGCTCATTTTTCTTGGTGCAATTGCAATCTGATGCGGATCTAGAGACGGTGCGCGCTGATTTGAAATCAAGGCTGAACGGCACCGAGGTCTTGTCGAAAGCAGAGTTCCGTGATCGCAGTTTGGATCAGTGGCTTTTCTCAACTGGGGCAGGCGTCGCGTTGATTGGCGGCGCTATCTTGGGACTGATTGTCGGCATCGTGATCGTCGCGCAGACGCTCTATTCGAGTACGAAAGACCATTTGAACGAATTCGCAACGCTGCGGGCTCTGGGATCAACCTCGGGTTATATTATAAAGGTGATCCTGGCGCAGGCCGCACTAAGCGCTGTTCTCGGTTATGTTTTGGGAATGGCGATAGCCATGGTCGTCGTGGCGTTCAGCGGGCAGACGGCCTTGCCGATCCTGATGACACCTGGGCTCGCCCTCTTTTTGTTCGCGATCACACTCGGCATGTGCGCCGTTTCCGCCGTTTCCGCTATCGTCAAGGTGACGAAGATCGATCCAGCCATGGTGTTCAGCCGATGAGTGCGCCAATCGTTTTACAAGCCACGAATATCGTCAAGGACCTGGGAGCAGGTGCTGGCAAAGTGCGTGCACTGAAAGGTGTGAGCCTTAGCCTTCAAGCCGGCGAATTGACACTGTTGATGGGCCCGTCCGGTAGCGGCAAAACTACTTTGCTGTCGATCCTGGGCTGCATCCTCGCACCCACTGAAGGGCAAGTCGTCGTCGGCGGGGAGAGTATCGAAGGGCTTGGACCGGAGCAGTTGGCTGCCGTCCGACGTCGCCATATCGGCTTTATCTTTCAGTCGTACAACCTATTTCCGACCCTGAATGCCATGGAAAACGTACGCCTCGCGCTCGATGTGCGCGGCATGAAATCTGTTGAAACGCTTGTTCGAGCCGAGCAAGCTTTGCGCGATGTCGGGTTGGGTCATCGTCTGCGAAGCTACCCGCGCAATATGAGTGGTGGTGAGCAGCAACGCGTCGCCGTTGCCCGCGCATTGGCCGGTACGCCATCGGTTATTCTGGCCGATGAGCCGACTGCAGCTCTCGATAGCGAAAACGGCCAGTCAGTGATGGCGCTGTTGCAGGAGATTGCCAAGGACAAGACGCGCGCCGTCTTGGCCGTCACTCACGATAGTCGCACGATACCCTACGCCGATCGCATCATCAGCATTGAAGACGGCAGGATCGTCGGCGAAAAACGCCACACCGAGGCGCGCGAGAACGTTGCTCAGATCAATTTGAAGAGAAAGCGTAAGGCCAATGTCTAAATTTACCTCGACGCCTGCCGCAGCTTTGAGTGCGTTGCTGCTCGCCGGTTCGGTTGGATTATTTGTGCAATACGCATCGACCAAGCGAGGCGCCGAAAGTATGAGCGCGAACGCGCAGCCGGTTGTGGGGGCCGCTCAAACTGCTACGCAGCCCGCCGCCAAAGCCACAGTTTGGGCTGCATCAGCCCCCGGCCGAGTCGAGCCCAAGAATGGTGAATATCGGATCGGAACTCAAGCCGCCGGACGTGTGGCCGAGGTCGTCGTTCAGATGAATGATCGTGTCTTGGCTGGCGACTTGCTGATCCGCGTCGATGATGAGGATGCGCAGGCGAAACTTGGCGGCGCAGAAGCTGAAACCGCGGTTCGCAAACGGGAGCGGGATGCGGAAACCGTCGGTCGATTGGCACAAG
Source organism: Hyphomicrobiaceae bacterium (assembly GCA_031365375.1). GTDB lineage: Bacteria > Pseudomonadota > Alphaproteobacteria > Rhizobiales > Hyphomicrobiaceae > JAKFWF01. The sequence goes on along the minus strand of JANLXZ010000201.1, from coordinate 7,462 downwards.
ATCGCCGCGCGGCCGAAGATGCGGTCGCAAATGCCGAGCGGACGCTGTTCCAGGCCCGCCGTGATCTCGACCGCGCTACCGGGGGACGCCGTGGCAACACCTCGACCGAGGATGACGTGGTCAAGGCGCGCGCGGCTGTAGTCGCCGCCAAGGACAAGATCGAAGCGGAGCGACAGGCAGTGCGCCGGGTCCAGGCGTCTACGGGAATGCCGCTGCCCACGCGTCTTGAATCGGCGTTCACGACAGCGCGTGCCGAACTGACGCTTGCTGAATCAGCGATCGAACGTGCCCGTATTCGCGCTTCCAGCGACGGTACCGTTCTTCAGGTATTGACCAAGGTTGGCGAAACCGTCGCGCCGGGTCCAGATCTTGCGCTCGTCGTGATGGGCGATCTCTCTGGCCTGCGTGTGCGTGCCGAGGTCGAGGAGCGTGACGTGAGCAAGGTGCGCGCCGGGCAGAAAGTCGTGATCCGGTCGGACGCTTTCCCCGGCCGCGACTTCACCGGCTCCGTGACGACGCTGGGACAGTCGCTCGCTCCGCCCCGCCTTGCTAGCCGCGGACCGCGCAAGCCAACCGATCTCGATGCACTCGAAGTGCTGATCGATATCGATGGACCGGTGTCATTGATGCCAGGCATGCGGACCGATGTATTTTTTGCGCCCAATGCCAACGCTCAAAATGTGCCAGCCGGCACCAACAACCCGGCGCCGGTCGTGCCCGCCACGAAGACGAATTGAACTTTTAAGTATTCTCGACGCGCCGCCACAAGCCGCACACGACGGTGCCACATTCCTCATCGATTGATCACAAGCTCCGGTTAGCACATAAGCGGAAGCATTGCTGTGAAAGGTCGATTCGCTTGTGATCCGGCTGCAGAAAATCGGTTTGAAATATGGACGGGGGGCTGACATCCTGCGGGAGGTGGATTTTCACTTGCGGCCGGGGTCATTCCATTTCTTGACTGGCCCGTCCGGTGCCGGCAAGACGTCGCTGCTGCGGCTCCTGTTCATGTCGATCCATCCGACCGCTGGCCAACTGCAGTTGTTCGGCCAGGATGTCAGCCGGGTGGATCCGAAAAAGCGCGCGCAATTCCGGCGGCGGATCGGGTTCGTGTTCCAAGAATACCGGCTGCTCGATCATCTGACCACGTGGGAAAATGTGGCCCTACCGCTTCGGGTATCGGGTAAGCAGATTTCGGATTACAAGGAAGACGTGACCGATTTGCTGCAATGGGTGGGACTGGGGGACCGCATGCATGGCTATCCGTCGGTCCTGTCAGGCGGTGAAAAGCAGCGGGCTGCAATCGCGCGCGCGGTGATTGGCAAACCTGAGTTATTGCTCGCGGATGAGCCTACCGGCAACGTCGATCCGCAAATGGCAAGGCGACTGTTACGCTTGTTCATCGAGCTCAATCGGCTCGGCACGTCGGTAATCATCGCCACGCACGATCATCAACTCATGCGGCAGTTCAAAGCGCCGCGACTGGAGCTGCACGAGGGCCATGTCAAGATCATATGACAGGCCCGCGCTGTTTCCGAAGGGCAGCGTTCCAGGCCAAAGCGACGCCTACGATGCGTTCTATGAGACGTACGATGAGCCGACGCAACGCTCTGAGCCGCTGCCACCGGAACCACGCGATCATCGCATGGATACGCGGAGCTTGGGTCCGCAACGCCATACCCGCAATGTGGATCCTCGCTTCGATGAGCCCCCGACCGAGGCGTATACTGGGCGTCGTTCCCCCGCTGAATTGAGCCATCCGTCACGGCCAAGGCAAGACACGCGCGACGCATCGCCGGCACAACGATCGCCACCGCCGCATAAGCCTGTTCCACCTGTTCCACGAGAGCCCATCGCGCGCGAGATCGCGGCGCCGGCCCGTGCGCAAAAGCCGGAGAAACCGCCCGCGAATGCCCCGATCGTACCTTCCAGTTCGGTCACCGGACGATCGCTGACATTGGTGATCTCGATCATGTGTTTCCTGGCCTGCCTGACAGCCGGTGCGGTGTACATGATGAACCAGTCTGCTTCGGCTTGGCTGCGCGATATCGCCAGCGAGGTAACGGTGCAGGTCGAGCCCCGCGACAAGATTGATACCGAGAAGACATTGCGCGAAGTCGCGCTGTTCCTGGGCAAGCAATCGGGTATCAGAAATGTGAGACCGATCCCGATCGAGGAGAGTAACGGCCTGCTGGAGCCATGGCTCGGCTCGTCGGAGGCCTTAAAGACTTTGCCGTTGCCGCGACTAATGGCGCTCGAGCTCGATCGACTGACGCCACCCGATTTCGAAGCATTGCGTGCGGCTCTGGCAAAACAGTTCAAAGGTGTGACCCTCGACGATCACCGGCAGTGGCAGCAGCAGATCCGCACGGTGACACGATCGTTCGCACTGGCCGGCATTGCAATTTTGTTGCTCGTTGCAGCGGCGACGACTGCCATTATCGTCTCGGCAACGCGTGCCGCCATGGCATCGAATCGCGATATTGTGGAGGTGTTGCACTTCGTTGGTGCAACCGATCGTTTCATCGCGCGCGAGTTTGAACGCAATTTCATGCGCGTGGGCATTCGAGCCGGACTGGTCGGCGCGCTATCCGCGATGGTCGTGTTTGCCGTAATGCCGACCCTCATGGAGCTCCTGGGGGGGGGCAGCATGAGTTTGGCTGAGGTCCGAAGGTTGGTCGGCACCGGCGCGCTCGACTTGCTGGGTTACGGCGTTCTGGCAGGCCTCGTAGTCGTTGTCGCCGGCTTGTGCATGTTCACGTCCCGGTTCAGTGTTTACCGTATTCTACACAGTCGCAATTGACGCCCAGCTGCGGTTCAGCGACGATGTGGTTCAAATCGTAGCTAGCGTGCGTCCCTTTTCCGCGTGCTTCTTCAAGTGCTGTTCGTGATGCGCTGCGTCGATGCCGGGGAGCCCCAATGGCAGAACGATGATATCTAAGCGGACCAAGGCCGTGTTGATTGGGATTGCAGGCGCGAGCTTGGGTCTCCTGTTGGGTGGATTTGTGGTGTTCGCGGCGATCGCCACACGTTCGACCATCGGTTCGCCAGTGTCGATGCCTCGCTCCGATGGCATCGTCGTGCTGACCGGAGGGGAAGCCCGGATTCGGGAAGCAGCGCGGTTACTCGAAGCCGGGAAAGGTGGGCGGTTGCTGATATCCGGCGTCAACCGGCGGACGACCCGAGAAGATCTGCTCCGTTTGACAAACCTCAGCGCACAAAAATTCAATTGCTGTGTCGATATAGGCTACGAAGCACTCGATACATACGGCAATGCCGATGAAGCGCGGATTTGGGCTAGTCAACGGCAGTTCTCGAGCCTGACCATCGTGACGGCGAGCTATCACATGCCGCGCTCCTTAGCTGAGATTGGAATTGCTCTGCCGGGTATCACTCTCGTCGCGCACCCGGTGGTGCCGCGTCGTTTTCAGGAAGCACCGTGGTGGCTTCATTTAGGAGTGACCCGTGCGCTCGTTGCCGAGTACTTGCGGTTCTTACCCGTCGCGACCCGGCTGATGGTCGCGCGGATTACTGGGATGCGCGACGCGAGTGACACGGATCGGATAACCAGCATTTCGACGAACCGATCGTGACCGCGCCTGTGTTGCAACGACGTGACGCGGCCGCACCGGTCGGGCTGTATGGACGGTCGCTTGTGTTTGCCCTTGCATTCTATGTGGGCACGGCGGCATTTGTTGTATGCGGAAGTCCGTTACTTCTCGCCCCCCGGAGCTGGGCAATGGCCGCCGGCCGGGCGCAAGCGCGCGTGAGTTTATGGCTGCTGAAGGTTATCGTTGGCACCAAGATCGAGGTGCGCGGCCGAGAAAATCTTCCATCAGGCGCCTTTCTCGTTGCATCCAAGCATCAATCTGCTTGGGATACGTTTGCCCTGCTGCCGATTTTTCGCGATCCTGCTTTGGTCATGAAAGCCGAGCTACGCTGGATCCCATTTTACGGCTGGTTTTCCATAAAGTTCGGCCACATCCTCGTCCAACGCGGACGGGCCGCAGCGGCTTTGAAGGCCATGATCCGCGATGCCCGTCACAGAGCCGCGCAGGGGCGAGAAATTTTAATCTTCCCGGAAGGTACCCGTAGCGCCCCGGGATCCGCTCCTGATTATAAACCGGGTGTCGTCGCGCTCTACGAAGGACTGGCGTTGCCATGCGTTCCGGTCGCGCTTAACTCCGGAATGTTTTGGCCCCGCCGGCGGCTAATCCGGTTTCCCGGCACGATTATCGTGGAGATCTTGCAGCCGTTGCCGGCGGGGCTGTCACGCACTACCTTCAAGCGTGATCTCGAGCATCGCATCGAACAGGCGTCTAACCGCCTCATTGCCGAGGCGGCGGAGCAAATCCTTTAGGGTTATTTCTGATCGGAACGAATATGGAACAAGTTAAGAACAAATATTGACAGGCCGGGTGCGATGCGTCATACATAGTTCGTCCAGATTTAGCGAGTGCCTTTATGAGTCCACATCCGCATCCATTTGATATCGCACCAATTTCCAAACGGATTTGGGAGCAGAAATATCAATTTAAGGCGGCCGGTGGCGCACCGATCGATTTGACGATCGACGACACCTGGATGCGCCTCGCCAATGCTGCGGCTGATGCCGAGCGAGGCGGTAAATCGGTGCAGATCGAATGGTCCAATAAATTTGCCGCGGGCATGTCCGATTTCGGCTTCCTGCCCGCTGGGCGGATCATTGCGGGCGCGGGGACGGGTCGATCGGTATCGCTATTCAACTGTTTCGTTATGGGTCGCATCGAAGATGATTTGAGCTCCATTTTCGATCACGTTCGCGAAGCCGCTTTGACGATGCAGGCGGGCGGAGGAATTGGCCACGATTTTTCCACGCTTCGGCCAAAGGGGGCGATCGTCCATAGCATAGGCGCGGATGCGTCCGGCCCGGTCAGCTTCATGGATGTGTGGGATGCGATGTGCCGAACCATCATGTCTGCGGGTGCAAGACGCGGAGCAATGATGGCAACCATGCGCTGTGATCATCCTGACATCGAGATGTTCATTGCCGCTAAAGCCGATGCTCAGCGCCTGCGTAATTTCAATCTTTCGGTTCTGGTGACGGACGCGTTCATCGATGCCGTGCGCAAAAAGGGCCAATGGGATCTTGTGTTCGAAGGGCGTGTCTACGCCACGGTCGAGGCAGCATCTCTGTGGAACCAGATCATGCAGGCCACCTACGATTACGCCGAGCCCGGCGTGATCTTTATCGATCGCATCAATGCGACGAACAATCTTTCCTACTGCGAAGATATTCGCGCGACCAACCCTTGCGGTGAGCAGCCGTTGCCCCCCTACGGCGCGTGCTTGCTGGGTTCAATCAATCTGACCCGCTTTGTGAACGGCCCGTATTCTGTGAGAGCTGATCTGGATATCGCCCGGATCGAAGAACGGGTCCGGCTCGCCGTGCGTTTCCTGGACAACATCATCGATATCTCGCGTTATCCGCTCGAGGCGCAAGCGCTGGAAGCGCGCGCGAAGCGGCGTATTGGCCTCGGGATTACCGGGCTGGCCGATGCGTTGATCATGTGCGGCTTGCACTATGCAGAGCCTGCGGGGGTAGAAGCTGCTACGAAGTGGATGGCGGTTGTCCAAAATGCTGCCTATGTCGCCAGTACCGAACTAGCGGCGGAAAAGGGTGCATTTCCGCTCTATGATGCGGATAAATTCAATGCGCGCCCTAACGTTAGAGCGCTTGAGCCGGCGACACGTGCACTCGTCGCCAAAGCCGGTGTGCGCAATGGTTGCCTGACGTCGATCGCGCCGACCGGAACGATTTCACTGCTTGCCGGCAATATTTCGAGTGGCATCGAGCCAGTGTTCGATTTTGCTTATCGACGTCGTGTTCTGGAGCCGGACGGACGTACGCGAGAAGAGCACGTCGAGGATTATGCGACTGCCTTGCTCAAACGCTTGGCCCTGACGAGCGACCGCCACCCGTTTGTGACGGCGGCTAGCCTTTCACCAACCGCTCACCTGGCCATGCAGGCAGGAATTCAGCGCCATGTCGACAGTTCGATTTCGAAAACGATCAACTGTCCGGCTGAAATCTCATTCTCGGCTTTCAAAGACATTTATCTCGATGCGTACGATGCCGGGTTGAAAGGCTGCACCACGTTTCGGCCGAATGCCGTCACAGGTAGCGTGCTGTCCGCGAGTGGTTCTGGTGTGGCCCCGTTCCCCCCGGTCGCGCCGATCGCTGCCCCCACTATTCCTGCTGAGCATACTTCAGCTGTCGTTTATATGGCGAAGCCGTTGGAGCGCGATCCCGTACTTGCAGGGTTTACCTACAAGTTGAGTTGGCCCGGCCAAGACAATGCGCTTTACATCACGATCAACGATATTGATCGTGGTGGCCGGCTTTGTCCGTTCGAGATTTTCATCAACACAAAAAACCTCGAGCACTATGCCTGGACTGTCGCGTTGACGCGCATGATCAGCGCAATTTTCCGCCGCGGCGGGGATCTTGCCTTTGTGGTGGAAGAGTTAAAGGCGATTTTCGATCCCCAAGGCGGACGATGGATGGAGGGCCGTTATGTGCCAAGTCTACTGGCGGCCATCGGTGAAGTCATCGAATTGCACATGGTTCGGATTGGCTTTCTCCGGCGGGCTGAGCCGGTAAGAAAAGGCGACTTGGAGCAACCCACGGATCCGGTCCTTGAAGATGACGCAGCGAGAGGATCGGACTGGTCGCCTCGAGAGAGGCAATTCGCGACAGCGGTGTCCAAAGGCGCTGGCACGTCGAGTACCTCGGTCGGTGGGGTTACAACTCAGCCGCATGCGGGCTCGAGTGTTGGCAATTTAACGATCGAACCCGTTGAGCAAAAAGGGGCGATGAGGGTCGGCGAGGCTCATACGTTTTCGGGACAAGCAGCCGGGCCTGCGATGGGCTCGCCTCGAACTGACGTCGCGAGGGGCGGCGCGCAGGTTTACGCCAAGGGTGCGGGCGCCTCACGTGGAGGAGACGGTATGGCGAGCGTCGCACCGCCGGGGCGAATTTGTCCGCGATGCGCCAATCCCTCACTGGTTCGTATGGAAGGATGCTGGTCTTGCCAAACCTGCGGTTATTCCAGGTGCGAATGAGTTGATTTATGGACGAACGCCTGTGAACCAGGGACCCGATCACAAGCAATTTGCAACCGCTAATCGATTTCTCAGGCCTGAACGCGTCGCGCCGGTTGCTTTGCGCCTTGCAAGGGCTGCCAAACCTTTCTATACGAGGCGCGCGGGTCCCTTCGTCTATCGGTTAGGACACGAGATTTTCAATCTTGGAAGACGGGTTCGACTCCCGTAGGGACCGCCATTTGCCATTGATTTATTTGAATAAATACCGCGATATCGCCGAATTCCCCAGCACCATCCCCAGCACACGAAGCGGTCATTTGCGAACAACTGCGCCAAGTTGACTCCCCGTGAAGTGGAAACGAAACCAGACCGGGAG
>JANLXZ010000198.1:0-2025 GCA_031365375.1 Hyphomicrobiaceae bacterium | reverse complement strand
CACGCGGTCGGGGTTGGTGATGCGCCGCAATATTTCATCGTTCGAGCACTGCAAATAGACTGGCAGCAATTGACCGCCATTTCCCTCGATGAGGGCCTCCAAACTCCGAAATGTGGCTTCGTCATGTGGCTCGACGTACACAAACGTCATGACAAGCAGCGGAACATCGCCCTTTCCGGCCGCATCGAGCACTGCCAATCGTACACTGAGAACTAGCTCCCAGAAGCCCGGAGCGCCGAAATCAAAAACGGTACGTGCAACATCGATCGCAGCATGGTTATCGAACAACCGGCCCTGCACACGACCGACCAAGGCCTTCGCGGTCGTAAGTTTGCCGACGCCCGGCGCGCCATGAATGAAAACGAGCTTCATAAGATGAATTCTAGTCTGAGTACGGTCATTTGTCTCGTCTCCTAGTGGCCGATTTTGTTGCAGAACTGGCTTGAGAGGACGGGCGAACCGTGATTCCTTTGGTTGGGGTAGCCATCGATGGAGCGGTTCGATGATGGGACGGCGCAAGAGTGAGCAGGGCCAGCTATTCTATGCGTTCGACCTCGAGGTCGTAGTTCCGGATGACCATCAGGTCCGGCGGATCGCGGCGGTTCTCGATCTCGCCTGGGTGCGCACTGAGCTGGCGCCACACTATTCCCATACCGGCAGGCCGTCGATTGATCCGGAGTTGATGATCCGGATGCTCATCCTCGGCTACGTGTTCGCGATCCGCTCGGAGCGCGCGCTCTGCCGCGAGGTGCAGGTGAATCTCGCCTATCGTTGGTTTTGTGGCCTCGGCATCGAGGACAAGATCCCCGATCACTCCGCCTTCACGCGCGCCCGCAATGAGCGTTTTCGCGCGCACGACATTTTCCGCCAGGTGTTCGAGCGCGTCGTTGCTGCCTGCATCAAAGCTGACCTCGTCGGCGGCAAAGGCTTTGCGGTCGACGCCAGCCTGATCGCGGCCGACGCCAACAAATGCGGATCGACGCCGGGCGACGAATGGAGCCACGACATCGATCCTGCGACCGTCGAGCGCGCCGTGCAGGATTATCTCGCCAATCTCGACAATCCGGCGTGGGGTGCTGCGAGCGACGTGGTGCCGAAGTTCGTCGCGCCTGCCGATCCGGCCGCGCAATGGACCGGCGCACTCAGGAACGCGGCGTTTTTCGCCTACGCCGACAACTATTTGATCGACGTCAAGTTCGGCATCATCATGGATGTCGAGGCTTCGCGCGCGATCCGGCAGGCAGAAGTCGGCGCGTCGCAGACGATGATCGAGCGCACGGAAGCAACGTTCGGCATCAAGCCTGATTGGCTCGCCGCTGATACCGCCTACGGCTCGGCGCCCAACCTGCACTTCCTTGTCGATGAGAAGAACATCGCGCCGCACATTCCGGTGATCGAGAAGTCGCGACGTGATGACGACACCTTCAGCCGCAGTGATTTCACCTACGACGCCGATCGCGATGACTACGTGTGCCCCAATGGCAAAGTTCTACGAACAAATGGGCGACTACGGGATGATGGCATGTATGCCTATTACTCTCGCGTCGCCGATTGCAAGAACTGCGCCTTTAAACTGCGATGCTGTGCGAAGACTCCGGAGCGGAAAATCACACGGCATCAATATGAGGCAGCACGTGACGTAGCTCGCGCCGTGGCCAAGACCGCTGCCTATGAACAGACCCGTCGCGATCGCAAGAAGGTCGAGATGCTGTTCGCGCACTTGAAGCGCATTCTTCGCATGGGGCGACTGAGACTGAGGGGGCCGGCCGGCGCGCAGTTCGAGTTCACGCTTGCCGCCATCGCCCAGAACCTCCGACGCCTCGCAAAGCTGACGGTACATCCGCCCGACACGGCCACCCTGCGCGTTGCGTAGCGTCCAGTTGCGTTGGTTGCATCATGCGTCGGTGCCCTGCGTATCCGACGGCCCATTCAGGGCTGGCGGCGAAAGGCTTCGAGCCCAAATTTTTGAAAATCAGCAATCGCTCAGCCCATCGACCCAGCCGACTTCTGCAACAAAATCGGCCC
>JANLXZ010000188.1:0-4536 GCA_031365375.1 Hyphomicrobiaceae bacterium | reverse complement strand
CTTGCTGATGAAGCAGAATAAGCTGTCGCGCTTCGGATTCGGGCACAGCCTCCATCTCCGCTGGCCGAATGCCTACTTCGCGAATGCCGGGTTGTTCGCGCTTCACACGGCTTGGCAATCAGCGAGACAGTCCCGATGAGGAAACCACCGACTGGAGAGCCGGATGCGGGAAACCCGCCAGTCCGGATCTGTGCGGGTTGTGCCTTGTAAGTGCGTCGAACTCAGCCGCCTGAAATGGCGGTCACGGCAAAGCCTAGCGAGCAGCCGTGTACCAAGTCTTGCGTGGTGGTCGGTAACGGCCGCTGCGAAGCGTAGACAGGGAGATTGCAGGCCGGAACGTCAGTGAACGGGAACATAGCCTCGAAATCGATCGTGCTTGGAGCAGCCGACTCTCTCCCGCTCAGGGGAAGGCAGAACCGAGGCTCACGCTACTGCGAGTGAGTTGAGGTGCTTCCGGGGTTCTTACCGCCAGCATGCAATCAAAGAGTTGGACGTGAACAAGGGAGATCCATCCGGTTCGGGCGTCAGCCTGTAAAGTCCTACCAAGCCGATGAGGCGAGAAGGGACCGACGGCCGGGTGGAAGTCAGACTGACTGATAGTACTCCGAGGTCGGGAGAGCCGATCGCATGGGGAAGCGGTCAGCGGCAGTTGAATTGCTCTTGGGAAACATGGGCTCCATTCGATGGGAGACACGGCCTTCTATGCAATGAGAAGATCAACCGACCATGGCAACGGAACTGGAGCAGATAGCAGCGAAAGCTCGACGTGAGCCAACGCTCCGCTTCACGTCTCTGGCACATCACATCACGCGCGAGCGGGTGCAGAAGAATCTGCTGAAGATTCCCAAGCGCTCCGCGGCCGGCGTGGATGGCCAAAGCGTTGAAGCGGCGAAGCAGAGCTTCGAGAATTGGATCGAGCCCATGCTCGAATCCGTTCACCGACAGGGATACAAGGCACCGAATATTCGGCGCGTCTATATCCCGAAGCCCGGAAAGACCGAGAAGCGCCCCCTTGGGGTGCCGACCGTGTCGGACCGAGCCCTCCAGCGCACCACGGCCGAGGTGTTGTCCGCGATCTACGAGCAGGACTTTCTGCCCTGCTCATTCGGCGGCAGACCAAAGCTTGGCGCCCACAATGCTCTCGCAACCCTCAACGAAGTCGTTGCCGGGAAGCAGATCAGCTGGGTGCTGGAGGCGGATTTGAAGAACTTCTTCGGGAGCCTCGATCATGATTGGGTGCTCCGGTTTGTCGAACATCGAGTCGGTGATCCACGTCTGATCAATCTGATCAGACGCTGGTTGAAGGCTGGCGTTCTGGAAGACGGAGCGGTCCATCCGAGTGAAGCGGGAACACCACAAGGCGGTTCGATCAGCGTGCTGTTGAGCAATCTTTACCTGCACTACGTGCTCGATCTTTGGTTCGAGCGCGTGGTGCGGTGTCGGTTGCGGGGCGAAGCCCGGCTGATACGTTACATCGACGACTTTGTGATCTGTTTTCAATATCGTTCGGACGCTCTGCGCGTACAGGATGCCTTGCGTCGAAGGTTGGCGCGGTTCGGCCTCACGCTCGAGCCGACCAAGACCAAGTTGGTCGAGTTTGGTCGGTTCGCTGAGCGACACGCGGGCAAGCGCGGCAGGAAACGCCCGGAAACCATCTACTTCCTGGGCCTGACGCTGTATTGCACGCGAAACCGGAAAGGCAACTTCAAGGTCGGCATGCGCACCGAGAAATCTCGGCTACGGCGCAGCCTCATGTCCTTGCAGGAGTTGATGCGGACGGTGCGGCATCATCCAATCGGCGAGCAGGTCGGCGCAATCAATGCCGTCCTGCGCGGTCACTATGCCTACTATGGCATCGCCGGAAACATCCGTGCGTTGTTCAAGGTGTACCGGGCCGTCGAACGCTACTGGAGCAAGATGCTGCGCAGCCGCAGCCGGGCGGCAAGCCGCATGACCTGGGACGCCTTCAATCAGCTCAAACTGCGGACACCGTTACAGCGTCCGAAGCTGCGCCTCCCATATCGGGAGCTGCAAGCACACGCCGTGCTGTGAACCAAATGCCGAAGAGCGTGGTGCGGGAAATCCGCACGCCACGTTCTGTGGGAACCGGGGGCGGCCTTGCCGCTCCCGGTGACCCGGTGGGCGGCCAGCAATGGCCGTCCCTACCGCGATAGCCCGGTGCGTGAGCAGCGCCCGCCGGGATCTGTGCGGGTGGCGGCCAGCAATGGCCGTCCCTACTGCGATTGTAGTGGTTCTCGTGTTCGGCGCCCGGGATTTTGGGAACGCGCCGGTCCGCTACGGGCGTCCGGTTGTGCTTAATGTAATGGAATCGATCACTTTTGACGCCATCCGGAATTGAGCGTCACGGGTCGTGATGCCATGCCGGCGCGCAATCCACTGGAAGTCTGTGTAGACCGTCCAAACGTGACCGTTGCTGTCTTCCGTCACCAGCAGTCGCACAGGCCAGTCGAGGCCGGCGTTCGGGTTCGCCGTGATGAATTGCGTGCCAAGCGGCGGGTTGCCAAAGATCAGGAGGGTCGATGGGGGCAACGCAACGTTCGCGTTGCTGGCAAGTTTGGACTGATCAATCTCGGTGAAGAACATGATGCCCTTAGTGGCGATGTCCTGCTTCAACCGATCCACGGTTTCGGAGAACGTGTAGTTGCTCTTCGTCCGGACAATGCCATCGTCGATGACAGTTTGCGTCAACTGGCCAGCCTGCGGCACGTGCGTAAGAGAAAGCGTGAAACCGATGGCGAAGAGCACGGCCATCGCGCTGCGAAGCATGATGTTGAGCATGGAAACGTCCTCCAGATTGCCTGATTGCGTGCCTGTGTGCGGCACAGTGTTGCGACTGTGCGCGCCGCGGAGAGCGGTTTGAAATATCAATCGGCTGAGGTTTCGATAGCCGCCGTGCATTGCGCGAACCGCTCATGCCGGACGCTATGGAAAGGATGCCGAGGCGATATTGGAGGCACGCCAACGGTGCCGGTACGGTGATGGGAAATGCGCAATTTCGTTGTCGCGCGCCGGACCCGATCAACCCCCGTAAAACCCGTTTAGGCCGTGTCATGTATGCCGCTCGCCAGCCCCTGCAGAAGACCGTGACGTGTGCGCTGTTGTGCGCGATGCTTGGCTTGGGTCTGAAACTTGTCGCGACCGAAAATGCGCGCCCCGCCGGTATGCGGCAGGTGCTCGAGTTGCTGTCGGATAAGAAGTCGTGGCGGCCGGTGCTATGCAGCGTGGTTGGTTAGGGCGTTGCCGCATCGTCGGGTCCTAGGCGCCGGGCGAGATACCCAGCGACACTCAATGCCACCCCGATCGCGGCCACGCAGGCCGGCCAGCCAATGTGATCGAACACCTGGCCCAACAGCATGCTTCCCATCATGCCGCCTGAGAAGTAGCTCGCGAGATAGAGGCCGCTCGCCGCCGCGCGATGCGTCGTTGCGATCCGGCCGACAGAACCGGTTGTGACCGCTTGCGCGAAGAATGTGCCGGCAGCGAACAGGGCCAAGCCGCCGAGCACGATGCCGAGAGAGTGCGAGAGTAGCATTGCTAAGCCAAGTGCTGAAATCAAGAACGCGCCTTGCAACGCTTTCCGGGCGCCGGTCCGTACCACAACGCGCCCTGCTGCCGGCGTGGTGAGTATGGATGGAAGAAAGACGATGCAGGTCGCGCCAAGCTGCATGTGCGACAGGTTGAAAGGCGCGCGCGCCAAAACGAATGCGACATACGTAAATGTGCCAATGAAGGCGAACAGGATGCAAAACCCGATCCCGAAAGTCGCTCGCAACTCCGGACGCGCGATGTGCGAGCGGACCGCAGCAAGGGGCGAGTCAGCAGGCAACACACGGGTAGTTCCGCTGCGCTGCGGCGCCAAGGCAAACCATGCCAGGATGGCGCCACCGATATTCAAGGCGGCAAACACGTAGAAGTTCGCAGCCAGCCCCGCATGGTCTGCGACGGCCGCTGACAACAACCGGCCAAACAGGTTCGAGGCGACATTGCCGGTGATGTAGGCGGCGAACACGCTTGCGGCTGCGCGCGCCATGTAGTGTTCGCCGAGATAGGCAAGCGTCAACGTGAACGCTGTCGACATGAGCAGGCCTTGCGCGACGCGCAGCAAAGCGAATGCCGCGAGGCCGGGCGCAAACGCGAGCAGCGTCGTCGGGATGGCGAGAAGCAAGAGACAGAGTGCGACGGTACGGCGATAGTCGGCATGCGCGGAGAACAGCGCGGTGAATAGACATCCAGCAGCCATACCGATCGTGCTTGCATTAACGGCGAACCCGATGGCCGCCGGCGCGACGTGATACGTGTCCGCAAGCATCGGCAGAATGGCTTGAGCGGCGAACAGGTCGACAACAGTCAAAAAAGCCATCACGGCGACCGTGACGTTGGCGCGCGCGTCGGCAGCGCTTGAAGACACCGGTTGAAGTCCAGTTGCAATGCTCATGGCGGGCCTATGCCGGAAAGGGACGCATGAGCCGTGGCCACGCGCGTGCTCTGGCGCGCGGCCACGGCTGCAATCGTCGC
>JANLXZ010000186.1:0-4328 GCA_031365375.1 Hyphomicrobiaceae bacterium | reverse complement strand
ACGTCCTGGTTATACATGCGAATGCAACCTTTGGAGACCGGCTGGCCGATCGTCCACGGCGCATCGGTGCCGTGGATACGATATGTGCTGGAGCCGAGGTAAAGACCGCGAACCCCGAGCGGGTTCATCGGATGACCGCCTGGAACCCACATGGGCAGACGTGGGTTTTCAGCGCGCATCGTCGGCGTCGGGGTCCAAGACGGATTGACCCGCTTCTGTGTGATCGACATCACGCCCTGCCAGCGGCTCTGTTCGCGCGGGATTGCAATCGGATAGCTAACCGCTTCGCCGGACCGTACGACGTGATAGATGCGGCGGTCGCCAAAGCTGACGACGAGCTGGCCAGGCTTGTAACTCGGGCTGAAACGCACGGTTTCACGACCGCTACCGCCAATGGTGCTGCTCCCGCCCCAGTCCCAGCTTTGTGCCGAAGCCGTGGTGGTCACGGCTGCGAGGCCGGAGAATGCTGCAGCAGCGATCAGTGCTGCATTGCGAGCGAGGTTGCGAAGGGTCATATCGGGAGGCTCCTAAAAGGTCCTTTGGGCGTTTTGTCGCAATGGACGAACGCGCGGTTGGCGCCGGGGTTCCGACATCCTGAACTGTCATAGTGAACAGAAGGTATACAGGAGCGCGTGTTGGCAGATAGCGCAGCAAGGCCACACCGCCAAAGTTTTCAATTCAACCTGGGGAATATGCCCCATCGTTCGGCATCACAGTGCCGTGAGGTAGTGGGAATTGATTTAATTGGCGATCGGCTTGACAAAATGAGGAAACAAAATTAGAACAAATAAAGAACATAAAGAGTGAGCTCAATCCCTATGAACCAACTTTATCACTCGAGTGTCCGCGATCACAAGTCGAGCGATGATAGTACTGAGGCCTCCTGCTCCTCCCAAATGGGAATACCCGAAGCCGGTAATTCATATTTGCGTCAGAAAGTCATCGAGAATTTACGGGCGCATATCGGTCGTATCGAGGGGACCACGATTTTTACGCCAACTAACGGCGAAGTAAGTCCTTGGACATTGGGCGTGCCGGCGATCGACGGATTGATGGGGCCGGCGGGTATCGATACGTCCGGCGTTCACGAGATCCGGTTTGATGCCGATCGCAATCTCATTGGCGCGGCGGTAGCAACTGCGGCGCGCCGGGTCTTTGCTCTGCTGCTCGGCATTCGGCGTCTCACAACCTTGAAGCGTGCCGGTCCAATCCTGTGGGCTTTACCGCAGGCAGACGCGCACGAAACAGGGGCTCTCTACAGTCATGGCTTGCAAGCGCTGGGTCTTGATCCAGAGCGTTTGATCATCGTCACGCCGCGGAAGTCTCGAGACGTACTGTGGATTTTAGAAGAGGCGTTGCGGTCCGGATCAGTATCGATGGTCTTGGGCGAGGTGGCCGCAGCCGGTATGACGGCATCTCGCCGCCTGTCGCTTGCCGCCGCCGAGGCGCACTGCCCTTGCGTTCTCGTGGCGCCGCCGGGAAGCATGCCGGCTGCGGCTGTAGCATCGCGCTGGCGTGTGGCACCACGGCCCAGCGGGGATGACCCTTTCGATGCTGCAGCACCGGGCGCGCGCCGCTTTGCCATTGCGCTGGAGCGCTGCCGATCGCGCCCTGTCGTGTCCGATAATGTTGATTTTGTCGTGGAGTGGTCAGATGGTGCGCGTTGTTTCCATATGGTTGCCGCAGTTTCCGATCGAACGTTTACGCCGGATTTCCAGACGGTCGGGGGGCAAGGCCGCCAGCAGCGCCGTATCGCCTGATCGACGGCGTGAGCAACGGCTGTCATTCGCTCTCGTCGAAAGTGGCGCGCACGGTATCGTCGTCACAGCGGTCAACGGTACTGCAGCGGCGGCAGGTGTAGAGCCTGGGCAATCCCTTGCCGATGCGCGGGCCGCGTTGCCATCCTTGCGGACGCGCCCGGCAGAGCGCGAACGTGATCATGCCGCACTTGAAGAACTGGCTCGCTGGGCCGGACGCTATGGTCCTTCTCGCAATATCGAGGCCGACGACGGATTTTGGATCGACATCACCGGTGTCGCGCATTTGTTCGGGGATGAGGCAGCGCTTTTGGCAGATCTGCGGCAACGCTTGTCGGCCGCAGGGTTCACTAGCCGGCTTGGGCTCGCTGATACTGGCGCTGCGGCCTGCGCACTCGCGCGCTTTGGTTGTAATGCATCCAGCGTCGCGATTGCATCTGAAAACAGCACGAAAAGTGCATTGCAAGATTTGCCGGTCGAGGCCCTGCGTTTGACGTCACAGACCGTGCTCCTATTGAAACGCCTCGGGCTCTATCGCATTGGTCAACTTTATGGGCTGCCGCGTGCAAGTCTTGCCCGCCGGTTTCGCGATGTGCGCGGTCGTGATCGAGCCGGAAACAAAAGTGAACTCGCCGATGCCGTTGTCCTGCGTCTCGATCAGGCCCTGGGTCTGCTGCGCGAGCCACGCCGCCCCCTCATGCCTTTACCTTGCCGAATGGCGCGTCAAGTATTTGCCGAGCCTTTGGTCACTTCCGCCGGCATCGAAGCAGCCATTGCAGCTGTCACGACCGAGTTGTGCGCCACACTCGACGAGGCCGGTGAAGGCGCACGCCAGCTTCGGTTGATGCTCTACCGTACCGACAGTACCTGCGCTGCAATCGAGATCGGCACCAGCAGTCCAAGCCGTGACGAAGCGCATCTGCGTGGATTATTGATAGAAAAAGTGGGCAGCATCGATCTTGGTTTTGGCGTCGACGTGGTCAGCCTCGATGGCCTCGTGGTCGAGCATCTGGCGGGAAGCCAAGTGGGGCTTGGCGCCAAACCGGCACGATCGGGCGCCCAGGGTCTCGCCCAGCTCATCGATCGGCTTACCAATCGAGTTGGCGCATCGGCGATTTATCGTATCCATGCTCGCCAGAGCCATATCCCTGAACAGGCTGATATCCGCCGGCCTGTATTTGCTACTGCTGAAACTGCGGCGGTAATATCCAGCGGACTCAAACCTCAACGTCCGCCATTCCTGCTCGGTCGGCCCGAGCCGATCACGGTCGTTGCCGAAGTGCCGGAGGGGCCGCCACGGCAATTCTTGTGGCGGCGTGCAGGCCATCGGATCGTCAAGGCGGAAGGACCAGAGCGCATCGCACCGGCCTGGTGGCAAAGTATTGGCGCAGTGCCGGGCGCATCCACACCGCGTCCGCGCGATTACTATCGCATCGAGGATGATCACGGGGGCCGTTATTGGGTGTTCCGCGAGGGATTGTATGGCTGTGAGAGTGATGACCGCCCACCCGGCTGGTTCGTGCACGGCTTGTTCGGCTGAGGGGCATCGTCATGATTAGCGACCTCAATGTCACTCTCAATGTCACTCGGTTGCGTGTGCGTTCGCCCTCGCCGCAGGCATCTCCAGCCTATGCCGAACTGCATGTGACGACCAACTTCACGTTCCTGGAAGGTGGTTCGCACCCCTCGGAACTCGTCGCGCAGGCCAAGGCACTGGGTCTCGATGCGATCGCGGTCACCGATCGCAACACGCTGGCCGGTGTGGTGCGCGCGCACGTGGCCGCGAAACAGGCAGGGATCAAACTCATCATCGGCGCCCGGCTTGAATTTACCGATGGTACGCCGAACCTGCTTTGTTTGCCGACCGACCGGCAAGCCTATGGCCGGCTCTGTCGCCTATTGTCCACCGGCCAGATGCGTGCCGAGAAAGGTCAGTGTCATCTGACGTTCGAAGACTTGGCGCCAGCAGTTACGGGCCAGATCTTGATCGCCTTACCCCCTGCCGACTGGACCTGGAAAAAAGCTGAGGCGGACGCATCCGATGCTTTCGTGGATCATCTGCGCCGGTTGCAGACGTTGGCTGGATCTTGCGTCTACCTGGCAGCTGCCTGCCTTTACCGCGGGCATGATCGGGCGCGGATCGAAGCTCTCGCCAGGCTGGGCAACACCTGCAATTTGCCTCTCGTTGCGACCGGCGATGTTCTCTATCATAGCCCCCATCGCCGCCCTCTGCAGGATGTACTGACATGCATCCGTGAAGGTATTGTTATTCGCGATGCCGGCTTACGGCTCGAAACCAACGCCGAGCGACATCTGAAATCGCCAGCGCAGATGGCACGGCTGTTTCGCGGGCATGAGTGTGCAGTCGCGAACACCCTCGAGATAGCAAACGCCTGCCGGTTTTCTCTCGACGAGCTTGTCTATGAATATCCAGACGAGCCGATCCCGCCGGGCGCGACCGCTCAATCGCATCTCGTAGCACTGACCACCGAAGGCGCGTCGTGGCGGTTTCCCGAGGGTGTGCCGCCAAAAATCGCAGACACCATCGCCCGTGAACTCGCGCTGATAAAG
>JANLXZ010000363.1:0-21303 GCA_031365375.1 Hyphomicrobiaceae bacterium | reverse complement strand
TCGGAATCCAAGCCGGCAATCGAATCGTTCTGTGTGATCATGTTGCCGGTCGCAGCCAGCAACGTGTCTTCGGTGACGGCGTTACGATTGTCCTGCGCCACTGGAGCGTCGTTGAGGCCGTTGATGCGGATGATGAGATTGGCGGAGCTGTTACCGCCCTCGCCGTCGGTGATGGCGTAGGTGAACACGTCGTTCGGCAAGGTCTGGCCGACGCCGAGCGCCTGCACCGCCGGGTTGGCGTTATCGAGCGTGTAGGTGTAACTGCCGTCGGCGCGGATGTGCAGCGAGCCGTAGGTGCCGGCGATTGTCGTGCCAAGTGCCGTCACGGCGGCGCTGGTCGCGCCATACTGGATCGTGGTCAAGGTCAGCGCATCGCCGTCGGGATCATTGTCGGTGCCGGCCACCGCATCGGTGTTGGTGATGACGTTGCCGATGGCCGTCAGCGTCAAATCTTCCGTGACCGCACCGTTGTTGTCCTTCGCTGTCGGCGCCGGATTGGTGATCGTGTACTGCACGATCCGCATGACCGAGGCGCCGGACGGATCGGTCGCGGTGATCTCGATCTGATACACACCATCGTTGAGCGGGCCGCCTTGGCTCGCGCTATGGCCCGGTGTGCCGGTGATCTGGCCCGTCGCCGGATTGAACGTCAGGCCAACCGGCATCGTCGCGGCGTTAGCCGTGAAGGTCAGAACATCGGTCGTGTCCGGATCAGCGAAAAACGTGCGGAAGTCCGGGCTCGACGGATCAAGGACGCTATCAACATCGACCTGCGGCGGCATTGGGGTCGCCGTTGCGACCGGCGCGTCGTTGACGCCGGTGATCGCCACCGTCAGATGCGCGGTGCGCATGCCAGCCGCACCGTCGCCATCGACGATGGTGTAGGTGAAGTCCTCCGGTGTGGCGATCGACTGGCCCTGGGCCAGTGCCTGCACCGCTGGGTCGGCATTGTTCAATGTGTAGGTGTAGGCGCCGCTGTTGTTGATGACGAGCGTGCCATGCAGGCCGGTGATGCTGAGATCCGAACCAAGGATCGGCAGCGTTTGGCCGATTACGGTGACGAGGACAATCGGATCGCCATCGGGATCGCTATCGACTTGGGCGGCGCCATTTGCATCGGTGCGCACGTTGCCCGTGACAACGCGGCCGCCAACGGCGTTCGGTGTGGTCGAGCCGTCTTCGACGACGGCACGGGCGTTGTCGTACGGCGTCGGCGCCGGGTTGCTTACCGTGTACTGCACGATGCGCGTCAGCGTCGCGCCGTGGCTGTCGGTCGCCGTGATCGCTACCTGGTACACGCCGTTGCTGAGCGGGCCGCCCTGGCTTGCCGCATGCTCCGGCGTGCCGGTGATCTGGCCGGTCAGAGGATTGAACGTCAGCCCCGCCGGCAGCGTCATGGCATCGACCGTGAAAGTCAAAGTGTCGGTGGTGTCTGGATCGGCGAAGAAGGTTCGGAAGTCCGGGCTCGACGGATCGACCACGCTGTCGACATCGACCTGCGCCGGCATCGCACCGCCTACCGCCACCGGCCCATCGTTTGTGCCGTTGATCGTAATGATCAGATTGGCCGTGGCGCTGCCACCTTGGTCGTCGATGATGCCATATGGGAACGTCTCGATGAGCGTTTCGCCAAAGCCGAGCGCTTGCACAGTCGGGTCGGTGTTGGTCAGATTGTAGGTGTAGCTGCCATCGAAGAAAATCGTCAGCGAGCCGTGCGCGCCGGCAATGATAGTGCTGCCGCCAGCGGCGATCGTGGCAGTGCTTGCGCCGAACGCGATCGTGTTGACGCGCATCGTGTCGCCATCAACGTCGTTATCAACACCGAAGCCGTTGTTGTCGGTGATCGCATTGCCGGTCGCGACCAGCAGCGTGTCTTCCGTGACGGCGTTCGCATTGTCGGCCGCCGTTGTACCTGGGTTGCCGATGGTATAGTCGACGATGGTCGTGAAGGTCGCGCCATTCTCGTCGGTCACCGTGACCGAGACATGATAGACGCCATCGCGCGCCGGGCCACCGATGCTTGCGACGTTGGTCGGCGTGCCGGTGATGAGACCCGTCGCAGGGTTGTATACGAGGCCCGGCGGCAAGGTCGTCGAATCGACGGTGATGATTAGGGTCGCCGTCTCGCCATTGTCGGGATCGCGGAAGAAGGGCGTCAGATCGAACGTCGTTTGAACAGCGGCATCGATGCCAACTTGCGGCGGAATGTAGTGCAGCGGATCAGCAGGGGGTGCCGCCGGGTTCAACGGATTGCGGGCGACCGGCGCATCGTTCACGCCGTTGATGTCGATGATCAAATTGGCGGTGTCGCTGCCGCCGTTGTTGTCGGCGAGCGTATAATTGAACGTTTCGACAAGCGGCGTATCGCCAGTTCCCAGCGCTTGAACAGCGGGATTAGTGTTGTCGAGCGCGTAGCTGTAGCCGCCATCGGAATTGATGGTGAGCGTGCCGTACGTGCCGGTAACGACGGTCGCGCCGACCACCGGCGTGCCGCCAACGGCCGCAACTGTTAGTAGCACGCTGTCGATGTCGCGATCGACACCGGCAATCGAATCGACACCGGTGATGACGTTACCAACTGCCGCAATTCCGGCATCCTCGACAACGCTGTTGCGGTTATTTTCGGCGATCGGCGCATCGTTTACCGGCGTCACGGTGACGACGAATGGCGCGCTGTTGGTGGCGAACACGGAGTTGGCTTGCTCGGTCGATGTGGCGACGAGCGTCATCCTCCATGCGCCGCTGGCATCGGCCGGAGCGTTGAACGAAATGCCAGCGGCAATATCGGCTGGCGTGATTGACCACGTGCCACCGCCCAGATCGATGCCACGCGACAGCGTAGCGCCGGCCGGCACACCCGTGATAACCAAGCTCAACACTTCCGACCCGTCAGCGTCGACAAGCGAGCTTGCGAGACCGCTAATCCGAACCGGCGTATCTTCCGCCGTAGTATAAGCGCCACCCGTCGCGACGGGCGGCATATCGGCGACTGAAATGACGGTGACGTGGTAGGGCGCAATCGTGACCCGGGTATCGCCGTAGCCTGGCAGGTCGGTCGTCACATTGCTCTCGATCGAAGTGGCCGCGATCGTCAGATCAATACCGCCGGAAAAGTTGAGCGGTGGCGTGAGTGTCACGCTCGCGAGGAGGGCGCGGATTTCGGCATCGGTGCCGGTAAAGGTAAATGCGCCTGCAGCATCGATAGTGACATGCCCGGGCAGGGTCACGTTCCAATCGAGAGTTGCGCCGACTGGCACGCCCGAGATTGCGACCGATTGAAGGGTTTCGGAGCCATCAATGTCGATAAGGTCAAACGACATTGGCAACACGATCGCGGAATCTTCTGGGCCGATGGCCGCACCTGCAATCGCGATCGGATCGGCAACGGCTGCAACGGTCAGCTCGACGGTACCCGAGGTGCCGAGCCCTGTGCGCGGATCGGTGAAGGTGAAGTCAAACGTCGCCACGCCGGAGAAATTAGCAGGCGGCGTGTAGTCGAAGGTGCCATTGGGGTTGAGCACCACTGTTCCGAGCAACGGATTGATCGTCAACACCGCGTCGGTCACTGGCAGCACGGCGATAATCGGGTCCCAAAGTTGGCCGCTAAGTGGTGCGTCTTCCCGGCTAGAAAAGGTCAACATCGGCGGGGCAAGTGGCGCGTACAGCTCCTGTTTCGGGGCTGCATATACCCGGACAGGATCGTCCTCTTCATCGAGCGAGGCGCGCGTGTACTCGCTATCGCCGAGCAACCAGAGATGATCGATACCCTCGCCGACGCCGAGCTTCTCGCCAACGAAACGCCGATTCTCCGATGTCTGCAGCTTCTCGCCGTTTCGGCGGCCGCGATCCTCGTCGGCGAGACCGACAAGGTGACCGATACCAGCGCCAACCCGCGCATCGAGAATTTGGCCCTGCGATCCGGCCTCGCCGTGCTTCAGATCGTCCCGTCCCCATTGCGCAGTTTCCTGGCCGATCGGCGCAAGCGGATTGAGTATTTCCGCCAACGACGGCGGCAACTGCATGCTCTGCACGGCGGTCTGCCCTTCATGCAGAGCTGTGCTCTCGCCGAGTTGATTGGCGGCCGGCCCATCGTGCAGACCATCGGGCTTGCCGAAAGTGGCAGCCGTCAACTCCTGAAGGGCCTCGACGCTGAGGTGAGGCGCAACAGCCTGCGCCAGCAGAATGGCGAGCCGGCTCGGATCAGCATTGAGCTGCGAGACAAGTTCGCGCTCGTGCCCTTTATGCGCGTCAACCAGGCGATCCGCGTCCGGAAACAACGCCAACCACCCGTTCTTGAACCAGATGCCGAGATGTCCATCGCGGGTGACGACAATCTGGTTGCCCAAGATTCGTGCCCATGCGGCGATCTCAAATAAACTTGCCGCATCCACCGGCACCCGGATCGTCTCGCCTGGCGCGGCGGGACGCACGGCATCGTGAGCGTCCACTGCGCGTGGGGATGCGCCAGTTGTATCGGCCATGGAAAACTCCGCGCTGAGGAAAGGTTTGCAGGTTACGCAAGCCGATCGCACAACGTGTGTAGCGGCGGCAGAACCGAGGTAGGCGCGCGAATCATATAGATCCGCTCGCTGACTATCTGATCTGCGTGTAACTTATCGGTTAATGGATGTGTCGCTACCGATGAAACTCATAATTGTATTTGCTAGAAATCGGTTGCCTCGAATTCCTACCGCCTCACCTGCGTGTGCCAACGTCGCCACAGAACGATCGTTGCCGGGAGGAATACAAGATCGCCGATCAACGATGCAGCGAGGGTCACGGCGCAGACGCGGCCGAACAGTCGCAGCGAAGGCAGATCGGAAAATACGGTCACACCGAGGCCAAGCACGAGCACGATCGTCGTCAGGATAATCGCCGGGCCGACCAGAACGCGCGCGCGTCGAATCGCCAACGCTGGATCTTCACCCGGCGTCTCTTCTCGCTGCAAGCGGTTGAGAAAGTGGATCAGGCTGTCGATGCCGAGGCCGAAAATCACGACCAGGGCAACGACGCTGGCAAATTCCAGGCCGCCGTCGGTCAAGCGAAGCAGCGCACCTGACGCTGCCACGGGAAATAATCCGGGCAGCAAACTCAACACCATTACGCCGAGAGACCGGAAGGCGAGCCCTAATAAAATCGACACGAAAATGACCTCGATGAAGAGGCTGGTTTTCAGTTGCCCAATCATGCGCGCGCTGGAACGGGCGGCAATCGCGGGCAACCCGGTGACGGACATTTCTAGCCCGGGATAATCTTTGCGCACCACGTCGAGCGCGCGGTCGAGCTTCTCAACGACGGGCAAGATTTGGCTCGAATCGACGTCCGGCAGCCGTCCCGTGACCAAAACCGCCGTCTCGTCCTTGGCGATGAACCGGCGCACCAGTGTCTCCGGCAAATAGCCGACGAACTTCTGCACGGTCTCAATGCGCGTGTCGCCCGCCTCGGCAAGCCAACGGCGGAGACTGTCGAGCGACCACACATTTCCGACGCCAGCCTGTTTTTCCAGCGCATCGTGCGCCTTCGCGATCGCCCCCAACACGCTTGGATCGTAGACCGATCGCTTATCCTTCCACTCGATCATGATATGAGCCGGATTGCCACCGGTGAGCTTATTGTCGAGGCTGGCGGTGGCCGATAGCGCCTGTTCGCGATCGGGGACTTGATCGGCCAGGCGATAACGCGGCTCGAGCCCTTGGTAGATGAGGCCGAGGATCGCGAAGCTGGCGAAGCCCAGAACGGAAAAAAATATCGGATGCCGCACCACGCGATCGACCACGTAGCCGACAAAGTTACCCAACGCGTCCATCGCACTGTCCACCGCGCCTCGCGCCGTTTTCCCGTCGCCGCCGGACGGGATCAACAAACGCCCCAAAACGGGAAGCGCGGCGATCACCACCAAATATGAAATTATCACTGACAGTACGCCCGCCATACCGAAGGTGCGGATCAAGCCCGACGGGGAAAATGTAAGGGCGAGGAAAGACAGCAGCGCCGTGCCGTGCGCCAGCACGCACGCCGGGCCGACAACGCGGACACCGAACTGAAGTGCTTCTTCACGTGTGTCGCCGTGTCGAAGGCGATCGCGTATCGCGCTCGTCATCTGCATGCTATCGGCGAATCCCATCACCATGACCAGCGGTGTCATTACGTTCAGGAACAGGTTGAGTTTGAAGCCCAGCCAGCCAAGTGCGCCAAGTGACCAGATGACCGCCAGCATCGGCGGCACGACGGCCATAATCATGAACAAGAAGCGGCGGAAGAACACAAAGGCGATGATGGCGCCTAGTAGGAAGCCCAGTCCATTGTAGACGAGACGATCCCGTTCGACGGCGTTGCGAATTTCGAGTTGCATGACCGGAGCACCGGTGAGCTTCACGCTCAGCCCGGCGGCGGTGAGAGCCTTGACCGCGTCCTCCCTTATCCCCTCGATGATCGGCCTTGGCCCCCGTTCGACAACGGTTGCACGATCGAGCGACATGACAATCAACGCCAGCGTGCCATCGGCCGATAAAAATTTCCCGGACACAATTTCGTTGCTGCGGAGTGCCGCAACCATGGCATCGAAAGCCGCCGGGTCAGCCGGCAACTCGTCGGGCACGATCGGCGCAGCGTAACCGGTCGCATCGGGTTTGCCGCGCGCCGACACCATCGACACCAGGCCGCCGACACCGTCGGCCAGCTGCAGCTCGATCACTGCTTTGGTGAAGGCATCCAGCCCCGCGCGGGTGAGCAGCAATTTGCCCTCCACGACCGCCAGCACATCGTATTCGCTGGACGGGAAACGGCGATCGATCTCCTCGTACTTCGCGAACTCAGGGGTGTTAGTGCGGAACAGCTCCGACAGGCTGTCATCCACTTGGATGTGGCCTAATCCAAACGCCGCGGCGGCAGTCATCATCGCCAGCAGCAGCGCCGTTATCCATGGTGCGCGCAGCACCACATATCCCAATTTCTCGAAGCCGAACCCCAGTTTCGAGGCAACCTGCGCCGATTCAGTGCCCGCCATCCTGGTCGTCGTCCCCGGTCACTGCATGATTCGCGTTACAATGGTCGCATCGCAACCTCGGCCAGAGCAAGGCAAACCTCGTGCTGCATCGCCGCCGTTAGAAGAATGCCTGCAATCCAGTGATCGCACGGCCGAGGATCAATGCGTGCACGTCGTGAGTGCCCTCATATGTGTTTACCGTCTCGAGATTCTGCGAGTGCCGCATGACATGGTATTCTTGCGCTATCCCATTGCCACCGTGCATATCTCGAGCGGCGCGGGCGATATCCAGCGCCTTGCCGCAGTTGTTGCGCTTGACGATCGAGATCATCTCCGGCGCGGCCCGTCCCTCGTCGAGCAAGCGGCCCACGCGTAAGGAGCCCTGCAAGCCAAGGGCGATTTCGGTCTGCATATCGGCAAGTTTTTTCTGCACCAGCTGAGTTTGCGCCAGTGGCCGGCCGAACTGTTTCCGGTCAAGCGTGTATTGCCGCGAACGCGTAAAGCAGTCTTCCGCCGCCCCGAGCACGCCCCATGATATGCCGTAGCGCGCGCGGTTGAGGCAGCCGAACGGACCCTTGAGTCCCGAGACGTTGGGCAGCAGGGCATCTTCCGGTACGACGACGCCATCCATGACGATTTCCCCGGTGATCGAGGCACGCAGTGACAGCTTGCCCTCGATCTTCGGTGCCGTCAGCCCCTTCATGCCCTTGTCGAGAATGAACCCGCGAATCTCGTCCCCGTGCGCCGATGACTTCGCCCAAACGACAAAAACGTCGGCGATCGGTGCGTTCGAGATCCACATTTTAGAGCCGGTGAGGCGATAACCATCGGCCACTTTCTCGGCACGGGTCTTCATTCCCGCGGGGTCTGAACCGGCATCAGGCTCAGTCAAGCCAAAACAACCGACCCATT
The DNA here is from genome assembly GCA_031365375.1 of Hyphomicrobiaceae bacterium. GTDB lineage: Bacteria > Pseudomonadota > Alphaproteobacteria > Rhizobiales > Hyphomicrobiaceae > JAKFWF01. Next base: position 13,406 of record JANLXZ010000363.1, on the reverse strand, counting down.
CGCCGGTGGCAAGCTTCGGCAAATACTTGACGCGCTGTGCTTCCGATCCATAAGCATAGATCGGATGCATCACCAGCGACGATTGCACCGAGTTCATTGAACGGTAGCCGCTGTCGACGCGCTCGACTTCTCGCGCAACAAGCCCATAAGCGACGTAGTTGGCGCCGGCACATCCGTATTTTTCCGGAATCGTGACGCCGAGCAGTCCGAGCGCGCCCATTTCGGTGAAGATCGCCCGATCGGTTTTTTCCTTGGCATACGCCTCGATCACGCGGGGCATCAGCTTCGACTGGCAGTAATCGCGCGCAGTATCGCGGATCATGCGCTCATCGTCCGTCAGCTGGTCATCCAACAGGAACGCATCGTCCCATGCGAACTGCGCCTTCGACGATTTAATCGCGCTCGGTGCTTTTTCCTGCATACCGCATATCCTGATGAACGAGTTTGACTTACAAATCCGATATTACGCGCCGCCGAGCAAGCAGTGAAGCCTTTCCGCAACCGAAGGCTAGCTCGTGGAGGGCAGGCTGCAACGACAAGCCCTCCTCTCGGTTCGCACCCCGCAGCCGGCTCTCCGCACGGGCAGTCGCCGCGTGCAACAAGGTGCTCAGCAACAAAAGGGTGCTCCAACGCGGTAGAAACTGATACCATACTTGAACCGTTTCGCGTCGTGACCAAACCTCCCCTTTTGCGACAGGAGCCGACTATGCTGAAGAGACTTTCCCGGGCCGCCGCTGCCTGCATTGGTCTCGTTTTAACTCTCCCCGCAACTTCGGCCGAAGCTGGCGATTTCGGCCATAGTCGCCATGGCCACGAAGCGCGCGGCTTTGCTCTCGTTCCACCGGTTTATTACCCACCCTCCTATTACCGCACTTTTTATGCCCCGCCCGTGACCTTGTACGGCTATGGCTATGTCTACAAGCCTGTCAGTTCCACCGTTCAATGCGGTTGGGTGAAAAGGCGCGCTATCAATACTCAAAGCCCTTCCTGGTGGGCTCGGTATCACCGTTGCCGCGGCCTTTAGATTTCCACTCAACCGCGATCGAACCGTGCTGATATAGTGCCGATCGCTTCGTTGAGCATCATCGGCAGATCATCACGCAAGCTCCACACTTGCGTATTCAGTGTGTCGACACGGGCGAGAACGCTTGCTGTGGCAGCAGCCATCCGCTGAAATCCGTCGGCTGACTCGCGTTTTATTGCCAACATTTCAGGATGTATTTTTCCGAATTGCCCCATAAGAACATTTACTGCTCCTTCAAGATCTCCGACCCGGCGCTTGAGGTCATCTATCTCAGCTTCCACATCCATAACTTGCACCCCTCTAACGGAACATTACAAGAACAAACCCGCTGGGGAAACTAGGAATTTACCTGGGCCGGTGACGAAGTCGCGCCGCTTTAAACCATCGCCGCTCGGTTCAGGAAACGAGCCCAATAGGCGCTGAACGGGTGAATTTGCTGGGTTGGCCCATCCCGACACACCAACGCGTTGCCCTCGTTGCGCCAGCGGAAAAGTCCGCCATTGAGGTTAGACAATGTTTCCGCCCCAGCGTCACGCATCGCGGATTGCAACCGATGCGCGAACGCCGCACTGCGCAAACCCACCGAGCAATAGACGAGCACGTCCCGGCCTTGGACCATTGTCGTGAATCGTTCGACGAATTCATCAACTCCAATCCGCGGATCCACACGAATGGCGCCAGGGACATGACTGACGTCGAACTCTTCAAGCGAGCGTACATCGAAGGTTGCGATAAGAGCCGCGCCGTGGCGTAATTTTGCCGCCAGGATTCCTGGTTCGCAATGCTTGAGCCCACTGTAACGTTGCGCTAAATCCTCTTCGACGTACCGCAACGGATTGGCGCCAGATGCCGGCATGACCCAGGCACCTAAACCCAGCAACCATAATAACAGGCGATAGGCGGTTGAGCCCAGCATTGATCTTCGATCGACCCATCCTAAGCCTACTGCCCGCAATCAGGCGGCACTGCGCCGATCGCCGCCTGGGGTGCGCGAGGTTGACACCAAATTGCTGTCCTTCGACTCGGGCATCGCCATGAAATCTCGAGCCGTCTCGGCCGCGGACTGCACGGCGGCCGCCTGTTGGCCCATGCTGTTGGCTAACGCGCCCGCCATCGGCAAGACGCTTCCCCAACTAGAAACGATCTGGCGTGCAGCATCGGTTTGCTGCTGAACGGCTGTTTGCCAAAACTGTGTCTGCAGACCGATAAGGTCCTGCGGCTGGCGACACTGCGCGGCCTTCGTGGTCATCTCGACAGCCGCCTGCGAGCGCCGGGTCAGCAGGCGCAAAATCTCGATGTTGGTTTGCGCCATAGCTTTGAGCCAAGGGTTGATGCTCTGCAGCGCCATCTCCATGCCCGCATTCGGCAGGCTCGCATCGCCACCTTTGTTTTTTGCGGGTGCCTCTGCTTGACTTGGAAAGCCGGGAAACCAAACCGCAGGCGACCACGCCAAGGCCGGCCATGTGTTTGCATTCGTGCTGGAATTCTTAGACTGTTGCATTGCTAATCCTCCGCTTACTCAACGATACTGGCTGAACGACTGATTTCGAGGTGCACCGCACCACATCGCGGACACCGATCCGGATTATCCGCGAGCCCCATTGCAGCGCAAAAATTATGCGCCAAAAAATTATGGCAATTAACCAAATCAATTTCAACTACCGATTGAGCAGCTCAATCAAAGCCGCGATCAATCTTGTGGACGCTCAATCAAACCCTCGAGCGTACTTAAATTATCGGCTTCGTCCGCCGGCTTATCCCACCGGATGCGATGTATCCGCGGAAATCGCATGGCGACACCAGACTTGTGGCGTGCCGAACGTTGAACCGCATCGAAGGCAATCTCCATCACCAGTTCCGGCGTTACCGAACGCACCGGACCGAACCGGTCGATCGTATGATTGCGAATCCATCGATCGATCTCCAGTAGTTCCGCGTCGGTATAGCCAGAGTAGGCCTTGCCAACCGGCACCAGTTCGCGGGCGCCGTCTTCGCGCACGCGCCACGCGCCAAACGTAAAATCTGAATGAAACGACGAGCGCTTGCCGGAGCCGCGCTGCGCGTACATCAGCACGCAATCGACGGTGAGGGCCGACCGCTTCCATTTCCACCAATGCCCTTTCGGGCGCCCGGCCAGGTACGGGCTGTCGCGGCGCTTCAGCATAAGGCCTTCGATGCCGATGCCGCGCGTCGTGCGCCATAACGCCTCCAAGTCCTCCTTATTCGAGATCGGGATCACGTCGGACAAATCCATCGCCGCGGGTCGGTTCTTTGCAAACCAGTCTTCGAGCCTCGATCGGCGCTTCTCAAGCGGCAAAGCCCGCAAGTCCTCTTCACCCAGCAACAGCGCGTCGTAGAGCCTGATGTGCGCTGGATAATCGCTCAACATCTTTTTCGTGACGACTTGGCGGTTGAGCCGCTGCTGCAGATCGTTGAACGGCGCGATTTCATCACCGCGCTTGACCAACAATTCGCCGTCGAGGACGCCTTCGAATTCGATGTTGCCGATAATGTCGGGGAAGCTGCGGCCGATATCATCGCCGGTCCGCGAGTATAGCCGGGCTTCGCCGCGACCGGCAGCGATCTGCACGCGGATGCCATCCCACTTCCACTCCGCGGAATATTCCGCGACGTCGAGCGCCGCCAAGTCCACCGCTTCCAATGGATGGGATAGCATCAGCGGGCGGAACACCGGCGCACCAGTAATATCGGGTTTGGGAGCTGCGCCATCGAGCCAGGCGAACAGCGACAGATACGGGGGAGCAAGCCCGTGCCAAATTTCCTCGACCTCATCGACCTCTCGGTCACCCATGGCCGCGATCGCTGTTTTGGCCAGGCGCCCCGAGACGCCGACCCGCAGTGCACCGGTCAACAATTTCAACAGCGCCCAGCGCCCTGTCGGGTCAAGTCGATCGAGCCAGCTTTCGATCCGAACACCCAGTGCGCGCTTGTCGATCAGGGCGAGTTCTGCCACCACGTCGGCCAATCGAGGAGGCGCGCCCGTTGAAGCCGGTTCGGGCCACACGAGGGCAACTGTCTCGGCCGTGTCACCCACGTAGTCGCGCGAAAGACGAAACAACTCCGGATCAAGACGTTTTGCCATCAAATCCGCAAGCGTGCGGCGAACTGGGAACGAAAACGGCAAACCGTCGGTCAATGCGGCAAGTGCCCAACCGCGGTCCGGATCAGGGGTTGTGCGAAAGTATTCGACCATCAGCCGCAACTTGGCATTACGTCCAGGCGTATAGACGAGACGGTCGAGAAGGTTTGCGAAATGCTCCACTCTTAATCTGCCTCGTCGTCGCGGCCGACGAGCGCCAGGGCCCGCCCGCGCCGACCCATCAAACCGATCTGATGAACGAGCGCCTCTTCCCGACCGTGCGTCACCCAGATTTCTTCGGCGCCGGTATCCTCGATGGTTTGGATCAACTCCGGCCAATCGGCATGATCAGAAATGATCAGCGGCAGCTCGACGCCACGCTGCCGGGCGCGCCCGCGAACGCGCATCCAGCCGGAGGCGAAGCTCGTAACCGGATCGGCAAGCCGGCGCGACCAGCGATCGCGCAATGCAGATGGCGGACACAAGACGATCTCACCGGCAAGACTGCTCTTCGCTTCCAAAACGAGTGGCAGCTCTCCGAGCTCGATGCCCAGTTCGCGATAAAGATCGCACACGCCCTTCATCGCACCGTGCAGCCAGATCGGGCGATCATAACCGGCCCGACGCAGCAACATGATCAGGCGCTGACATTTGCCAAGTCCGTAAACGCCGATCAGATGCGTCCGCTCCGGAAAATCAGCTTGGGATACGAGCAGGCGGCCGATCTCCCGATCATCTGGTTCATGGCGAAATACCGGCAACCCAAACGTCGCCTCGGTGACGAAAAGATCGCAGGGGACCACCTCGAATCCAGCGCACGTCGGGTCTGAGCGGCGCTTATAGTCACCGGACACCACGGCGGTCCGGCCTTTATAAACGAGCTTTACCTGCGCGCTACCGAGCACGTGTCCGGCTGGATGCAGGGAAACCTCCACATTGCCGACGCGGATCGTTTGACCCAACTTTTCCGCCTGAAAGGTGCCGGCACAGTTTAGCCCAAGCCGCGTCTGCATAATTGCGACCGTCTCGGCGGTTGCGAGAACGCTGTCGTGACCCGGTCGCGCATGGTCGGAATGCCCATGCGTGATAATGGCACGCGCGACCGGCCGATGTGGATCGATATAGAAGTTGCCTGGTTCACAATAGAGACCGGCTTCGGTCGGATAAAGCCAGTTTTGAAACGGCAAATCTGTCATATACGCAATGTCCAAGACGCACTGTCCGATGGCGACACTAACGTCACGCACCTCAATGAGTACGCGCAAAGGGCTGCGTTAGTTCACTTTCCCTTCAGCTCTTTGCAGCACCGGGGACTGGTCGCCGGGTTTCCACATTTTCCGCCAGAATTTGCTCGAGCGCGTGCGCCACCTCTAACACCAACCCGTCCGAACCGTTCGGGCCGACAATCTGAATACCAAACGGCATGCCATGCGCATCTAGCCCGCAAGGAATGACGGCGGCCGCGGGAAGCACCGTCGTCAAAGCGTAACTGAGGGCCAGCCATCGCATATACGTCGGCATTTTCTCACCGTTGATCTCGTCGATGAAAAGCTGGCTATGCGGAAACGGCGAGACGGCTGCTGCCGGGCAGATCAACACATCGACTTCATCGAACATCGATAGAAAGTTCTTGTAGAGCTTGGTTTGCTCGACACCGGCTTTGGCGACTTCCGATGCGGTGATCTCCAAACCGCGCTCGGTGTTGTCGATGACATTGCGATCGAGCATATCACGGTGATTGGCCAACCGCTCGCCATGTGCGCCGACGAAGTAGATGCCGCGGTACGTCTCGAACACATCGTGCACGCCGGTGAGATCGGGATCGCGGTACTGCGCCTCGGCAAACACCCCGCTGAAAGTTTTCACCTTCGATTGAAAAGTCCGTGCGATGCCCTCATCGACCGGGCTACAGCCGAGATCGGTCGAGATCGCGGCCGTAATGCCGCCAAGGTCGATGCCGGCCAGCGTTTCGGGAATACGGAAGGCGTTGTCGGACGAGAAAGGGTCGCGCGCATCAACACCCATTTGCGCTTTGAGGAGCAGATGGGCGTCAGCCACCGAGCGGCCCATTGGGCCGGTCACGGGAAATGGCGAGAGGCCGATCGCACGATCGGGTGAAGGCACCACACCTGGCGATGGCCGGAAGCCCGTCACCCCGCAGAAGGCGGCAGGTGTTCGCAGCGATCCGCCGTAGTCTGAGCCGGTCGCGAGTGTCACCTGTCCCAGCGCGAGCGCGACGGCCGAGCCACCCGATGAGCCGGCGCACGTCTTCTCAGGATCGAACGGATTGCCGGTCGCGCCATATACGCGGTTTCGCGTGTTGGCACCGGCGCCGAATTCCGGCGTGTTGGTTTTCGCCAAGATGACCGGACCGTGACTGCGCACCTGAGCGATGTTGGCATCATCCTCCTTCGGCACGTGATCCTTGTAGAGCAGCGAGCCCCACGTGGTGCGCAAGCCAGCTGTCGCCTGCAGATCCTTCACACCCAGCGGCAGACCGTGCAGCAGACCCAACTCGTCGCCACGCATGACTTGCGCTTCGGCCTGCTTGGCCGTCTTGCGCGCCGCTTTCTCATCTATCGCAACGATCGAGTTGAAGGTCTTGTTGGTCGCTTCGATCCGCTTCAGACAGCTCTCGAGCAGTTCGACGGGAGAAAGGCGCTTGGCGCCAATCAGACGACGCGCGGTGACTGCCGGCAAATCGCAAGGTTCGGTCATGATAGGTGTCCTGTTTTATCCCGACGAAGACGGGACTAAGCGAATAGGTTACGGCGTTTTGCCCGATCCCAGGTCCCAATAGACGCCGGCCATAAGTTCGGCAGCCGATTGGGAGACCGACAACAGAACATGCTCGTCGGGCGCGTGCTGCGAACATCCAGCATACGAATGCGGAATCCAAATCGTCGGCAGGCCGAGAATATGCTGGAACGCATCGTTCGGCACGCCACCACCGGTGCTGGGAATGATCGCCGGCTTGGCAGCATTCGACTTGCCGATGGTCGTTTCAAATGATTTGCGCACCCAAAGCGCCCAAGGGTCATCCGGGTCAGTGCGCGTGGCATGAAAGCGGCCGCTCTCGGCCGGCTGTTCGATCTTCACGCGATCAAAACCGTGAGAATCGAGGTGGCGGCGCAGGCTGGGCAGGATGGCGTCTTCATCGGTGCCGACCACATAGCGAAGTTGGCAGCGCGCGCGGGCGACCGGTGCAATCGCGTTGACGGGCGCTTCCGGGATGCCTGACTTCATGGCAAGCACGGCAAACGAGTTCCAGGCGTAGACTTTCTCCGGGCCTGATAATCCCGGCTCCCCCCACCACGTATCGACCGTTGGGCCATCGGCACCGCCGTCGATCGTCACGTCAGCAAGTGCTGCCTTGATATTGGGCGCAATGGCCGGTGGCCGCCACTCAGGAATTTTGATCTCACCGTTTGGACCCGTGATGGAAGCCAGCGCATGCGCCAGGATTAACCCCGGATCAGCGAGCAACCCGCCCCAGTTACCTGAGTGGTGGCCGCCTTGCCGCAAATCGCAAACGAGATCGAACAGCGCGCCGCCCCGATTGCCGAGCACGATCGTCGGCCGATCGGCTTGCGCGCGCGGGCCATCCGACGCGATAAAGACATCAGCTGCAAAATCGTTTTTGTTGGCGCGGATCACATCGTGCAATCCGGCTGAACCGGTTTCTTCGGCCATCTCGATGATCATCTTGACGTTGAAGCCGAGGCGGCCGCAGCGTTCATCCAGCACGCAACGCAACGCTGCCATGTTGATCGTGTGCTGGCCCTTGTTGTCGGCAGTGCCGCGACCGTAAAGCCGATCGCCATCGCGTTTGGTAACCCACGGTCCGGCACCCTTGGTCCACAGCGCATCTTGCCCACGGATCACGTCGCCGTGGCCATAGCCTAGCATGGTTTTATACGATGGATCTTCGATGCGCGTGGCCAGCAACACCGGCCCCTGCCCGGTGACCGGATTGGTGTACAGTTTATAGGTAAAGCCAAGCGCCTCGAACGCCGGACCAATCTCGTCTGTGAGATAGGCCGTCAAATGCGGCAATGAACCCGGCAACGCCTGGCTCTCGGTCCGATGCGCGACGCGACGCGTGAGTTCAGTCTCAAACGTACCATCGGCGACATAGGCCCGTGCGCGTGCGACGGCGCCGCCCCGCGTTCCGCCTTCTGCGTTCAAAATCGCCATCGCCGCCTCGTTTTGGTTTCTCGATCGGAGCGGCACAGTGTGACAGGGCGGCGGCGCGCGCAAGCGGCGCGCTAATCCCACCTGACGCTGCGCATAACTGGCATGCCTTGTCATCGCCGGCGGTTTGGACGCAAGTTGCCTTGAAGTAAATGCATTCCGAATCTAGCCAGCTGCGACAGTGGCAAAACATGGCTGGTTTGAAGGGGGCGAGATTTGGCGACGCACGAGCATCGATCGCTCGCGACAATCGCGGCAACACTCAAAAATAGCGGCGCTTGCGGGCAACAAAGCAATCCGATGGTCGGATTTTTTTGGGTGACTCTGGCGATGATTTCTTTCGCGGGCCTTGCCGCTTTCGCGAAGTATGCGTCACGCGCCGGCATCGACCCCCTGCAGATCATTTTCCTGCGCAACGCCTTTTGTTTCATGTTCCTGCTGCCGCTGCTGGCGGTCCGCGGGTCTTCCATCGCATACTCCACCCAGTTCAAGATGTATGGCGTACGCGTAGGTATCGCACTTCTGTCAATGATGGCGTGGTTCTATTCGCTCAGCCTGATCCCAATCGCGGAGCTGACTGCGATCGGCTTTCTCGGCCCCCTTTTCGCAACGTTGTGCGCGGCGCTGTTTCTCGGCGAAGTCGTGCGTGGCCGGCGTTGGACGGCGCTCGCCGTCGGCTTCATTGGCGCCATGATCATTTTGCGGCCCGGCAGCACGAGCTTCGGGCTGGGCCAGGGGCTCGCGTTATTCTCGGCTCTGTCGGCGGGCGTCATCGGTCCACTGCTCAAGCAAATGACGGCAACCGACGACGCCGATCGGATCGTCTTCATATCGACTATGATGATGACGCCGTTTTCGCTCATCCCGGCGTTGTTCGTATGGCAGTGGCCGGAGTGGAGTTTATGGCCTTATCTCGTCGGCATGGGGTTGTGCGCAATCATCGGGCATGTCTCGCTGATGCGCGGCTTTGCCTCGACCGACGCTTCGCTGGTTTTCACGTTCGAGTTTTCGCGGCTGCCGTTCGCCGCTGCAATCGGCTACCTTATGTTCGGTGAGACGATCGACATCTGGACGCTCGTCGGCGCTGTGATTATATTTTCTTCAGCGTTCTACATCACGAGACGGGAGGCCCAATTGCGCCGCCTCAAGCAGCCGCCCTCGGGGTGACGTCATTCAACGCTTGGTTGCCGCCGTTTGGATGTGGGCGAGCAGTGCTTTGCGGATCTTGCCATTGCCAGCGATGATGTTGCCCTTGGCCATCATATCGGTACCGCCGTCGATGTCGGTGACAAAGCCGCCGGCCTCCCGCGTCAACACAATGCCGGCCGCCATGTCCCAGGGCTTGATGCCGTATTCCCAGTAGCCATCAAATCGCCCGGCTGCCGTCCACGCCAGGTCGAGCGCCGCGGCTCCGGTCCGCCGCATACCGGAGACCTCCTTCAAGATCACCTCGGCCTCGCGCAGGTAGCGGGGATGATTGTCGCGACCCCGGTGTGGAATTCCCGTCGCCACCACGCAATCGGCGAGTGTCGAGCGTGCCGCGACCCGAAGACGGCGATCGTTGAGGAACGCGCCTTTGCCTTTTTCTGCCGTGTAAAGCTCGTCTGTTATGGGATTGAAAATCACGCCCGCAACAATCTGCCCCTCACGCTCCAGCGCAACTGAAATGCAAAACAGCGGAATAGAGTGGAGAAAATTCGTCGTGCCATCCAACGGATCGATGATCCAACGATGGCTCTTGTCGTCACCATCAATGGCTCCGGATTCTTCCATTAGAAAGGAGTAACCCGTCCGCGCTTTCGACAGTTCTTGATAAAGCGTTTCCTCGGCTTTGAGGTCGGCCTTGGTGACGAAATTCGCTGGGCCCTTGATCGACACCTGTAATTGAGCCACCTCGCCGAAATCACGTGCGAGGCCGCGACCAGCTTTGCGGACGGCGGCGACCATGACATTCATCAGCGCGGAGGCGGGCATAGCGGGTTCTCATCAAAAAGGTGATCGAAAGTCTGTAGAGCAAAAGGGCCAGGATTGCTCCTGGCCCCCAGACTTCATGCTGAGCGGTGTAGCGTCACACGCGACGATCTACCGGCGTGTAATGGCGCTCGGTATTGCCGATGTAGAGTTGACGCGGACGGCCGATTTTTTGTTCTGGATCTTCGATCATTTCTTTCCATTGGGCAATCCAGCCGACTGTCCGAGCGACAGCGAAGAGCACGGTGAACATGGACTTCGGAAAGCCCATCGCCCGCAGCGTAATGCCCGAATAGAAGTCGATGTTGGGGTACAGCTTCTTCTCGATGAAATAATCGTCCTGCAGCGCAATACGCTCGAGCTCCAGCGCCACTTTCAGCAACGGCTCGTCGCGCACGCCAAGGGCGTCGAGCACCTCGTGCGTCGTCTTCTGCATCACCTTGGCGCGTGGATCATAGTTCTTGTAGACGCGATGACCGAAGCCCATCAGGCGGAAGCCCGACGTTTTGTCCTTCGCCTTCTTGACGAACTCTGGCACGCGATCAACGGTGCCGATCTCTTCCAGCATGTTGAGCGCGGCTTCGTTGGCGCCACCATGTGCTGGTCCCCACAAGCAAGCGATACCGGCTGCGATACACGCGAACGGGTTTGCGCCAGATGAACCAGCGAGACGGACGGTCGAGGTCGACGCGTTTTGCTCGTGATCGGCGTGCAGCATGAAGATGCGGTCGAGGGCGCGAGAGATCACCGGGTTGACGTGATAGGGCTCGCACGGCACCGCGAAGCACATCTGCAAGAAATTCGACGTGTAGTCGAGGTCATTACGCGGATAGATGAACGGTTGGCCGATCGAATATTTGTACGCCATCGCCGCGATCGTCGGCGTCTTGGCGATCATGCGGTGCGAGGCGATCATCCGCTGGACGGGATCATTTATATCTGTCGAGTCATGGTAAAAGGCCGAGAGCGCGCCAACTGTGCCAGTCATCACCGCCATTGGATGCGCATCGCGCCGGAAGCCGGTGAAGAACCGTGACATTTGCTCATGCACCATGGTGTGACGCGAGATCGTGGTGCGGAATTCGTCGAGCTGTGGTTTCGTCGGCAGTTCGCCGTGTAAGAGGAGGTAGCAAACCTCGATGAAGCTGGAGCCTTCAGCCAGCTCGCCAATTGGGTAGCCGCGATAAAGCAGGACACCCTCATCGCCGTCGATGTAGGTGATCCGCGACGAACAATTGGCGGTCGAAGTGAACCCCGGATCGTACGTAAAACAACCGGTATCGCGATAGACCCGCGTTACGTCGATCACGTCGGGTCCGACAGAACCAGATCGTATTGGCATCGGCGAAGGTTTACCGTTCAGCGTCAAGATGGCGGTTTTGCTGGCATCGCCCTTAGGCGCGGCATCGTGCGCGTTCATCTCAGATGTCCTTGATACTTCGAGCTTTGTGGGGTCGGGAGCACTCCTCTATGGCCTAATCCTTTTTTTGCAGTGCGGCAAGACGGCCAACTGCGCCAATCGCGGCGATTTGATTGCGGTAAATTTGCTCAGAAAAAGTGCATTCCCACCGATGTGGCTATTTTACTCCAGTACGGCAAAACACGCCGGCACGACTCCACCGCTGTGAGACAGGGGGTCTGAGGAGATGATATTTGATTTGGTGATTTGCTGCATGTGTTCGACTTGCCAATAGCCCGATCTCCAGGATTCGACCTTCATGCGCCGGCTGCGACCCATTGCTCTCACGGTGATCCTTTGCATCGGCGCGGCATTGCCCGCTTTTGCCAACACGTTTGAAGTAAAAACGCCTGACATCGCTCAGGGTCAAACCACCTTCAGTTGGAATAACGCTGGCCAAGATCGCTTTCCGGTCAACGCCGATCCGACCCGATACAGTACCGAACTCGATCTCGGCTATAGCCCAACGTCGTGGTTCTTCATTGGCGGCAAGATAAACTTCGATCAGGCAGTCGACGACAATTGGAGAACATCAACAGTCGGCGCAGAGATGCAATTGCGCTTCGGCAAGGCGCGTCCCGGTTTCGATTTCGGCTGGTATTCGAGCGTCGATCTGCGCGTGAACGATCAGGAGACGAACACCTTCACGTTCGGCCCGATTATCCAGTTCGGCGACGACAAGCTGTCGCTGACGCTGAACCCGTTTTTGCAAAAGACGTTTGGTGAAAACCGAACCGACGGCTTGGATTTCACCTATGGCGTTATGGCCAAGCGTCAGATCAAGGATGGCATGGCAATCGGTATCGAGGCGTACGGTACAATTCCTGATTTGGGCAGCGGCACGCCGCTCGCTTTCCAGGAGCATCGCATCGGACCTGTGGTATATTTCGAACGGGACGTTGGACAGCCGCACGTCAAAGGCGGTCAACAGCCGAAGGCTGCTCTCGACATCGGCGTCTACCTCGGCATGACCGATGCGACGCCTGATGTGACCGGGAAAGCGAAGTTGAGCTTGACCTGGTGATGAGTGATAACTGCGGAACCGACAGCTGAATATCTGTCCGCTCCGCAGTCGATATTTTCATTAGTCGTCAGAGTCACTCGACTGCTTGGCACCAAGGCTCATACGCGATGATGAGTGCTTCCAAGCCTGCGCAACTCTAACCGTACTCGAATGGCTTGCTTCTCTCGTCGAGCGCGATCGGCTGGCTTGACGGCGGCCACCGGCGAGTGAAACGAAGTGTGAGCCGATATCGACATGTACATGATCCATATCGGGATAAGTCATCGTGCCACCTGCGTGGTGGTTCGACGTCAGCCAACTGATCACTGCCGATTTTTTGCCACCGGCGTTGAAATCGATAGCGTTACCACTGGCATGGCGCGAAGGCCGGCCAGATCCCGCGATCGTCGCGCCGCGCCGGCAGGTCGAGATGATCTGCATCCGTCCAAAACGCGACTCGATCCGATCCAAGATGCCACGAGCAGCGCTCGTCAAGCACGACCGGGAGGTGCCCGCGCCGGCATGTTCACTCTCGTCATGTGACCGACGGCCATTTGACCGGGCATCGGCATCGCTCGATATACTGACGCCGGCTGCAAGCAACGCAACGGCCAGCAAGGCGGAAGACATCCGCTTTGTCATGTAGAAACTCCAG
>JANLXZ010000358.1:0-1500 GCA_031365375.1 Hyphomicrobiaceae bacterium | reverse complement strand
ATGAAATGGAGAGCCAACCCGCGATCGGCAAGAGCCGGTGCTAATTGTTCTTCTTGTAGCTGGCTTTGAGGCTGGCCATTTCGACCCGTTTGCCGACCCAGTCGGCCAGTTCCTCGAGCGTCAGCGGCTCGTCGAACACGATTCCCGCGCGGCGTTCGGAAAACCAGCGGACCTGTCCTTTGACCGGGCGCAGGCTTTCGACCACGATCACGACGTCCTTGCCAAGGCAATATTCATCGATCGGCTCGACCTTCATCCCGCCCAGCGAAATATCGCGCACCTCGCAATTATAATAAGTGCTTCCGACGCGAATGCTGGCCTTGCACTGTACGTCGAGCCGCGGCGGGCGCGGGCGGAAACCGTGGCGCGGCTTGCGACCAGCAAGCAATTCGCCAAGGTCGATATTATGCGCGAACTTGAATCCGGCGGTTCCCTCGCGCGTCCAGATCACCGACGCCGGGATCTTCTGCCCGCTGAATTCGATCCACACCGAGTCGCCCACGCTGACCGACTGACCAACTTCGGCCATCAGCCCGCCAGCCGACATGTTGCGCACGCGGATCAGCTGTTCGGCGCGATCGGTCGCCAGTTTGACGATGCACAAGGTCGACGGCAATCGATCGTCGTCGCGCCGCTCCGACGGCCGCGGCACCGCGGTCGATAGCGAAAAAGTGGTCGATTCGAAGGCAATGTCGTCATCGGCGAGCGACATGGCTGGTTTACGACGAATTAGTGAGCCGAACATTTCCCACTCCAACGGAGAAAACTCCCCAAGCGTGGCTTTGTACTTCGGATGCGGTTAATAAGGCGTTTCTTGCGTTTGACCTGCGCTCGCGCAAGTGCCGCTGACGCACGGAGCGCCATTTTGGACGGAGTAGCCGGGTCATGACGCGTCCGCGTCTGTTATTGATCGACGACGAGCCGCAGCTTGCGGCCTTCGTCGCAAGCGCGGCAACGATGTGCGGTTTCGACCCGATTGAAACCGACCGCGACGAAGAATTTCGCGATCATTTCGTCAAGCAAAGGCCGCAAATGGTGGCACTGGATCTTGGCATGCCGGGCATGGACGGGGTGGAATTGCTCCGCTTCCTGTCCGAGCAGGGTTTCGCCGGCCCGGTGCTGATCATCAGCGGGTTCGATCGCCGCGTACTCGAAAGCGCGTTCCGGCTGGGCGAAGCGCTCGATCTCCAGATGGTCGGGCCCCTCGAAAAACCGGCGCGCCTCGATGCGCTTGAGACCATCCTCAAGCAGAATTTGCCAAGCGAAGCACAATGATTGCGCAGGCCGATCTGGGAATGCTCGACGGGTTCGAACGCGCGCTGATCAACAATCGCCTGCACATGGTCTACCAGCCCAAGATTGCTTTGGCCGACGGCAAGCTGAAACGAGTCGAGGCTTTGGTCCGGTGGGACGATCCCGAGCTCGGCAAGGTGCCGCCATCGCGCTTCGTGCCCTTGGCAGAACGTCACGGCCTGATCGACCAGCTCACCCAATGGGGGC
>JANLXZ010000076.1:0-1895 GCA_031365375.1 Hyphomicrobiaceae bacterium | reverse complement strand
GGCCATCGCCCGCATCCCTGAGTTCATGATGCAGCAGAAAGGGTTTCATTCGAGGGGGCCAGGCAACTACCGCTGGAAGGCGGGCGGCCTTACCACGTCGCCTTGGAGGACAACCTACATCCGGGCGAACTACGACACCATCAGCGAGCTTTGTAAGCTCAACGGCATTCCATAACGAGTCGTCCGTGAAGAACGCCGTTCATCCGGGCTGAGAGATTTCTGACAGTTGGCGGTTTCGGTAGATGGTTGCGCTGAACCACGCACACAAAATGCTGATCCATAGGAACAGGAGCCTGAAGTTGTAGCCCGCAGCGGCGAGGACCGCGTTTGCGGCATCACCGCCGCTTCCGGCGAGATGGTTGCGACCCATTCGGTGCTCGTTCTTGAGGTGGCCTATTACGGGTTCGACGGCGGACCGGCGCCGGAAGGCGTGCTTGATGGCGGAGGACAGACCGCGTTTCTGGCCTGCAACGTAAACCTTGAACGTCTTCTCCTTCGGTGCGTTGTGCCCGCGATATCCAGCGTCGGCGACGATCTTCGTCAGGCTTGCGCCGACGCTCGCCTCGATCTCGGGAATGACGACTGCCAGGGTGTGACCATCATAGGGATTGCCCGGCAGCGCCTTGGCGTGCAGCACGAACTGGCCGCCCTTGCAGCGGTTGACCGGGGTCGCGACGCTCACTTTGACCCCGAACTCGTAAGGCTTGTGGGCTTTTCCCTTGCCGATGCATTCGACCTCTGGCGCATGCAACGAGTAGATCTTCTTGCCGCGCTGCCGTTGACGCTGGTTGCGAACCTGATGGGCCAGCGACAGCGGCAAGGCGAAGGTTTCATCGAGGGAGGGGTTATCGGCGATCTTGCGCCTGATATCGCGGATAACGCGGCCCAGCAGGGTTCTGATCCGGCGCAAAGCTTTGTTCGCGCGTTTGAACTGTTTCGCATGAGCGTAGCGCTGGTGCTTGATCAGGGCGAACTTGCCAACCCGCGCATAGGACTGCCGAAGCTTAATGCCTCTCGCCCGCGCCAGACGCACCAGCCGCTCGCGGGCCCGATGCATCAGCCTGGCATCCGTCGGGAAGCTGATCGCTTTCTCCTGCACGGTGGTATCCACAATGACCTGGGTGAAGTCGGCCGGCCTGGCTGCACCCATGCGAATGGCGGATGCAAGGCTTTCCTGCACCAGCGCCGCCAACTTCTCTTCGCCCATGCGCTGCCGCCAGCGCGTCAGCGATGATCGATCGAACACCAGCCGGTGCTGAAAAAACTCTTCGCCGCAGAACAGCTGGTAATACGGGTTCTCCACCCAGCGCTCGCACAGCACCTCGTCAGAAAGATCGTGCATGTGTTTCAGGATGGCCAGCCCCGCCATCAGCCGTGTCGGCAACGGCGGTCGGCCGGGATCGTCGTCATAAACAGCGCCAAACCGATCTTCGAGAAACCGCCAGTCCACCGCGCGTGCCAGTTTCACTAGCGCATGGTCGAGATCCACAATCTGATCTAGCCGGGCCTTGAACAGATCTTTCTGCCCACTCTCCCGACGCTCTTTCGGTCGCATCCCGACCTCCGCTGCTGCTTCGCAACGTCGATAGAATCACGACACCAACACCAAATCAATTTGCAAGGAAACCGGGGGCCATCGCGCCAAAACTGGCAAAAACGAATACTTACAGCCAGTGAAAATCGATTCCCGCTCAAACGGTTAGGAGTACTTCACGGCCGACTAAGCTTTAAGCTGAAACTTGGAATCGATGAGGTCAGGGGGACTTAGGACGGTTTGTGGGCAACGAGATTTTCTAATTCACCGGTGCGCAAATAGTGAATTCCTGTGGAACATTTATGCCATAGGGCCGGAGGCAACGTTGGGCGTCCCACTACAGCGATGAAGCTAGCACGAG
>JANLXZ010000072.1:0-2723 GCA_031365375.1 Hyphomicrobiaceae bacterium | reverse complement strand
TTCCAGCCGGGCATTTCCCTGTCTGAAAGCCACCGCGTAGGCCTAATCGCCGAGCGGTTGATCCTCGACGTACCAGAGGTGAAAACGGTTGCCCGCCGTACAGGCCGCGCCGAACTCGACGAACATGCCGAAGGCGTACACTCGTCTGAGATCGAAATCGATCTCAAGCCGGATGGCCGTTCCAAGAACGATATTGTCGCTGACATTCGTTCGCGCTTGTCCGTGCTGCCGATGTCAATCAACATTGGCCAGCCGATCTCGCACCGGCTCGATCACATGCTGTCGGGCGTGCGCGCGCAAATTGCGCTGAAGATCTTCGGCGACGACCTCGATACGCTGCGCGGGACGGCCGAAGAGTTTCGCCAGAAGCTCGGCAAGATCCCCGGCCTCGTCGACTTACAGGTCGAGCGGCAAGTCCGTATTCCGCAGCTCGAGATCATCGTCGATTACCGCAAAGCGGCGCTTTACGGCGTGCAGCCAGCCCAGATCACCGAAGAATTGGAGCGTCTATCGAATGGTCGCCTTGTCTCACGACTGGTCGACGGCAATCGGCGGTTCGACCTCGTAGTACGTCTTGCCGACCGGGTGCGTACGACGCAAGGATTAGCGGATCTCCTGATCGAAACCCCCTCAGGCTGGGTGCCACTGAGGCAGATCGCCGATGTCAAGGAGACGGACGGACCGAACCAGATCCTGCGTGAAAACGCAAAACGGAGAATCGTCGTTCTGGCCAATTCAGACGGCAACCGCGATATGGCAGCCATCGTTGCCGACATCCGCCGCGAGATAGCGGCAGCCCAACTGCCAACGGGATTTTTCACGAGCTTGGAAGGGACGTTCCAGGCGCAGGAAGAGTCGATGCGCACGATCGGGCTATTGTCGCTGATCTCGTTATCTATGGTGTTTGCGATCCTTTACAGCCGCTACCGTTCGGTACTGTTCGCCGCCATCATAATGGGCAGCGTGCCACTGGCCCTCATCGGCTCGGTGATAGCCTTGTGGTGGGCAGGACAACCACTGTCGGTCGCCAGCATGATCGGGTTCATCACGCTGACCGGGATCGCGACCCGCAACGGCATTCTGAAGATCAGTCACTACATCAATATCGCAATCAATGAGCGTGTGCCTTTCGGGCCAGATCTCGTCATCCGCGGGAGTTTGGAACGCATGACTCCGGTGCTGATGACAGCCCTGTCGGCCTGCGTCGCGCTGATACCTTTGATGATCGATGCGTCGGCACCGGGCAAAGAAATTTTGCATCCGGTCGCTATCACAATTTTCGGCGGGCTAATCAGCGCAACCCTTCTCGACGCCGCGCTCACACCTCTATTGTTCCTCAAGTTTGGGCGTACTCCGCTCGAACGCCTTGTCGAGCACGCGCGCGGCGCTGTCGGCTCAGACTCAACAACGACTGTGCCGGGGACAGCGATTGAAGCCTATTGATCAACAGCGAAGGAACTTCGACATGACACGACGCAATCTCTTGGCCATCGCGGTGGTTACGATAGGTCTTGGCCTCGCAACCTCGGGCTCGGCGCACGAAGCTGCGAAGGGTCCAAACGGGGGCCAGCGCGTTGATGCGGGAAAATATCATACCGAACTGGTCACCGATGGCAGCACGACAGTAATGGTGTTCCTTGGCGATGCAGAACAAAAGCCGATACTCGCCGCGGGGTTCAAAGGCAACGCGATCCTGGTGATCGACGGAAAGTCGCAGCGATTCCCACTGGAGCCAGCTGATGGTTCAAAGCTCGTTGGTACCGCGCCGGCGCCGGTCCCAGCTGCGGTTAAGGGCGCGATCCAGCTGACGGCACCGGATGGTTCTACAGCGCAAGGTAAGTTCTAATGGGCGCGCATATTGCCTGACGATGGCTTGATTAAAAACGAAAGTCCGCATGTCGGCTTCATCGCAGCCGGATTGCCGTCGGCGCAGGCTTTTAATGGCTTCGCAACCGGCGCCATCCGGCCCGGCTGCCGATCGCGACGAAAATGTGTCGCGAGATTAGACCTCAGATGAACGAGGCTGTCTGATGGTGTTCACAGCGGAAACTATATCATTCACCGTGGTTTGCACCGGCAAACCGTAACCGGAGACTGATCATGACTAACATGAAAGCCCTGATGTTGGCCGCAGCGCTGACATTTTCCGCAGCTGCAACGCCGGCGTTCGCTTACCATTCCGACTCGTACAAAAACCGACACGCACGCGATCATGCGGAACATAGGCAAACACACGGCAATATCAACCGAGGCCACGAACGCGCTCATGCGGAGGGTTTCTACAGCCGGTCAGAGCATCGTGGATATCATCGTAGCCTGAAGAACTTGCACGGGGATTTTCACGAGACGCATCCAAATACACGTCACGGCCACAACAACTGGCGCCGCTATTGAGACATCGGTTGTGCAGGCTCCAGGCAATAATAAACCGAGCGTCGAGTTCGAATGACCATGATGCCTGCCACCGGTAGCCCGCTATGGTCTTCGCAACGAGCTTGGTGAGGCTTGCCCACGGCTATATCACCTTAGCCTAAGACCCCCGCCATTACCGGCGGGGTATGTCATCGCCCAAGCCAAAGCGTTTCTACCGCGGAGCGATCTGGTACATGGTCTGTGTGCGCGACAATGGATGCCGCCGTTTTTATAATTGATATCAATAGGTTGTATGGCGGAGACGGAGGGATTCGAACCCTCGATACCCTTGAGAGGTATGACGATTTAGC
>JANLXZ010000070.1:0-17856 GCA_031365375.1 Hyphomicrobiaceae bacterium | reverse complement strand
CGGCCGGCATTTCGTGGGAAGTTGGCGTGTTATTCGCGAAGAGTTGGTCAAAATGCGCCGTCACTTGTTGGGTCAAGCACTTGCGCGACCCAACGTCTGACAACACGCGCGACACCATCGTTCACTCGGATCGACCCGCCCATTCTGGCAACGGGGGCATGTCGTTAGAACCCCAATGTGGCTCATAGACTCCGCGATTGACCCAGTTGGGAAAACTGGAGTGTGGCCACTCCCGGGCGGCCGAGACCAAGCCATGCCGCACTGGATTGGAGTGAATGTAGTCGACGTGCTGGCTAAAATCGGACTCGTCCCGGATCATGTGTTCCCAGAACCGGCGCTGCCAAACTGCCTGCTCTCCTTTCGTGCAACGGCTCGCATTCGGCCGCGGTATTTCTCGATTGCGAATGAAGGATTTCGTGAACGTTTCCTTGATCAAACGCCACCGTTTCGAGAAGTCAGCGTCGCCGTCGGGAAGGCTCCAAAGGGTATGGATGTGGTCGGGCAGAATAACGAAGGCGTCTACATCGAATGGATGCCTCTCCTTGATCCGGTTTAAACCCGCTTCAAACAGGGCAACGGCCGAAGCGTCTTTGAAAATGGGGCGCCGGCCATCGGTGACGACGGTAAAGAAATATGTAGCACCCGCGATTTTGGCGCGACGATAACGCATGGAGTTTGCCGTGGAGTGTTGGGTCGCGCAAGTGCTTGACCCACCTACAAGTGCCAACGTGTATTGGCCAATACTTAACGAATAACACGCCAGCTTCGCACGAAGCGCCGACCAAATCGTTGGGTCAAGCCCTCTTGCGCGACCCACGTCTCACAATACGCGCGACACCATCGGTCACTCGGATCGACCAGCAGTTTCTATCGGGATGGGATTTCAACAAAGGACCGCGTCCCGAACAAACCTACTCGCTCCTGGATCTGTATCCGCTCACCTAGCTTCGGTGGGACCCCTCGTTCACTGGACACGCCAATGTTGCGTCCATCGTCAGTTCTCACAGCCAGAAGTATCTTGTAATATCGAATGACTACATTCGGCGATTCTTGCCTTCCCCAACTGACTACTGAGCCCTGAAGTTCATTGACGCTCCAAGGCGGATCGATCGACCAAACGACGCCAAATGCCGAAATTGTCAAAACGAAAAGCAAGCCGATGACTAAAAGCCCACCGCGTAAAGTTCTGCCAAAGTTGAGAGCGCGGGCGTTCATGGCCTCGTCCATTTCCGAGAAGTAACTAAGGCTTTCATCGTCCGCTTTATCTAGATGGACCGCGGCCTGTCAGCGAACAGCTCCGGGCCATACCCTTACGCGACCCAACACGTCCTTCACTCCCACCGCTTTGCCGCCTCATCGTCCGCCTCGCGCGCGTCAACCCACCCGCCGGCTCCATCCACACCGGTCTCTTTTTTCCAGAATGGGGCGCTGGTCTTGAGGTAGTCCATTAGGAATTCGGCGGCCTCGAAGGCTGCCTTGCGATGCGACGACGCGGTGACGACGAGCACGATATCGTCACCCGGTTCCAACACGCCGATCCGATGCACGATGCGCGTGCCCTGCAGCGGCCAGCGCGCATTCGCCAGCGCTTCGACGCGCTCCAGTTCGCGCTCGGTCATACCGGGATAATGCTCGAGCTCCATCGACGTGATGGGACCACTCTTGGCCTCCCCCCGCACCGTGCCGGTGAAGGTCACGATGGCACCGATGTCGGTGCGGCGAACCGTCAGATTGGCGATCTCGGCGGCAATATCGAACGGCGCGGATTGAACCGAAACACTCATGATCTAACCGCCGGTCACGGGTGGAAAGAACGCGATCTCTCGCGCATCACCAATCGATGACTGCGGCTTCACATGCATCTGATCGATCGCCGCACGAATAACCTCCGGCCGTGCAAAGGCGTGTTCGTATTCCGGGCCGCGCGTCGTCAGCCAGCCGATCAGATCGGCAACAGTCGCGACGTGGACCGGCAGCACCACCTGCTCCTCGGAGCGGCCGACACGTTCCCTAACCCAAGCGAAATAGCGTAACGTAACGGTCATTAGAACAAGTCCCTGAGCATCAACCTTCGATCGCGTGGCGGATCGCGGCCTTGAGATAATCATAGCCGGTAAACAGCGTCAGCAACGCCGCCACCCAAAGCAGGACTGTTCCGGTCGCCGTAATGCCCGGCACGATCTTGTCGCCAGCAGGGCCAGCCAACAACACGCCGAGCGCGATCATTTGCATCATCGTCTTCCATTTGGCGAGCTGACTGACATGCACCTTCACGTTCAGCTCGGCCAGAAACTCGCGCAGGCCCGACACCAGTATCTCGCGCGACAAAATAATAATCGCTGCCCATATCGGCCAGCCGTCAATGGTGGCGTCGTGGACCAGCATCATCAGCGCTGCACCGACCAGCAACTTATCGGCGATCGGATCGAGCATGCGGCCCAGCGCCGATTGCTGATCCCAAATCCGCGCCAGATAACCGTCCAGCCAATCCGTAATGCACGCCACGACGAACACCGTCAGTGCGCTCCAACGCCCGACATCGCCGGGTAGAAAAAACAGACATCCGACAAGAGCCGGCACCGCTGCGATACGGCCGTAGGTCAAGATGTTCGGCAGGCTGGTCGCCAGCGCGCGGGGGGGAAGGCGACGGGGTGCGATGCTATCCATGCGATCTAGCTACACTGGCAGGGGGGAGGCCGGTCAATGGGTTACCCTGCGGCATGAGGCGAAAAGTGGCAGCTTCCGGTGGATCTAACGTTTTGCGGCAAAAAAGTTCCGCAACAATGCCGCCGCCTCGCTTTCACTGATGCCGGAATATACCTCGGGCGCGTGATGACACGTCGAATGCGCGAAAACACGCGGCCCTTGTTCAATTCCTCCGCTCTTTGGGTCCGATGCACCATAATAGACGCGTCGAACACGAGCTAGCGAGATTGCGGCGGCACACATCGGGCACGGCTCCAATGTTACATACAGGTCGCAGCCGATCAGCCGCTCACTACCGACCAGCTTACACGCCTCGCGAATTGCGAGCATTTCCGCATGCGCCGTTGGGTCATCGCGTTCCCGGGTTCGATTGCCGGCGCGCGCAATCACAGTTGCGTCAGCGCTAACAATGACGGCGCCCACCGGCACTTCACCACGTTCCGCTGCTGCGCGCGCCTCGATAAGTGCGATCGCCATGGGGCTGGGCCGCGCCAGATCCTTGTTAGGTTGGCTTCTGATCTCGTTGAGTGGCATAAGGGACATCCAAGGAACCGAGTTCAAACACATCATGCGCAAAGATCGCCCTGGTCAACCCCGTTCGCCCGGAGCCGCCAACACGTCAGGTCCAGGTGGCAGGCCAAGCGGCAGGCCCGATAATCGCACGAGTGGTCGGCCCGCAGCGCGCGCTCATCCCCGCAAACGGCGGCCGATGAAGGTCGTCGAGGCGCCCGCCGTCGCTGAGACGATGCGGATTGCCAAGGCGATGGCGCGAGCGGGGTTGTGCTCGCGTCGCGATGCCGAGCGCTGGATTCTCGAAGGCCGGGTAAACGTCAATGGCCAGGTGATCAAGTCACCGGCGCTCGATGTCGGTCCGGGCGATTCGATCAAGGTCGACGGACAGCCGCTGACCAAGCCCGAGCCGGCAATGCTGTGGCGTTTCCACAAGCCGCGCGGGTGCGTCACGACACATCGTGATCCCGAGGGGCGGCCCACAGTGTTCGAGAAACTACCGAAAGATATGCCGCGCGTCGTGTCGATCGGGCGGCTGGATTTCAACACCGAGGGCCTGCTGCTGTTGACCACGGACGGCGGCCTCGCCCGGCATTTCGAATTACCGGCCACGGGCTGGCTGCGCCGTTACCGGGTACGTGCCAACGGTCACGTGACGCAAGAGCAACTCGATGCTCTGAAAGACGGCATCGAAATCGAGGGCGTGAAATATGGACCGATCGAGGGCACCGTCGACCGCGTGCAAAATGCCAACGTCTGGCTGACGCTGGGGCTGCGCGAAGGCAAAAACCGCGAGGTCCGCAAGATCCTCGGTTCACTGGGACTAGACGTGAACCGGCTGATACGAATTTCGTTCGGACCGTTCCAGTTGCTGGACTTGGAAGAAGGCACTGTCGAGCGCGTTCGGCGGCGCGTCCTCGCCGATCAGCTGGGGCCGCTACTCGCCGCAGAATTTGGTCTCGATGAAATTCAAGCTGATGAGCGCCCGGCGAAAAACACCGGCTACCAGGCACGCAAGCCCCTCCCCGCCGAAGAGGATGAGGAGCCCGCCAGAAAGGGCGCCGGCCCGCGGCAAAAAGGCGGGCCCAAGAAACCATTCGAAAAGCGACCGTTCGCGAAAAAGCCGTTCGGCACCAAGTCCGTTGGAAAAGGCGAACGTGATCGACCGGAGCCGCAACGCGATCGGCCGGAAGCTCCCAAGCGCGGCTTTCAGTTGAAGACCGGACACGGCAAGTTAGATCAGGCGAAGGATGTGCGGCCGAAAGACCAGCAAAGAGAGCCGCCGAGAGAGAAGCGCCCGGAAAAATCACGGGGCGATTTCAAGGCCGGCATCAAGGCCGGTTTCAAGGCCGGGTTCAAGGGACGTCCACAGCGTTGATGTAGGCACCATGAGAATCGTCGCCGGTACATTGCGTGGCCGTCCCATCATCGCGCCTGAACACGGCGGCCTTCGGCCGACTGCGGACCGCGTGCGCGAAAGTGTGTTCAACATCCTGGCACACGGGATCGAAGGCTTCGAATTCGCCGGCGCGCGCGTGGCCGACCTGTTTGCCGGCACCGGTGCGCTTGGTCTCGAAGCCCTCTCGCGCAGCGCTGCATTCTGTGTCTTCGTCGAGGATGACGCGGACGCCCGCGCCATTATCCGCCGCAACGTCGAAGCATTTGGGCTGACCGGTCAGACTCGCATTTTCCGGCGCGACGCGACGGATTTGGGCACGGCCGGCGATCGCGACGTCGCCAACCTGATGTTCCTTGATCCACCCTACGGCAAAGGGTTGGCCACCAAAGCGTTGGCCAGTGCGACAAAGGGCAACTGGTTGGCGCCGGGAGCGGTCATCGTCTGCGAGGAGCGCACCGGCGAGACGATCGAGCCGCCAGCCACCCTCACTCAAATCGACAAGCGAAGCTATGGCGATACGCAGATCGTGTTTTTACGCAACGCTGCTATCAGCACATGAGCTTTCCCTCGACGATGGCCGGCTCAATGGATTCAAAAACCATCGGCTGGGTCGAAGCTGGACTGTTCTCGCTTCTCATCGCGATCCTGAGCGTCGCTTATACGATGGCAGCCGCGCTAGGCGTCCATACCGCCGTCTTTATCCTTTATTCGCTGCTCATTTCGGCGGCGACACTGCTTGCTTTCACCGGCTTTGGTCAGAATGCACGCGCCATCATGCTTGCCCGTGAGAGCTGGATCGTCGGTGTCGGCAATATCGTGGTCGAAGGCGGCTACGCCTCGCTGCTGGGCTTCGTCACACCGGCGGAAGGCAGCCTAATGATCAGGCTATCGATCCCGATTACAATCCTCACCGGCTTCATCGTTTATGGTCGCCGGCCGGCGTGGCTTGCTTGGGTAGGGGCGGCACTCGTCGGAGCGGTGGTCGCGAATTTGTTGTCACACGTCGAACCGGGGATCGCGGCGCCAGTTATCGCCAGCGCCTTCGCCTGTGCGTTGGCTGTCGGCATCCGTGCCTTCGCGTCCGAATTCCACAAGTGGAATCGAGCGGCGGTGACAATCCCCGAGAAAATCCGCGTCACTGCCTTGGTGACGCTCGTCACGGCCTTGACGGGACTGCTCACGATTGGCGCGCTGATGGCCGCCGTGCAACTACACGTGCTGCCGCAGACGCCGTTGTTGCCGAAGCCAGAGGCGCTGATCCACCCACCGACGATCTTGCTCGCATTGTTCGTCGGTGGCGCACTGTTCACAGGCATGACGTATCTGAGCTTTTCCTGCGTGCTCAAGATCAAATCGGAGAATTTCATCGCGACGAGTGCGTTCATGCCGGTCGTCACGCTGCTCGTACAAATTCCGGCCGCAGCGCTCGGTCTCATTAATTTGCCGCCGTTCGACTGGCGCTTACTGCCGGCAATGCTGGCAGCGATCATCGGCGTTCTCATGATCATCTGGGGCAACCGGCACGCTTGAAGACTGCGCAAGCTACTTGATCGAACGGCCGATCTTCCACATTTCCTCGCGCACGCGAATGTCGGCCAGCATGCGATCGAGCAACAGACATGTACGCTTGAATAATTCCGATCCGCGCCGATAGTCGGCTGCCGCAAAAAAGTCGACACGCCCGGCTTTGAACAGATCGACACATTTCGCTTTTGTCTTGCCAGGTGAATGCACCGCGATGGCATGTCCGCCACTCTTGCGCATCAGCGCCATCGACGGAACATCGGTTTCGCCATCGCCGAAATACACCATATTGCCGAACGGAATAGGCCGCTGCTCTTCGGGCATATGGTGATTGATGCTCTCACCCAAATCCTCGAGACCTTTATTGATCCGGAACAGGTATTGCGTCTTGCCGGTGTCGGTTATCACCCGCTTAGGGTACGGCAGATCGTAGGCCTCGAACCAATATTCAGATGCGAACACGTTGTGAAAGCGCTTGTAGATCGAGGTCCCCTCGATGATCTCGGTCAATCCCGATGACACTAGATAATGCCGCACGGCGACGCCCTGTGTCTCGGCCCGCAACGCGACGTAAGAATTGATTTCGTCGAACCATTCTTCGACGCCGGGGAACATTTCCACGTCGCGCCCGAGCTGAACGAGGTCCTCGCGATCGATGCGGACGTTGTGCTCTTTTGCCTTCTTGTACATCAGATGCATGTACGTGATCAGCGGATCAGCACCCTGCTCCTTCGCGATGCGATTGCTCTCGGCCCAGAACGCCTTTGGGTCCTCGTTGAGCTTGGGCAGGACAGTGTATTCCTGCATCGGCTTCGGTGACAGTGTGCCATCAAAATCATAAACCAGCGCAATCGTCTTCTTGTCGAAGCCGGGCTTTGAGACAGAGGCACGCTTTTCGGCGCGGCGACCAGCCGCTGCACGCCCGCTGGTTACCGGCACGTCATCGTTCGCTGCCGGCCGCTTTGTCGTGACCCGCTCGACCATCTTCAATGCTCCCGTCAACTTCCGAGTTGATTACCCTGATTGCATTCGTGATTCGGGCGGTTAAACAAAGGCGAAGTGTGAAGTTGTCCGCTAATTCGATCGTCTGGGCCTAAAGACTCGGGCTGCAGCGATGGGCTAAAGTCGGATCGAACGTGGACAAACCTTCACGACTCAATGGGGACGGAATTCGATGAGATTTAAAACGTTTTTGATCGCGTGCATCGTTGCCGCCGGAATAGCCAGCGGCGCGCATGGACAGACTGCGAACTCCCGGCTGCCGACGATTTCGCCTGACCAGTATACCGACGAGCAAAAGAAGGCTGCGACCGAATTCGAGGCCGCGCGCAAGGCACCACCCTTCGGCCCGTTCCTACCGCTCATGCACAGTCCGCAAGTTATGAACCAGGCACGTGTGATGGGAGACTATCTCCGTTTCAATTCCGCCATCGGCAACACCCTCAGCGAACTCGCGATCCTGATGACCGCGCGCGAGTGGTCGCAGGATTACGAATGGCTGGTGCACGCGCCGATCGCCGAAAAGGCCGGGATCAAGAAAGACATTGTCGATGCGATCCTCGATGGACGGCGCCCGACCGGCATGAGCGCCGACGAAGAGATCGTCTACGACTTTTCGACGGAGCTACTGCGCAACAAGCGTGTATCGGACGCGACCTTAGATCGTGCCGACAAGCGCTTCGGCAAAAAGGGCGTCGTCGACCTCGTCGGAATCCATGGCTATTACACGCTACTCGCGATGCAAATGAATGTGGCACGCTTCGAGCCGGATCGACCGATGCCAAAGCTCCCGCGCTTTCCGAATTGACGTAGAAAGTTCGAGTGCTTGCCGCCATGGCCCTTGCCGCTGTCACACCAATCTTGCGCATTTTCGACGCAGGGAAGGCGCACGAATTCTACATTGATTTTTTGGGCTTCACGGTCGACTTCGAGCATCGCTTCGGCTCGAATTTTCCACCTTACCTAGGCGTCTCGCGCGCAGGCTGCACGCTCCATCTGTCGGAACACCACGGCGATGCCTGCCCGGGCGCGCACGTGCGCATCAACTGCGGTGCGATCGCTGATTTGGCCAGCGAGCTTGCCGCCAAGTCGTACCGTTATGCCAAACCTGGCGCGCCCGCCAAAGCACCATGGGGCACGCTGGAATTCACCGTCACCGATCCCTTCGGCAACCGATTGACGTTCGTGCAGGACGGCTAATCATTGCTGTTTTTTCTTGCGCAACCAAGCGGCATATCGCTTGGCTCCCGCAGGCGTTAGCGCACCGACCATCACAATATCGGTGCTTTCACGAATATACGTATCGAGCGACAAACGCGATTTGAAGAACCAACTTTTCAGCGCCCAGCCGTGCGCAATCATCACGATGTGATAAACGAGCACATCGATGTTGACCTTGCGCACCAGGCCGGCCCGCATACAGGCCTTTAATTCGGCAGCCAGCAGCGCGTTGGTCTCAAGCTCCTTCTGCTGGATCAGTTGGCGGCGTGGCGGCGAGAGGGACTTTGTTGAGCGGTAGGCCAGCACCGCGCCCGCCCGATGCCGATCGATGACGCGGCAGTAGGCATCGATCGTAGTCACCAACCTGCCAATCGGATCGGCAATGCCGATGATAGATGTAGGGATTTCGCGCGCATAGGCATCGATCACGTCGAGCAGAACCAGTAGCAGCACATCCTCTTTCTCGCGCACATACTGGTAGACGAGCCCGGAGCTGATGCCCGCCAGCTTGGCGATATCCTTGATCGTCGTTCGATAAAACCCCTGTGTCGAAAAGAGCTCGGTCGCCGCCGCGACGATTTGGCTACGGCGCTTTTGCACGAGCAGGGGATCTTCCACGACGCTCGACACTCCAGAACCGAGGTCGATCGTTTTATGGTCGGCATTGTCCATCATCAATCGACCATGGTCAGACCGCCGCTTACGCTCAACACCTGTCCCGTTACATAGGCGGTGCGGTCGCTGGCGAAGAAGGCTATCGCGTCGGCGATTTCGCTCGGCTGCGCGAGGCGCCGCATCGGGATCGCGTTGGCCAGCGCGGTTTTGATTTTATCGGGCTGTGAGGCAAACAACGGCGTATCAGTCGGCCCGGGGCAGACGCAGTTGACCCGCATCTGATAGCGTACAATTTCGCGCGCGAGCGACTTCGTGAAAGCGATGACACCACCTTTGGCGCCGGCGTAGACCGTCTCGCCTGAACTCCCCACGCGGCCTGCATCACTTGCAACGTTGACGATACGGCCGCTGCCGGATTCGATCAGCATCGGCAGCAATGCTCGCGTCAGTTGCACCGGCCCCATGAAGTTGATGGCAACGATCTTGTCCCAGTACTCCGGCGTGTTGCTCATGAAGGGTTCGATCGTATCCCAGCCAGCGCCGTTGACGAGCACATCGAGACGGCCGACTTCGGCTCTGATTTTCTCGGCAATCGCCGTAACCGCCGTGCGGCTGGTGATATCGAGTGCCATGAATTCGACTTTCCCCCCGGCACCTTGCAAACCGGCCGCTGCCTTCGCGCCGCCTTCAGCGTTTATATCGGTCATGATGACGTGTCCGCCGAGCTCAGCGAACGCTTTGCACGTGGCAAGTCCAATGCCGGATGCACCGCCCGTGACCAGAATGACTTTATTGTCAAAGCGCATGTGTATCTCCTCGTGGCATGAAGCCGGTCAGTTGGTTTTGGGAGCGAAGAAGGCCGCGATCCGTTCGCGCGCCTCGGGCGTTTCCATAAGTGTCAAAGGCTTTTCGATTTCGCGCGCGAAGCCATCGGCCGCGGAGCCGAACGCGGCGGCCAGACAATCCTTTGCGGCAATCAACGCGGGACGAGACAGACCGGCGACGCGTTGCGTTACCTCGCCGATCTTGGCATCGATTTCGCTCGCCTCGACGCTCCACTGAACGAGACCCAGTCTCTCGGCTTCGCGGCCGTCAATCACTTCGGCGCTTAAGATCAAACGCGCGGCGACGCCGGGTCCGCAGAGCCTCGGCAACCGTTGCGTGCCGCCAGCGCCCGGGATCATGCCGATGCGCGTTTCTGGCAAGCCTAGTTTGGTTGCGTGAGTGGCGATGCGCAGATCACAGGCGAGCGCCAACTCCAACCCGCCGCCCAATGCTGGACCAGCCATAGCTGCGACCGTAACGGCCTCCAGCTTCTCCAACCGGTCGAATAAACGATGCAACGTTTTCACGTAGGCGACCATCTCAGCCGTACCTCCAGGCTTGGAAAAGAAACCTTGGATCAGCGACAGGTCGGCACCAGCCGAGAAACATTTCTGGTCGCTGCGGATCACGACAACCGTAGATTTGACTTCCCTGATCTTATCCAAGGCCTTGTCGAAGGCGACGACAAAGGCAGGATCGATCGCGTTGACGGAGGGACGGCTCATCAACAAGGTCGTGACCGGTCCAGAGTGCTTTAGAATGATCATCTTGAAGCCTTTCCAAGCTGTTCGTTGAGCATATTGCGGATCAGGAATTTTTGGATCTTACCGCTGGGTGTCGTTGTCAGGCCGGGCCAAATCTCCAGCCGCTCCGGCAGCTTGAAACGCGCAATGCCCTTCTGATTCAAGAATGCGACGAGTTCCGCAAGCGTCAGCGCATGGCCGGTCTTCGCTACCACCACGGCGCAACTCGTTTCACCCAGTCGCTCATGCGGCACGCCGACAAGGGAAACCACTTGCACCGCTGTATGCGCTATCAAATACTCTTCTATTTCTCGCGCCGAGATGTTCTGGCCCCCACGCACGATGATGTCCTTCAAGCGGCCAGCGATACGGATCGAGCCATCGGGCAATTGGCGCGCAAGATCGCCGGAATAGTACCAGCCATCGGCGTCGAAATCTTTCGCCGTCAGCCCTGGCTCGTCGAGGTAACCCAGGCATGTGTTCGGCCCGCGCGACCGCTCTTCGCCCGTTTCCTCCAGCGGTAAAAAATCTCGGCCATCCGACACGATGCCAACTTCGATTCCGTCAAGCGGGCGGCCGTCCGTTGTCCACGCATTCTCGACTGGATCATCGGGATGGACGATCGTATGCGGTGGGCTTTCCGTCGAGCCGTAGATCGAGAGGATGCGAAGGCTGATCTGCGTCGCCCGCCGGACTAGCGCCTCAGGCACGGGTGCGCCGCCGCAAAGGAAGTAACGCAAATCCGGAAGCCGGTACGACGATGACGCCAATGCATCCGCCACGTCTGACAGAAACGGCGTTGCGCCCATCGTCCATGTGCAGCGATGGTCGCGCATCTGATTGGCGGCGGCGGCGCCGGAAAACACATCGAGCAGTGACAACGTACCACCAGTTGTCAGCGTCATCACGACGCCATGCAGGAAGCCAGTGGCATGTGAAATTGGCGAGGCCATGAACGCGATATCGGAGGCATCGATGCCGAGAGCGGACGCCATCGCGCGCTCGCCGAACAGGATGGTATTGTGCGTGTGCACCGCGCCTTTCGGTTTCGCCTCGGTGCCTGACGTGAACAGAACAGCGACCGGATCATCAGCCGAAAGATTGACCTCTCCATCGATCGGCTCGACTTTGAGCGCGTCCGAAAATGAAATGCCAAATGGCTCTCGGGTATCTCCCACTTGGATGACTGGGATCGACACATCCAATGCAACAACCAACTTACTGTAATCGACACTGCGAAAACGGCCTGGCACGAACAATGCCTTGCTCCGGCATTTCCCCAGCACGTACGCGAGGTCAGCCCGGCCGTAAGTAGTCGGCACGGGGTTGAGGACCGCACCGATGCGTATCACCCCTAGGAATATGGCAACCACTTGCCACCAATTCGGCAGGCACACCGTCACGATGTCACCTTGACCGACGCCAGCCTCAGCCAAGAAGCGCGCTATGGATCGTGAGTTCCGCTGAAGCTCTGCGTAGGTGATGCTCGCACCCGAAGCATCGCGGACAGCAATCTTACTCGGTACCGATGTTGCAACGTGGGCGACTAGGCCGGCGATCGTATCGTCGCGCCAGTAGCCGGCTGCTCGGTAGCCGCTAGCACGCCCGACGTCCGGTTCGGGGAAGCTGATCATGCAGCCCCCGATTTCGGGCGGCCGGCAATATTGGCCTGAATCGAGCCGAGCAATCCACCGTCGGCGATGATGTTTTGCCCCGTGATGTAGCCGGCATCGTTGGAAATCAAGAATGCAGCAATACCGGCAATGTCGCTCTCGGGCACGCCGATGCGGTGCATTGGAACCAAGGCTTCGCGTGCGGCCGTCTTGACCGGATCGGCGTAGATTGGTGCGGTCATTGCGGTCTTTATCAGGCCGGGTGAGATCGCATTGACCCGGATGCCAGCAGCCGCCCACTCCTGCGCCAATACCCGCACCAGCATGATCAGCGCCGCCTTGCTCGGGCTGTATGCGCCGGTTCCGGGATAAGGCTCGACACCCGACATCGAGGCGACGGCGACAAACGAACCGCGCGAGGACTTCAAGTGAGGATATGCTGCCTGCGCCAGTAGGAAGGCGCTGCGGGTATTGATGTTGAAAATGCGGTCCCAATCATCGAGCGGGAGTTCGGCAATCCGCGATGGCGCAACGACGCCAGCGTTACTGATGACGGCATCTAGTCCGCCGAACGCACCCGAGGCATCGGCGACGAGACGGGCGGGTATCGCTGCGTCCGCGAGGTCCCCGGTGAGTGCAATCGTATTTGCACCGCGCGCCTGGCACATCCCAACGATGGCCGAAAGCTCTGCGGACGCACGTGTCCCACAAACCCCAAGCGAAACACCCGGTGCCGCCAGCCGCTCGGCGATCGCCCGTCCGATACCCTTGCTGGCGCCTGTAATTAGAACGCGCATGGGAAGGCCCTTGTTCACAGCGATCTCGCGATCAGCTCACGCATGATTTCGTTGGAGCCACCGTAGATGCGATGTACACGCGCATCCGCGTAGGCGCGGGCAATGGGCATGTCCCACATATAGCCGGCGCCACCATGCAGTTGTACGCACTGATCGAGCACCCGCCCCATCAATTCGGTGCACCAGTACTTTGCCATCGCTGCAGTGGTGGCATCGAGCGCATCGTTGTTGACTTCGAGCAGGCAGCGATCGACGAAAACCTGGGCGATCTGGATCTCGGTCTTTATTTCGGCGAGACGAAATCGAGTGTTCTGAAATTCGGCCACAGCCTTGCCGAATGCCTTTCGCTCCCGCGTATAGTCGCGCGTCCACCCGAGCGCGGCGTGGCACGTCGCGACCGCGCCAACGGCAATTTGCAGCCGCTCCCAGGCAAGTTCTTTTGCCAACAGTGCGAAGCCTTGGCCTTCCGCGCCCAAAATGTTTGACGCTGGCACACGGACGCTGTCGAAGAATAGTTCACACGTATCCTGCGCCTTCATGCCAATCTTTTCGAACGGTTTGCCCCGCGTCAACCCGGGCCGGTCGCCGTCCACGACGACAAGCGTCAGATCCTTCGGCCCCGTGTTTGCGCCCGACTTCGTCGCCATCACGAGTAGATCAGCACACACACCGTTGGTGATGAAAGTTTTCTGTCCGTTGATAACGAGGTCGTTGCCATCTTGGAGCGCGGTGGTGCGGATCGCGCGCAGATCGCTTCCCGCATCTGGCTCCGTCATGACGATTGCGCCGATCATTTCGCCGCGTGCCATCGCAGGCAACCACTTCTGTTTCTGCGCCTCCGTGCCGTAGTTCAAAATGTAGGGTGCCACGATATCCGAATGCGTCGAGAAGCCAGGCCCCGATAGTCCCAGGCGCGCCTGTTCTTCGATGAGCACGGCCGCCGCCAGTCGATCGGCACCTCCACCGCCGTAGGCTTCGGGGATGTTGACGCACAATAATCCGTGCTCGCCGGCTTTTTTCCAGATTGATCGCGGCGCAACGCCGTCATTTTCCCACTGCCGATGTTGCGGCACGATCTCTTGTTCAAAGAATTTCCGTGCACTGTCGCGCAGCATCTCATGTTCGGACGCGAAAATCGTGCGGTTCAACATTGCCGGATCGTCCTGGCGAACATCGGAATGAGCACTCGCACATCCGACAACAAGTCTATTGACTGATCATTCAATCAGTCGCATCGTCTTTGTCAATAGACCAGCCTTGAAGGTTGGCACGGGAGCGTCCAAGATAGCGGCGCTGTCTCGTATGAGTACGGAGGGAATGCCATGAACTCGCGCCGATACTGCGCAATCCTGTCAGTCGTAGTTCTGTCCGCCAAGACGTCGGCCGCTGCCCACACTGCCCTGCGGTGGGATTGATCGATGGCGGCTGACGTTGCGCGCACACCGATCCTCGAACTGGAAGCCGTGAGTCTGCGCTTTGGTGGCGTGAAGGCCATGACCGATGTCAGCTGCAAGGTTTATCCGGGCGAACTATATTCCATCATCGGTCCTAATGGCGCGGGCAAAACATCGACGCTCAACTGCATCTCGGGGCGTTACCGGCCAACCTCTGGACGTATCCTGCACAAGGGGCGCGACATCACAAAACTAGGGACCAGCAAGCGTGCCGACCTCGGCATCGGCCGGACCTTTCAGAATCTCGCCCTGTATAGCGGCATGACGGTGCTCGATAACATACTGATCGGCCGCCACCACCTGATGAAGGTCGGCTTCGCGCGCGGCATGGTCTATTGGTTTGGCGGCGCACAGCGTGAGGAAACAGTTCATCGCGCGGCCGTCGAGGAGATCATCGATTTCCTCGAGATTAAGGACATCCGCAACGAGCACGCGGGTACGCTCTCGTACGGTTTGCGAAAGCGCGTCGAGCTCGCCCGTGCGATTGCACTTAAGCCAGAACTTATTCTGCTCGATGAGCCGATGGCCGGCATGAACCTCGAAGAGAAAGAGGACATGGCGCGCTACATCGTCGATCTGAATGAAGAACTGGGCATGACGGTCGTCATGATCGAGCACGATATGGGCGTCGTCATGGACCTATCGCACCGGCTCATGGTGCTCGATTTCGGCCGCAAGATTGCCGAGGGTTTGCCCGACGACATCAGAGCAAACGAGGACGTGAAGCGCGCCTATCTCGGCCAAGATCACGGCCTCGCCGATACCGCCGTCGCGGAGGCCGCCCAATGAACATCGAGCGGTTCAGCCATCTCAGCGGCAACGATACGTTGCCAAAGCTCGTCCGACACAACGCTCAAGCGCACGGCTCGGACATCGCCCAGCGAGAAAAGGAACTGGGGCTCTGGAAGTCCTACACGTGGGTCGACGTGAACGAGAGTGTTAAGCTGTGGGCGCTTGGTTTCGAAATTCTCGGCGTGGAAGCTGGCGACACGGTTGCGATCATCGGCGATGCAAGACCGCACTGGATTGCCGCGGCGATCGGCGCGCAAGCAGTCCGTGCCGCAAGCCTCGGACTGTACCAGGACGCGCTCGACGCCGAGATAAATTTCCTTGTCTCATTTGCCGAGGCAAAGGTCGTTGTCGCCGAGAACGAAGAGCAGGTCGACAAGATCCTCCGCGTGACAGCCGGCGTATCGTCGGTGAAA
This sequence comes from Hyphomicrobiaceae bacterium, assembly GCA_031365375.1. GTDB lineage: Bacteria > Pseudomonadota > Alphaproteobacteria > Rhizobiales > Hyphomicrobiaceae > JAKFWF01. Next base: position 2,245 of record JANLXZ010000070.1, on the reverse strand, counting down.
GCCATCATCTTCAACGATGCTCGTGGCATGCGGAAATACACCGATCCGCGCCTGATCCACCGTGAAGTGCTGTTCGAGCGCGCACATCAACGGGCGCTGAATACCCCTGGCGCATGGGATATACTCGTTGATGCCACCAAAGGCAGCGACGTCGCCGTCTTGTGCTCCACATCGGGTACGACGTCGAACCCGAAACTCGTGAGCATTGCTGGCGGGCCATTCATTCAGCATGTCGCCAATTACTGCGCGCTGTTAGATCTCGGCCCCGATGACGAATACGTTTCGCTGCTGCCGATGGGTTGGATCGGCGAACAGTTCATGGCGCTGTTCCAGCCTGTCGTGTGTCGTCACAAACTGAACTTCGTCGAAGATCCGACAACGATCATGGCCGATCTGCGGGAGATCGCGCCGACCTTCATGTTCCTCGCCCCGCGCGTTTGGGAGCAGATCGCAGCTAACGTGCGCGCGCAGATGATGGACGCGACAAAGTTCAAGCAGCGGCTGTTCGATGCGGCTTTTAAGCTGGGCCTACGTGCTGTCGATCGTGGTCGCACCAGCGCCATTGCGCAGAAACTTGTCTTGCGCGCACTGCGCGATCGTCTTGGCTTCTCAAGACTTCGGATGGCAAGCACGGGCGGTGCTGCACTGGGGCCGGACACTTTCAAATTCTTCATGGCGATGGGCGTGCCGATGATGCAGCTCTATGGTCAAACCGAGCTCGGCGGCATCTACTGCACGCAGCGTATCGGCGATCGCGACTTCGATGGTGTCGGGCGCGGCTTGACGGATGCCTACAAAATCAGGATCGAAAATCCAGATCCGAGTGGTGTTGGGGAAATCATCAGCCAGCATCCTTACATGTTCAAGGGATACTTCAAGGCCGACGCGGTTGTTAGTCCCGACCTGCGCGACGGCTGGATGCACACCGGCGATGCCGGCTACTTCAAGCCATCTGGCCAGCTGGTTGTGATCGATCGCATGAAAGATCTGGCCTCGACGACGGCCGGCGAGCGGTTTTCGCCCCAGTACATCGAGAACAAGCTGAAGTTCTCTCCATATATAAGTGAGGCGGTTATCCTCGGCGACCAACGCGCCTACCCCGCGGCCATCGTCTGCATCCGCTTTTCTATCGTCTCCAAGTGGGCCGAGCAGCAGCGCATGGCCTTCACCACCTACTCCGACTTGTCGAACCGGAAAGAGATCTACAATTTGATCTCGGGCGAAATTGCGCGCGTGAACCAATCTCTGCCGCCGGCTCAGCAGTTACGCAAATTCGTCCTCCTGTACAAGGAGCTCGATGCCGATGACGGCGAGCTGACACGCACCCGCAAAGTCCGGCGCGGTGTGATCGCCGAGAAGTACGCAACCATCATCGACGCCATCTATTCGGGTGCGAATGAAGTGAAGGTCGATACGGAGATCGCATTCCAGGATGGATCAAAACAGCGGATCCGCACGACGATGCCAGTCGCCTCGTTAGCCGCAGCGCAAGCGCAGGCGAAGTCGGCATGAACACGACGCTTCTCACGCAACTCCTCGTCAACGGCATGATCGTCGGCGCGCTGTATGGCGTCGTCGCGATGTGTTTCGTGCTGATTTACAAGGCGAGCCAGGTCGTAAATTTCGCGCAGGGCGAGTTCGTGCTGATCGGTGCCTGGGCGTGCTGGTGGCTCGTCGCCACGCTCAAGCTGCCATTCTGGATCGGCTTCCCCGTGTGCCTCGTCTTCATGGCGCTGCTCGGCATTCTGGTGCAAACGGTTGTGCTGAGGCCGCTTATCGGCGAACCGGTGATCTCGATCGTGATGGTGACGATCGGCTTGTCGATCTTCTTCCAGGCGCTCCTGAAATGGATGTTCGGCGTATTCGTGCAACCTTTCCCGCAGGTGTTCGATACCAAGAGCGTGCAGATCCTCGGGCTCAACGTCGAAAGCGCGTACCTGATGAGTTTGGCGATATCGCTCGTCATCATGGTCGGCTTTGCGTATTTCTTCAAATTCTCGAAGATGGGTTTGGCCATGCGGGCCACCGCCTTCGATCAGCAGGCGGCGCAAAGCATGGGCGTATCGGTGCGTCGCGTGTTTGCCACCGCTTGGGCGATTTCATCGGTCGTGTCGGCACTGGCCGGGGTCGTGGTCGGCTTGGTGTCGGGCGTCTCGGCGTCCGTCGCGACCGTCGGTGTCAAGGTGTTTCCGGCGGTGATCGTCGGTGGTCTGGAAAGCATCATCGGCGCGGTGCTGGGCGGCCT
>JANLXZ010000058.1:0-16228 GCA_031365375.1 Hyphomicrobiaceae bacterium | reverse complement strand
TTCATCGGCGTCGCTACACCCACTGAAGGCGGCGCGATGGGCGCTACCGGTTCAATCCTGCTTGCGATGTTCAAACGTTGGCTGGATAACGACCCGAGACGCTTCAACATCCCGCTCTTGCGCTCGGCCGTCGAGGCAACCGCCAAGCTTTCAGCATTCGTGGTGTTCATTCTGATTGGCGCACGTATCTTCTCGTTATCGTTTTACGGCGTGAACGGCCACATCTGGGTCGAGCATTTATTGACGTCGTTGCCGGGTGGCCAGGTTGGCTTCCTAATCTTCGTCAACGTCATGGTGTTCCTGCTCGCCTTCTTCCTCGACTTCTTCGAATTGGCCTTCATCATCGTACCATTGCTCGGACCAGCCGCCGAAAAGCTGGGCATCGACTTGATCTGGTTCGGTGTCATCCTCGGCGTCAATATGCAGACGAGCTTCATGCATCCGCCATTCGGTTTCGCACTCTTCTATCTGCGGTCGGTAGCGCCCAAAGAGCCGTACAACGATAAAGTTACCGGGCTCAAGATGGAGCCAGTGACGACCGGTCAAATCTATTGGGGGGCGGTGCCGTTCGTGATCATTCAATGCATCATGGTCGGGCTCGTGATCTCGTTCCCGCAGATGGTGATGCATTATAAATCGACGGCACCTGAGATCGATACGTCGAAAATCGAGATCAAAATCCCGACATTTGGTGGCGGCGGTGGCATTCCGGGATTGCCCGGCGGCCTCGGCGCTCCTGGTGGTTCGCCGTTCGGCCCACCCCCCTCCTTCGGTGCACCGCCTCCCGGGTTAACTGCGCCGCCGAGCATTTCGGCACCGCCAGCGCCGCCAGCCGCAAGTGCTGTGCCGCCTGCCGCGTTAACCCCGTTACCGTCAGCGGTTAGCCCTCCTCCTGCCACGCCGAGCTCCCCGCCAGCTACCACACCCGCTGATCCAGCTGCGGCACCTGCGCCGCCATTTGGTGGAATGATTGACGTAACCAAACCACCGCCTTCTCTGCAGGAGTTGGCACCGAAAACAAACTGAAGATCATCGCTGCTACATTGGGCGTTGAGACGCACAGAAAAAAGGACCTCAGCCGTGCTGTGGTCCCTTTTTAATCATCACGTTGGATCGTGACGAACGCATCGGTGCGTAGAAAAGGGCGCAACGGCTAATGCCTTTGCGCCCCAATCCCTTAAACATTCAGTTCGCGACCGAACGGCTGATGACCCTTGCACGCCATGGTTTCAAAACGAAAAGCGCCAGCAGTGCTGCGAGTATATTTGCTGCAGCAGCGATGATGAATACGCTGTCCCAGCTGCCGGTGTTTTTCTGGATGGTACTAGCATAAGGCACCAGCAGCGCTGCCGTGCCTTTCGCCGTGTACAGCAGACCCGCGTTCGTTGCCGCGAACTTAGAGCCGAAAGTGTCTGTGCAGGTCGATGGAAATAGCGAATAAATTTCGCCCCACGCAAAGAAGACGAAGCCCGACAGCAATACGAACCAAACGGGATCGCTGCCCCACAGATAGAGGAAGTAGATTCCGATGCCTTCCATCATGAAGGCAATAAACATCGTGTTTTCGCGACCTATGTGGTCGGATACCCAGCCGAAGAACGGCCGCGTCAAACCGTTTAGGATGCGATCGATGGTGGCAGCAAACGTCAGTGCTCCCATTGTCAGGCCCATCAGCGAGACCGGAATGTCCGCAATCTTCAGGTCCTTTGCTATCGGGGAAAGGTTGGCTGTAACCATCAAGCCACCCGCACCGACGATCACGAACATGAAATACATCAGCGTGAAGACGGGTTCTCCGCGCGTGATAACGACGGCGCCGCCGGCTCCGAAGATAAGGGCGGCGAGAGCTAGCGGGATCCAGAAGCCAAGGCCCGCGTAATACATCGCAAGCCCACCAATGAGAGCGACAATCGCGCCAGCCATCCAAGCCCACGTTGGGCCAATCAATTCGCTCGGTTCGTATTGCCGGCGGGTTTGGATCACATTGGCATTCGACGTGACCTCGGGAACCTCACCCGGCTTCGGCCCTCTAATGAGGAACGCGAAAAGGCAAATGATGATTCCCTGGCCAATGCCAAAATAAAGGAATGTATCCTGAAAACCCTGCGCCTTGATCATGTTCTGGATCGGAGCAACGGTAAGTGCTGAGCCTGCACCAAAGCCGGCCGCCGTGATGCCAGCTGCCAGCCCGCGCTTGTCAGGAAACCATTTGAGGGCATTGCCGATACACGTGCCATAAACGCCGCCGGCACCTATGCCGCAGACGATCATCGCCGAGTAATAGCCGTCGATACCTCCAAGCGTCGTCGCCCGCGAGGTCATCCACCAGCCGATACCGCACAACAAGCCGCCGACGAAAATCACGATCTTGGGGCCGTATTTATCGACAATCCAGCCTTCGATAGGGACGAGCCAAGTCTCGAACAGCACAAACAGCGTGAAAGCGATTTGGATTTCGGCGCGACTCCAGCCGAATTTCTTCTCGATATCGGGGACAAAGAATGTCCAGCCATACTGGTAGTTGGCGATCATGACCATGCAAATCACGCCGATCGTGAGCTGCATCCATCGATAGCTATTGGTTACGCGCGCGCCTGTTTCGGCCGAGCCTATAGAAGCTGCCATGCATTTCCCCTTGCAGGACTGGACCGGTGTCCCCCGGCTTTGCCCTGCGATTTGTGCTACACTAGGACGGCGGTTAATCGCCGTGGGATACCATATACCTGTCTGAGTGCGCCTCGCAATACAGTCGTCTCGCATTGCGGCGAGACGTGAAGAATCTCTCACAATCGACGCGATTGCAAATTCCCGCACTCTACAAAGATTGGCAAATACCAGGCCTTGTGTACGGATGGCTCTGGTGTATGGTATGCCAGAAACCACGGACCATTTACGTAAGGCGTCCGAAAGATGGTCCCAAGGAACAGTGTCGAAAGGCTTCCGTCGATGGCGGATACGCAGCTTCAAATTGAGCCAATCGGAGAGGCGCAGAGCCTGAAAGTGCGTGCGTATGAAGCGCTCAAAGCCGCGATCATGCAACTCAACATTTATGCGCCCGATGCTGAACTGAGGTTGGACGAGCGCGCTTTGTCGGCGCGTTTCGGGGTAAGCCGCACGCCATTACGAGAGGCATTGGCGCAGCTCGACCAGGAAGGTTTAGTTCGCATCGTTGCCCGTCGCGGTATTTACATCGTGCGCAAGACCAAGGCTGAAGTGCTGGAAATGATCACGGTGTGGGCAGCCCTCGAAAGCATGGCGGCGCGTCTTGCCACAAAACAAGCGTCCGACGAGGAAATAAGCCGATTGCATGAACTCGTGGATACGTTTTCCACCGACGCGATTGCGCAGAACATGGGCGAATACTCGGACGCCAATATCCGATTTCATCAGGCGATTATCGGACTTTCAAAATGCCGGCTCTTGGCGGACATGACGGATAAATTATTCTTCCATGTGCGTGCGATCCGCCAACGCACCATCGTCGAAAACGATCGCGCCAAGCGTTCGATTGTCGATCACAAGGAAATTGTTGCGGCCCTCGAGGCCCGAGATACCGAGCGAGCTGAGCGGCTGGTCCGAGAGCACACGCTTAAGCTTCGCGACCATGTCGAACTCTTTGTCGACATCGACTGAAACAGACACAGCCAGATCAACTGGCTGATCACCAAACGGAGGAACGAGAATGTCAGCCCAAGCCGCGAGCAATACGCAGTCGAGCAGCAGTTCAGATGCGCCGCTCACCGACGGATTTCACCTGATCATCGACGCGCTCAAGATGAACGGCCTCAACACGATTTACGGGGTGCCGGGTATCCCGATCACGGATTTTGGCCGTCTCGCTCAAGCGGCGGGCATACGGGTCATCTCATTCCGGCACGAGCAGCATGCAGGCAACGCCGCCGCGATCGCTGGCTATCTGACGCAGAAGCCCGGCATCTGCCTCACTGTGTCGGCGCCAGGTTTCCTCAACGGTCTGACGGCACTCGCCAATGCCACCACTAACTGCTTCCCGATGATCTTGATCAGCGGCTCGTCCGAGCGCGAGATCGTTGATTTGCAGCAGGGCGATTATGAAGAGATGGACCAGCTCGCCGTCGCTCGGCCGCACTGCAAGGCCGCTTATCGTGTTCTACACGCCGAAGATATCGGCATCGGCATTGCACGCGCGATTCGTTCGGCCGTTTCGGGTCGTCCAGGCGGCGTCTATCTGGATCTGCCAGCCAAACTATTCGGCCAAACGATGGATGCCGAGGCTGGCCGCAAGACCTTGGTGAAGGTGGTTGATCCGGCGCCACGGCAACTTCCGGCTCCAGATTCTGTTGCGCGCGCACTCGATCTTTTGAAGGGCGCCAAGCGTCCTCTTATTATTTTGGGCAAGGGGGCTGCCTACGCGCAGGCCGACGCTGATATTCGCGCGCTGGTCGAAAAGACCGGCATTCCGTACCTGCCGATGAGCATGGCGAAGGGCTTGCTGCCCGATACGCATCCACAATCGGCAAGTGCCGCGCGATCGACGGTCTTGAAGGAAGCCGACGTCGTGATGCTGATCGGTGCACGGTTGAATTGGCTGCTTTCGCACGGCAAAGGCAAAACTTGGGGTGAACGTGGCACCCAGAAGTTCATTCAAGTCGATATCGCGCCGACCGAGATGGACAGCAACGTGGCGATCGCGGCACCGGTCGTCGGCGACATTGGTAGTTGCGTTTCGGCACTGTTGGCCGGTGTCGACAAACAGTGGCCTGCGACGTCGGCAACCTGGACAGGTGCCATCAACGAACGCAAGGAAAAGGCTGTCGCGAAGATGGCGCAGTTGCTGCTGAGCAATTCGCTGCCGATGAACTTCCACAGCGCACTCGGCGTGCTCAAGAAAATCATCAAGGAACGGCCCGACGCAATCCTTGTCAACGAAGGCGCCAACACGCTCGACTTCGCGCGCAGCATCATCGACATGTACCAGCCGCGTAAGCGCCTCGATGTCGGCACCTGGGGCGTGATGGGCATCGGCATGGGCTACGCGATTGCCGCGGCGATCGAGACTGGCAAACCGGTGCTCGCAGTTGAAGGTGACAGTGCGTTCGGGTTCTCCGGCATGGAAGTCGAAACCATCTGCCGGTACAACTTGCCGATTTGCATCGTCGTGTTCAACAACAACGGCATCTATCGCGGCACCGACACCAATCCTTCGGGCGGCTCGGACGTTGCGACGACCGTGTTCGTGAAGAACGCGCGCTACGATAAGATGATGGAAGCGTTTGGTGGGGTCGGGGTCAACGCGACGAGCCCGGAGGAGCTGAGCCGAGCCGTAAACTCTGCGATGGACTCGGGCAAGCCAACGCTTATCAACGCCGTCATTGATGAGAAATCGGGTACCGAAAGCGGTCGCATCGGCAATCTGAACCCGCAGAGCGTGGTCTCAAAGCCCAAAGCTGCTGAATAAGCGCAAATCCAAGCAGGAGAGGAGCACGCCATGAAAGCCCTGGAAGGTATCCGTATTCTCGACTTCACCCACGTGCAGTCGGGCCCAACTTGTACGCAATTACTTGCCTGGTTCGGCGCCGACGTGATCAAGGTCGAGCGTCCCGGCGTCGGTGACATCACGCGCGGCCAGTTAATGGACGTGCCCGATGCTGACGCGCTGTACTTCACGATGCTCAACCACAACAAGCGCTCGATCACGCTCGACACCAAGAACAAGACCGGCAAACAGGTTCTCGAACGCTTGATCAAAAGTTGTGATGTGCTGGTCGAGAATTTTGGCCCGGGCGTCCTCGATCGGATGGGCTTTACCTGGGATCGGATCCAGGAAATCAACCCGAAGATGATCGTCGCGTCGATCAAGGGCTTTGGCCCGGGACCGTTCGAAGATTGCAAAGTGTACGAGAACGTCGCGCAGTGTACCGGCGGCTCGGCATCGACCACCGGCTTCCGCGATGGCCTACCGCTCGTCACCGGCGCGCAGATCGGCGATAGCGGCACAGGCCTGCATCTCGCCCTTGGTATCGTGACGGCGCTGTTTCAGCGGACGACCACGGGCAAAGGTCAAAAAGTTACCTGCGCCATGCAGGATGGCGTCTTGAACCTTTGCCGCGTCAAGCTGCGCGATCAGCAACGCTTGGCCCATGGACCTCTGAAGGAATACAGCCAATTCGGCGAAGGTATCGAATTCGGCGACGCCGTACCACGCGCCGGCAACGACTCCGGTGGTGGTCAGCCCGGCCGTATCCTGAAGTGCAAAGGCTGGGAGACCGACCCCAACGCTTACATCTATTTTATCACGCAGGCTCCGGTTTGGGAAAAGATCTGCGACGTCATCGGTGAGCCGGGCTGGAAGACGGATCCGAACTATGCCAAGCCGGCCGCCCGTCTGCCGCGCTTGAATGAGATCTTCGGGCGGATCGAGCAATGGACATCGTCGATGACCAAGTTCGAAGCGATGGAAATCCTCAACAAGGACGACATCCCGTGCGGCCCGATCCTTTCGATGAAAGAAATCTCGGAGGACAAGTCTTTGTGGGCGACGGGCACAATCGTCGAGGTCGACCATCCGAAGCGGGGCAAATACCTGTCGGTCGGTAATCCTATCAAGCTCTCCGATAGCCCCACGGAAGTCGTGCGTTCGCCGCTGCTGGGCGAGCACACCGACGAAGTGCTGTCATCGGTACTCGGGTACTCGGCGGACGAAATTGCCTCGATTAAGGCGTCCGGCGCGACCGAGCCTCCACCCAAGAAGGTTGCGGCCCATTAAGCTCACGCCAAAAAAATCGCTGTCATCAAAATAGAAAATTTCCCGGAACGCTCTACAGGCGCGAAGGGACAGGGAGAGTCAAACATGCGTATCGTAGTTCACGGACAAGAGGCGTTCGGCAAAGCCGTACTGGAGAAGCTATTGGAGCGCGGCGAGAACGTCGTCGCCGTGTTTTGTGCACCCGATAAGGAGGGCCGTCCGCTCGACCCGTGCGCTGTATTTGCCCGCGAAAAAGGCTTGCCAGTCCACCAGCCGAAGAGCTGGAAGACGCCCGAGGCACTGACCCTTATGCAGTCGTTCAAGCCGGACCTGTGCGTGATGGCTTACGTCACTCTATTCGTGCCGCAGCCAGTAATCGATGCCCCTACCAAGGGCACGATCCAGTATCACCCGTCGCTGCTGCCGTTGCATCGCGGTCCGTCGTCGATCAACTGGCCGATCGCCTGGGGTTCGAAGCAAACTGGGTTGACCATTTTCTGGCCCGATGAAGGCCTCGATGAAGGCCCGGTGCTATTGCAGAAGACCGTCGATATCGGCCACGACGAAACGCTCGGCGACGTGTACTTCAAGAAGCTGTTCCCGATCGGCGTCGATGCCATGATGGAATCCGTTGATCTGGTGCGCGCGGGCAAGGCGCAGAGCGTACCCCAAGATCACGCAAAGAAGACCTACGAGAGCTGGTTCAAGCGCGATAATGCGCAGATCGATTTCACTAAGCCGGTCGGAGAGGTCTACAACATCATTCGCGCCGCTAACCCGGCGCCCGGCGCATGGGCGATTTTGAATGGTCTCGAGCTGCAATTTTTCGACAGTGCCAAGGTGCCGGGTGACGGCAAGCCCGGCGAGATCATCAAGATCGACGCCGACGGCATCGTGATCGCGGCAAAAGGAGGCGCCATCCTCGCCAAGCGCGTGAAGGCCGCCGGCACCAAGAAGATCCCGGCCGCCGAATATGCAGCACATGCCAAACTCAAAGTCGGCGATGTGTTCGCGGCCTACAAGCCGGCGCCCCCGCCCGCACCAAAAAAACCAAAAACTGGAGAAGCAACTGTGACAGCCAAGTCAACTAAGTCGGTCGGCAGCGATATCGAGATCGCGCGCGAATCCAAGATGAAGCCGATCGCCGAAGTGGGCAAGAAGATCGACATCCCCGCCGATGCCTTGCTCAACTACGGGCCAACCAAGGCGAAGATCTCGTTCGAATTCATCAACAGCTTGAAAGATCGCAAAGACGGTAAGCTAATCCTCGTCACCGCCATCAACCCAACGCCGGCCGGCGAAGGCAAGACGACGACGACAGTCGGACTGGGTGACGGCCTCAACCGCATCGGCAAGCGGGCGATGAGCTGCTTGCGTGAGCCCTCACTCGGCCCGTGCTTCGGCGTCAAGGGCGGTGCTGCCGGTGGCGGTTACGCGCAGGTCGTGCCGATGGAAGACATCAATCTCCACTTCACCGGCGACTTCCACGCCATCACCAGCGCCCACAATCTGCTGTCGGCGCTCCTCGACAATCACAAATAATGTGGCAACAGTCTCGGTATCGACCAGCGCCGCATCGCTTGGCGCCGGGTCATGGACATGAACGACCGCGCGCTGCGTTCGATCGTCAATTCCCTGGGTGGCGTCGCCAACGGCTTCCCGCGTGAAGATGGTTTCGACATCACGGTTGCTTCCGAGATCATGGCGATCTTCTGTCTCGCGACCGATCTGAAGGATCTCGAAAAGCGCATCGGCAACATCGTCGTTGCCTACACACGCGAGAAGAAGCCTGTCTATGCCCGCGATCTCAAAGGCGACGGTGCCATGACGGTGCTGCTGAAGGACGCGCTTATGCCCAACCTTGTGCAGACGCTGGAAAACAATCCAGTGTTCATCCACGGCGGACCGTTTGCCAACATTGCTCATGGGTGCAACTCGGTGCTGGCCACCCAGACTGCGCTTAAACTCTGCGATTATGTCGTTACGGAAGCCGGGTTCGGAGCCGATCTTGGCGCTGAGAAGTTCTTCGACATCAAGTGCCGCAAGGCCGGCCTAACGCCATCGGCGGCGGTAATAGTCGCCACGGTTCGCGCACTTAAGATGCACGGCGGTGTCGCCAAGGACGGTCTCAAGGCCGAGAACGTCGAAGCCGTTGCCAAGGGCTGCGCCAACATGGAGCGGCACATCGAGAACGTGCGCAAGTTCGGCGTACAGCCGATCATCGCGATCAACAAGTTCATCACCGATACCGATGCCGAGATCGCAGCCGTCAAAGCATCGGCCGAGAAGATGGGGGCCAAAGCGTTCCTTTGCACGCACTGGGCCGATGGCGGAGCTGGCATCGAGGAACTTGCCCGTCACGTCGTCGAAGTCTGCGAGAAAGGCGAAGCCAAGTTCAAGCCGCTGTATCCAGACGACATGGCGCTGCGCGACAAGGTGAAGACCATCGTCACCGAGATCTATCGCGGCGCCGACATTGCCTGCGATCCATCGGTTGAAGCTCGCTTCAAAGAACTCGAAGCGGCCGGTTATGGACATTTGCCGGTTTGCATGGCCAAGACGCAGTATTCGTTCTCGACCGATCCGAACAAGCGCGGCGCACCGAGCGGACACATCGTTCCGGTACGCGAGCTCCGTTTGTCGGCCGGCGCAGAGTTTGTCGTAGTCGTCACCGGCGACATCATGACGATGCCAGGATTGCCGCGCGTGCCGTCGGCTGACGTCATCCGCTTGAATGACGGTGGCCAGATCGAAGGGCTGTTCTGAGTACCGACGAGTGACTACTGTCATTCGACTTTTGTAGGATGATGCGACTATTGTTTCGCTTGCGCTCGATCCGTCCGCTTGGCATGGGTCGGGGCAGGCTGTTATGGCGGATGGCGGCAGAGATGCCCCGTCCGCTATTGTTTTGGGCTTTCAGCGAGCCAAACGAGGGACACGAACGATGAGCGGACACGCGCCACACGAGCACGCCGAAGGCAACAAGACCGTTGCATTGGTTATCTCTATCCTTGCATTGATGCTGGCGGTGTCGGAGATCCTCGGACAAAAAGCGCAAACGCACACCTTACAGTCCAACATCGAAGCATCGAACCTGTGGGCATTCTACCAGGCGAAGACAATTCGCAAAACGGTCACCGAAGGCTTCGCCGACGAAGTCGATTTGCTACAATTGGCCACCGCTGATCCAGCTCAAAAAAAGGCGATGCAAGAACGCGTTGCTAAATGGCGCACTGCGGCCGCGCGTTACGAGAGCGAACCGGGCGAACCGATTAAAGATCCGAAAACTGGAAAAGACACCGGCAAGCTCAAGCCTGGCGAAGGTCGCAAGGAGTTAATAGGCCGGGCAACTGAAGCAGAACACGAGCGCGACAAGTACGGCGCTAAACATGTCCGGTTCGAATTTGCGACCGGCGCTTTTCAAATTGCCATCGTGCTAGCCTCGGCCTCCATCATAACGGGAATAGCGGCATTGCTTTGGGCCGCTGGTGGGCTTGGCGGAATTGGATTGTTGCTTTTGTTCGCTGGCATGATCGCCTGATTTCTCAGCGGATATCCTCCCCTTTTCATCTGTCGCCTGCCATGCCACAGTTACCCGCATGGGTGCTTTATTCTCGCGAAGAGCGTTCGACCCGCGCCGGCTGCTCACGGTTTTCGTCGTAGCTGCCTGCGCACTTTATGCTCTGTCTGAAGCTGTTCGGGCCCAAACGCGTGTCGATTTAGAGCTCGTGCTCGCCGTCGACGTTTCGTACTCGATGGACCTCGACGAGCAACGTCTGCAGCGTGACGGTTACATCGAAGCCTTGCGCGACCCTGAGATCATGCGCGCCATCCTATCGGGCCAGCATCGCCGCATCGCCATTACTTACATCGAGTGGGCTGGCTGGACGATGCAGCAGACCGTTCTGCCGTGGACGATCATCGATAGTCCACAGGCGGCCGAGGACGTTGCGGTAAAGTTGGCCCAGGCTCCGATATCGCGGCATAGGCGCACGTCGGTATCCGGCGCGCTGGACTATTCAGATCGCCAATTCGGCACCGGCGGTTTTTTAGGCGAACGACGCGTCATCGATGTTTCGGGTGACGGGCCAAATAACTCTGGTCCGCCGGTCGGCCCATTACGCGATCAGATCATCGCGAAAGGCGTCGTGATCAATGGTCTACCAATCGTGCTGAAACCGGGCGGACCCGGCAGCATGTTCGACATCGCAAATCTCGATCAGTATTACGCCCAATGCGTAATCGGCGGGGCCGGTTCATTTATGATCCCGATCCGTGAGAAATCGGAGTTTGCATCAGCGACGCGGCAAAAACTGCTCCTGGAGATTGCAGGGCTCGAACCGCCGCCAGCCTTCGTGCGCGTGCAAGATCCACCAAAAATGGATTGCATGGTGGGTGAACAATTGTGGCGTCAATATTTCGACGATCGGCTCCGCGAATAGCCGTGCTTTTGCCTCATCGAGGCTTCATTCCGCCTTCACCTAGTCCGCCAAGACGCCGCAAACTAGCGACATGATTTTTGCTGCTTCACGCGTTGGTTTCCGACGCTTCTTGCGTTGGTTAACGCGCTTTTAATCTTCTCTGTCGCATCATCGGATCATGTGGGTGTTCAGTCGCGTTCGTATCGGATTTGCCGTCGGTGCAGCAGCTCTCCTGGTGTGGGGATGCAGTACACAGCCGAACTTTGTCGCCAAAAACGAACCGTGGCGTGCCGACGAGGAGCAAGCCTGCTTGACCTCCGGCGCGATCCGCGAATCCTCTTTCTTGCAAAGCCGCTCGGCTCTGGGTGGACCCAGCGTTTGCGGCGCACAGCGACCTTTCGAGATGATGGCAGCGGCCAATGGCCGGGTGTCGATGAAACCGTCGGCGATGCTACGTTGCCCGATGGTGCCGGCGGTCGAACGCTGGGTGCAAGGCATCGTTGAACCAGCCGCTCGCACGCATTTGGGCTCGTCGATTGTTGAAGTGAAAGTGGCTGGCTCGTATTCCTGCCGGCCGATGAACCACGTGTCGGGTGGACGATTGTCCGAGCACGGTCATGCCAATGCGCTGGACATTTCGCAGTTCATCTTGGCGGATGGACGCGTCATCAGCGTAAAAAGCGGATGGAACGGCGACGTACGGGAGCGTGGCTTCTTACGCGCTGTGCATCGCGGGGCTTGTGCGGAATTTACGACTGTACTCGGCCCCGAGGCCAATGCCATGCATCATGATCATTTCCACATGGATCTGGCCCGCCACGGACGCGATGGCTTCAATCGGATCTGCCAATAGCAGCCCATTCCGTCGCAGGTCGTAGTCGGAAACGATGGTTTCAAAGCCTGACGATCCCGATTACACCGGCATACAATTTGTTGGCCGGCGGACATGATCGATACAACTAAAAGAACAACTAAAAGATATGATGTACTCATCGTCGGCGGCGGCAACGCGGCGCTGTGCGCGGCGATCGCGGCGCGCCGAGCGGGAGCATCGGTGCTGGTGCTCGAGGCCGCGCCGAAGTTCTTTCGTGGTGGCAACACGCGTCATACCCGCAACATGCGATGCGCTCACGACGCCGCGACCGAGACACTGTCCGGTCCCTACTCCGAAGAAGAATTTCTCGAAGATCTGATGCTCGTCACCGGCGGCCAGACCGACGAAGAGCTTGCACGTCTCATGATCGCGCAATCAAAGGAGATGCTGCCTTGGATCGCCGATCAAGGCGTACGTTTTCAGCCCTCCCTCGGCGGCACGCTCAGTCTTGGCCGCACCAACTCGTTTTTCCTCGGCGGGGGGCGCGCGATGTTGAACGCTCTCTATCTCACGGCTGAAAAGCTCGGCGTCGAGATCCGTTACGACGCGGAAGTCACCGGCATGGACATCCAAGACGGGATGTTTTTGTCGGCGACCGTCGGACGGGGCGCAGCGGAAAACAAGATCAGAGCCGGTACGCTTGTTGCCGCGAGTGGCGGGTTCGAGGCCAATATCGATTGGTTGAAGGAAAGCTGGGGGGCTGCCGCCGATAACTTTCTCATTCGCGGGACGCCTTACAACCGCGGCACTATTCTCCGGATGCTCCTCGACAATGGCGTGAGGCCGATTGGCGACCCCACCCAATGCCATGCTGTCGCAATCGATGCGCGGGCGCCCAAATTCGATGGTGGCATCATCACGAGGCTCGATTGCGTGGTTTTCGGTATCGTCGTCAATAACAACGCCGAGCGCTTTTACGACGAAGGCGAAGACGTCTGGCCGAAGCGCTACGCCATATGGGGACGTCTTGTTGCAGCGCAGCCCGATCAGATCGCCTACATCGTCTTTGATCAGTCATCCCTGCGGATGTTTATGCCGTCTCTCTACCCGCCAATCAAAGCTGACACGATCGCGGGACTGGCCGCGCACTTCGAACTCGATGCGGCGGCGTTGCAAAAAACCGTTGCCGATTTCAATGACGCGGTTCGCCCCGGCACGTTTGATCACACAATTCTCGACGATTGCCGGACGGAAGGTTTGACGCCGCCGAAATCACACTGGGCGCGGCGGATCGAAACCGCACCTTTTTACGCCTACCCTGTGCGACCCGGCATAACGTTCACTTACCTGGGCACGCGCGTAAACCGACAGTCGCGCATGTTGATGAAGAATGGCCGGCCGTCTGCCAATATGTTTGCCGCTGGCGAGATCATGGCCGGTAACGTGCTGGGACGCGGCTACGCTGCTGGGATAGGCATGACGATCGGCAGCGTGTTTGGGCGCATCGCCGGGCAGGAAGCAGCAAAACATGCACGCAACTGAAGCGCTGAGCGAAGCCGATCGCCTGATGACGGTGTGCAATTCGTGCCGCTACTGCGAGGGATTGTGCGCCGTGTTTCCAGCGATGGAAATGCGCACGACCTTCAGCGACGGAGATTTGAACTATCTGGCCAACCTGTGCCATTCGTGCGGAGCCTGCTTCCACGACTGCCAATTCGCGCCGCCACACGAGTATCTGGTCAACGTGCCGAAGACGCTCAGCGTCGTGCGGGCACAGTCGTATCGTGCTTATGCATGGCCGCAGGCGCTGGCACCGATGTTCGATCGCAACGGTTTGGCGATCAGTTTGGCTTTGGCAATTGGCGTCGCGCTCTTCATCGCGGGCTTTGTCGCCTGGCACGATCCACGTGTGCTGTTTGCCAGCCACACCGGTCCCGGAGCTTTCTACAAATTGATGCCGCACAACACGATGGTCGCAATCTTCGGCGCAGCGTTCGGTTATGCGATCATCGCCATGGCGACGGGAATGCGTGCATTTTGGCGCGACATTGGCGAGCCGTCAGCAACGCTGCGCGAACCACAATCGCTATGGCAGGCTATGAAGGATGCAGGCTCGCTGCGCTATCTCGACGGTGGCGGCGTCGGCTGCATGAACGACGACGAACGTCCAACCGATCGCCGGCGCCTTTACCATCATCTGACGTTTTACGGCTTCCTGCTGTGCTTTGCATCGACGTCGACAGCAACGCTTTATCATTATCTGCTGATGCTCGAAGCGCCCTATCCCTGGTACGACCTTCCAGTAGTGCTGGGAACGATCGGTGGCGCCGGCTTGCTTATCGGTCCTGCGGGATTATTGCACTCGAAATGGAGGCAAGATCGAGAAGTCGCCGACGAGCCACGCTTCGGCATGGATACGGCTTTCCTGGTTTCCCTATTTCTGACTGGCGCAACCGGCCTTGCGTTGCTCGTTTTTCGCAGCTCCCCGGCGATGGGTATGCTGCTCGCCATCCACCTCGGCGTAATCTTCGCGTTCTTCCTCACCATGCCGTATAGCAAATTCGTGCACGGACTATATCGTTACCTGGCGCTGGTGCGCTATGCCCGTGAAAAACGGACGCTCGCGCACTCTTAAGTCTGGCCGAACTGGAAGATGCGATCGCGCTACGCCCCTTCGGCGACCGGTGCACCTTTTTCATCGAGGAAGGAGATGCGCACCATATTGGTCGCACCAGGCGATCCGAGCGGCACGCCAGCGGTGATCAAGATGCCTTCGCGCGGCTTGGCGAATTCTTCCTCGAATGCGATGCGGCAAGCCTTGCGAACCATGTCGGCGAGGTTTTCCGGATCGCTGGTCAAAACGCAGTGCGTGCCCCACACGAGCGATAATCTGCGCCCTGTCGCCAACACGGGTGTCAGACCGATGACGGGCAAGTTTGGACGCTCACGTGCAACACGCAATGCGGTCGAGCCGGTCGCGGTGTAGCAGATGATCGCCGACAATTTCACCGTGTCGGCAATAGCGTGCGCGGCAGCCGCAATCGCGTCGGCGCCGGTTGCCTGGGGAATCGTCTGCGTGGTGTGGACGATGGCGTCGTAGCTCGGGTCCTTTTCGACCTCAATTGCGATCCGGTTCATCATCTGAATTGCTTCGATCGGGAATTGGCCCACCGAGCTTTCGGCCGAAAGCATGATCGCATCGGCGCCATCGAACACGGCGGTCGCGACGTCCGAGACCTCGGCGCGGGTCGGCACGGGCGATGAGATCATGCTCTCCAGCATTTGAGTAGCGATGACAACCGGCTTGCCTGCCGCGCGCGATTTTCGCGTAATTTCCTTCTGGAGGCCTGGCACGCGCTCGACCGGCATTTCGACGCCCAGATCACCACGCGCGACCATCACGCCGTCGACCGCCGCGATGATGTTGTCGAGATCGGTAATTGCCGACGGCTTCTCGATCTTGGCCATGATGGCGGCACCCTGGCCGATGAGCTGCCGGCCCAGATGAATGTCCTCGGCGCGCTGTACAAACGACAATGCGATCCAATCGACGCCTAGGCGGAGCGCGTAATCAAGATCCGCGCGGTCCTTCTCCGTGATCGGTGAGATCGGCAGCAGTGTATCCGGCATGGCGATGCCCTTGCGGCTGGCAAGAGCGCCGCCGACGACGACTTCCGCCGTGATCCGCCTGGCCGAACTTTCAACGACGCGCATGCGCAGCTTGCCATCGTCGAGCAGGAGCGTGTGGCCCGGCTCGATCGCCTCGAAAATCTGCGGATGCGGCAGAAAGATCCGATCGGTACTGCCGGCCGTCTCTTCGCGGTCGAAGTGGAACAATGCACCTTCGGCGACAAAAGCGCGTCCGCCGCCCATTTCGCCGACGCGAAATTTAGGTCCTTGAAGGTCGCAAAGAATTCCGATCGGACGCTTGAACTTTACTTCGGCGTTGCGCACCGTGGCGTGAAGCTTCCGCGCGACATCGTGCGATGCATGGCTCATATAAATGCGGAAAACATCGACTCCGGCCTCAAACAGCTTCTCGAGCATGTCGGGCTCGGACGATGCAGGGCCAAGTGTTGCTACGATCTTGACCCGCCTGTTACGTCTCATTTCGGCTTTGCTCCAACTTCGTCAGGGTCTGTCAGGCGGACCGTCCAGTCCTTTGCCTCGCCCGTGTCCACTTCGAAAAATCCAGAACGCTTATACCCACGTTTAGGACAATCTTTAACATCCCTGATGACGAAAGTTCGCTCGGAGGTGCACATAAAG
>JANLXZ010000046.1:0-1550 GCA_031365375.1 Hyphomicrobiaceae bacterium | reverse complement strand
GGCCCGCACCAGCAGGCTGGCGTTGGTCCATTTCGCCGCAAACGCCTGGTCGAAGCGGCCGCTCGCCAGCAGTCTCGCCCCCCATCCGCCAGTACCCGCTATGCAATCAAGCTCTGACAGGCTCGGATGCAACTTCCGCTTTGTCTGCAGTTAGCTGAGCGATCACAGCAAATGCTTATTCCTGCTATGGGTCACGAAGGTGAGTTTGCAGTCCAGCCGGCCGCGGCAGCTTGACGTCAGGGAGCTGCCAATTCGCCCGTGTTGCCCCCCGACTTACCGCTACGCTCGCGGCCTCAGTGCGCGGCCAGGGTGAAGATAGCCACTGCGGCGGCAGCCGACTGTGGGGAGGCGATCAATCGATGTGAACGATGGTGGCTTCGCGCGACGTCACGACAAAGATGTCGCCGACTGTTTTGCCCATCATCGCCTGGGCGAGCGGAGCGACGTAAGACAGCGTCCCGTGTTTCGGATCGGCTTCATCGGACCCGACAAGGCGATAAACCTTTTCCGACCCGTCCGGTCGCCTGATCGTTACGTAAGATCCGAACCTCACTTGCTCGCTGCCCGCCGCTTCGACAAGTTCCGCTGTTACCCTGCGGCTAGTCCAATAACCAAGATCGCGCGCAGAGATGGCGCCAGCGGTCGCGTCACCTTCGTTGATGGCGTCCTCGTGCACAGCCTGAAGCCGGGTTATTTCCGCTTCGATAGCGGCCATTCCTTCGACGGTGACGAGGTTGCGGTGGGGCGGGATCGCCCGCTCCGGCAAAGCATCAACATGGCCATCGTCTTCTTTTGTGAACGCTTTACTCATGTAGTCCGCCACCTTTTTATCCGCGAAATGTATTCGTTGTTGCAACGCAGGGGTCCTCAACGGTGTTCCTCAGGGTTCAGTGTATGAGGAAATGACAATGGCGACCGGTCGAGCCTACTGGAAGGGTTACCCGAAGCTGTCGCTTGCGGCGAAGTCCAAGGCGAAAGCAGCCAAACGCAAGGCGGGCTAGACCGCCTTGCGACGTTTCGGCCATCAACGACGCGGTTCGATGATTGGCCATAAAGGAGCTCCGGGAATTACACCGGCCTCAGCGCTATTGTCGAGGCCCCCTACAAAGCCATCGAAGGTGTTCAGATGTCACCGAACCTAGTCAGAACCATTTCGCGGTCCTTTCTCGCATTGCTCCTTTCAAGCAGCATCATTCATGCTCAACGGAGTGCCGAGCCGGGGGTCGCAATCTATCGGGTAGATCCTCAAACATCTGACGTCCACCTGCGAGTCTACCGTGATGGTGTTCTCTCGACGTTCGGACACAACCACACGATCTCGTTGAATGACTTCACGGGCACTATTCATCTTCAGCCAAAGCTGGAGCAGTCGCGCGTAGAGCTTAATATTCAGGTGGATCGGCTCATCGTCGACGACGCAACGGTGCGTCGTCAGGAAGGACAGGATTTTGCGTGCCGCGCGGCAAGGAGGGCGGAGCCCGACTGACGGCAACCCACACACGGCGCAGTCTCATCCTGATTGACGAGTCTCACCTTGATTGCCGCGCGGC
>JANLXZ010000044.1:0-2913 GCA_031365375.1 Hyphomicrobiaceae bacterium | reverse complement strand
CAATCGGGCAACAGGAGTGACCGCGCACAATTTGGCTGGCATCCGGTTCCATGCGTCGAGTGCGGCAATCTTGTAGGCCTCGGCAAGCGTTGGATAGTTGAAGGTGTGCTCGATGAAATAGTCGAGCGTTCCCCCCAAATTGGCAACGGCCTGGCCAATATGGATCAGCTCGGTCGCGCCCTCTCCAATAATATGGACGCCCAGCAAGCGGCGGTCGGCAAGGTTGAAAATCATTTTCAGAAGGCCACCGCCGACCCCCATGATATGCCCCCGCGACGTTTCGCGCAGGCGCGCCACGCCCACTTCAAACTGCAAGCCTGCCGCGCGTGCTGCAGCCTCAGTCATCCCGACCGAAGAGATTTCCGGCACGGCATATATCCCGAACGGGAACATTTCCGAACCTGCGGGAATGGGCGCGCCAAATGCATGGCAGGCAGCGATCCGCCCTTGTTCCATCGAGGTTGAGGCCAGGCTTGGAAAGCCGATGACGTCTCCGGCGGCATAGATATGCTCGACATTGGTCTGCATGGTTCTGACGTCGACGCTGAGTTTGCCGCGTGAATCGGCTTCGAGTCCGCAGTGTTCAAGGCCAAGCCCGGTCGTCGCGCCGATCCGGCCCGCGGCATAAAGCAGCATGTCGGATGCGACGACGCGACCGTCGCTGGTGGTGGTACGAACAACATTGTTTTCAAGTGAGACATTCTCAACAGTCACGCCGAGGCGAACCGAAATGCCCCGGTCGCGGAGTTGGTGGAGCAGATATTCGACGATCTCACCGTCAATGAAATCAAGAATGGTTTCACGCGGCTCAATGATCGTCACGGGGATGTCGAGCGCGCTCATGATCGTCGCATATTCGACGCCGATCACGCCAGCGCCGACCACTGTCAGGCTGCGCGGCAGACGCGGGGTTTCGATAAAGGCATCGCTGTCGAGCACATGATGATCATCGAAACAG
The DNA here is from genome assembly GCA_031365375.1 of Hyphomicrobiaceae bacterium. Classification (GTDB taxonomy): domain Bacteria; phylum Pseudomonadota; class Alphaproteobacteria; order Rhizobiales; family Hyphomicrobiaceae; genus JAKFWF01. The sequence goes on along the minus strand of JANLXZ010000044.1, from coordinate 1,955 downwards.
ACTGAAGAAGGGCGGTAAGGCGAGGTGCCGACGGCGATCAATATGTGTTTGCCATAAACGGTTTCTTCGCTGGTCGAGCCGTTTTCGGTGTGGGTAATGATAATGTGATGCGGGTCGGTGAAGCGGCCCAGGCCCTTGGCTACCCGCACCCCGTTGCGCGCAAACTGAAGCTCGAGAACATCGACTTCATGCTTCAATGTCGTCGCAATCCGGGCGGAGAGATCGGCCGCACCGATATCGCGCTTCACCCGATAGGCCTGGCCGTAAAATCCGCGTTCTCGCCAGCCAGACAGGTTGAGCGCGGTTTCGCGCAGCGTCTTTGATGGCACTGTCCCGGTATGGACAGAGACACCGCCAATCTGCGCGCGATTGTCCACCACCAGAACCGAATGGCCGAGCTTGGCCGCCTGGATCGCGGCCCGCCGGCCGGCAGGGCCGCTGCCCAATACTACGAGATCATAACGTGTCATGATGGTTTCCTTGGTTATCGAATGTGAAATCCGGGGCGCGGGACAGGGGCTTTCGCAAATTCGATATGCGAAGCTGCAGGCATGCCGGTGAGGGCCTGTACAATCACCTCTGTGTTTATTCTCGTGTCGAACTTGATGCCGACCTCACCTTTCCGCGTCCAGGCAACCTTGCCGCGTACTTCGCCGACACCTTTCATGATAACCTTGACGGGGTGTCCGCGTTTGAGGCTCACCGGTAATGTTGTGCGGATGCCGCCCCTAGAGAGATCGAGCACGCGCGAAGTCGTCGATGGAAGCATGTCGTCAAATTTGATCGTCGCGAGCAGGAGCATGCTGACACGCAAGCTCGTCCGGCGTTCAGAGCCGGCTTGGTCTTTGCAGCCCGACACATTGCTCGTCTTCGTCACCGCTTTTTTCGCTTTCGCGTCCTGACCATATTAACCATGTCAGGATGAACGGCGCGACGCGCAAAAGATTAACCGGAAAACCGCAGCCTTGTGACCAAATCGAACTTAAAGCATAATTTGCCGCAATCAGGCTGAAGCACTTTTATCCCGGGTGTTGCCCTCATCCGTTGTCGAGAGGATCTCGGTGAGCAACTCTTCAACCAAGTGGATTGCGTCGGGAGACAAGCGCAGTAAATAGGATCGCCCGTCTTTCTGGTTTCTGGATCGTTCGATCATGCCGCGATCAGACAGGACCGTGATGTAACGAAGCGCTGTGGTGATCGGAACCATCGCAGCCGCGCATGCGCTTGTAACACAGACATCCTGGTTCTTGCTGTTATGGATATAGAGGTCAAGAATGATGTCCCAAGCCGGATCAGCGAAAATATCGCCTCCGAACCGCGCCGTCATCAGAGCATCGCGGCGACGGCGAAACCGGTATAAATTCTCGGCAGCCGCAACCAAGTCTTGCTCCGGCACTTTTCGCGGGCCGTCCTTCGCTTCGTTACTTGTGCTGATCAGGCGAGACAAAAGACTGACAAAGGTCGACAATTCCTTGCCGTCGAGACCAAGTGCAGACAAGTCTACATTGTCCTGAAAGCTATGAACGTCACCCATGCAGTCTCTCCCCCGACGTTATCAATCTTCAATCTGGACCCATCGTGTTTCGCGACATTGACTGAACATTTAGAAAGCATTCACTTTTTTAATTTCACGAAATATTATTACGTATAAAACAAAATTTCTAACCTATTCCATACCCAATGGCTGCGATTGTAAAGCCTAAAAGTCGGCCTTGCTGTCGATTTTCGTCGTTTCCCACACAGGTTCTGTGTTGTTGGGCGTAAGTTTGAATATGCGATCGATCATGTTGAGTGCTTTTGCGCTGAGTTCCAGAACAGATCCAGGCTTGACGTCTCGTGTCGTGACAAGATCGTTGGATTCAAGCATTGAGATGCACCGTGTCAGCGTTTCCGGCGAAGCAAGCAGGACATCAACAAGATCGGCGAACGTCACGGGCCGGTTTTCGGTGCGGGCG
>JANLXZ010000032.1:0-8364 GCA_031365375.1 Hyphomicrobiaceae bacterium | reverse complement strand
CACGTGCTCTTTTTCGTCCCCGACCCGCACAAGGGCGCAGCTGAGGTGGCGTGACCCGGCCGGGCGGAACGGTCGCGTCCTATACATGGGAAAACGGAGCGCCCCATGCCCACTCGAGCGGCGGGCAGTTGATGCATGGCGACGCCCTATACCTGCGGCACGATCTATTGAATAGCCCGAAAGGACACATAATCCTCGCTGCTTATCTTCAGTACGATTTGCTGTCGCTGTATGGCGCGTATCACTTGATTCCCGTAGATTCATTGGTAACCAAATTTCTACGGACTTGCATGTCTCGGTTCGACAATCGGGATTTGCGCGGCTTCATGGATCGTTTGCGGTCTGTTACCGCAACCGATGGGTATCAAAATCAGGTGAGAAAGCCGCATGCCGACGAAAGACTTGCCCTTTTATCTCGGCCGCTCCCGAGCCAATGCCAGGGATAAGGCCTGGGACACCAACGATGATGTGAAAAAAATAATCCAGCTGATTCAATAACGTAAAGAATTTCAATGGCGCACCCGACAGGAGCGCTACTAGATCGTCTCACACGTAACCGAGTTCGTCGATGATCAGCAGTTTGTATGGCGCAAGCTAGCGCTGCAGATGTGAATCGGCGTGGGGTCAATGATGCCGATCGGCACCCTAACTCCATAAAATCTTTTGGAAAGAGAGGGATCACGGGGCTCCGAAAGGCTGTCCGTGACGTGCTCCTCGAATCCTGAGGTTCGAGCAACGAATTCAGAGCAGCTCAAGATACGCACGACGCTCGAATTGTTGTTCATGGTTCTACGCGAAAGCGCCCTTCAAAGGTGGTCGCGGCGCCATCAAGACGCCGCAGGCATTTGACGCTAAGTACAATCGGAACGCCGAGCCAGCGCCGGCGTGATCGACAGCCGCCACGACAGCACGCGGCGGAGATCGTATTGTCATTGCCCCTTACCGACGCAGAAATCCGTTCCTAGGCGTCGTGTCCGACGTCGAAAGGCACTAACGCCGTCGTCCTGAACAGTGATAAGGTTGCGGCCAACGCCTGTAATTTGCTTCTGTAACTTGCTTTTGGTGGGGTGACGCGGATGCGCACAAATTCTCGTTACACCTTGGCAGAGGCAAAGGCTTGGTCCCCTCAGGTATGGCCAATGGGGATGGGAGCGTCGTGCGCACGATCCATCTGGTTAATCGTCCTCGTTGCCACCTTTGCCGTTTTCGTGGAGGGGGCAATGGGCCAGACCACCGACGTCGGCACACCGCTTAGAGCTGGGGAAGCCTTCGTGACCCGTTTCTCGGGCACCAAAGCCGCCGAAGACAATGATGGCAACAAAATCCGCGTCATCAACCCGGATGGCACCGTCGGCAGCATCATAGACCTCCGAGCGCCGCAAGTACCGCCACAAGGCCAACATTGGATCGACGAGCCGCAGCGCACACCACTGAAGGCCAAGGACGTCGGGCAGGTCTTCGGCGTCGCTCTCGACAATGCCTCCCCGCCCAACATCTACGTGACTGCCACATCCGCTTTCGGACTCCATCACAGACCTGGCACGTCCGACTGGATGGCTGGTATGTGGGGGAAGGACGGCGGCCCCGGTACCATCTATAAGCTCGACCGTGACAACGGCTACCGACCTGCTGTGTTCGCAACCGTGGCGCTCAATGGGCGCCGCAACACCGGCGCTGCGCTCGGCAACATCGCGTTCGATCGAGTGAACGACCAATTCTTGTTGTCCGATCTGGAGACCGGCATGCTGCATCGCATCCGCGCGTCGGATGGTCGTGATCTTGGGCGCTTCGACCACGGCACGGAGGGGCGGCCGAAGTTCTTCGACGTGCCGCGCCGAGAAGCAAATATCCTGCCGTCCCTGGTGTTCGATCCTTCGAGTCGGGCGCGCACCAACAATTGCGCGGCTGGCCAGTTCGATCGCAATCCGGAGTGCTGGAACTTCGCCGCCGCGGGCCGGCGCATCTGGGGTGTCGGCGTCTGGTATGACACGGGTAAGAACCAGTCGCGGGTCTACTATGCGGTCTGGAGCAGCCCGGCGTTTGCCAACGCGTCCTGGGCAAGCGAAAACGACGATGCCAAGCGCAATTCGGTTTGGTCGGTACGCCTCGGTCCGGACGGCGCGTTTGATCCAAGCGATGTGCGCCGCGAGTTCGCTTTGCCCGACTTCTTCGTCAAGCCGGAGGAAATTGCCCGTCTGGGGCACAGCAGCCCCGTTAGCGATATCACGTTCGCTGAATGCGGCGATCGCCCGGTCATGCTGGTCGCCGAGCGGGGCGGCATCCGCAATCTAGGGCTGGCGGCTGACAACGCGTTCTCGCAGCCGCATACTGCGCGCACGCTTCGTTACGAACTCGACGTGGACGGCGCTTGGCGTCCAGTGGGGCGCTACGATGTTGGCTTTTATGATCGCAAATCCGAAGGCGCTCCCCACATCCGGGCAAATTGTTCGGGCGGCGCTGCATTCGGGCCGGGCTATAACCCGGAAACCTGGGTGGCCGAACTCACTAGGAAGGACGAATTCGTCTGGATCTCAGGCCACGGGCTCTGCTCGCCGGATGGCCCCTGCCGTCTGCCGGGAGCCGGTGGCGAGACCGTGGCGGAGGCACCGAAGGCAGGCTACACAGCACAACCGGCTGCGGCGAGAGAGGCTATGCCCGGGTCGGGAGAGGATGCCGGTCCAGACGATTCCCAGGTACATGGCGCACAGGGCATGCCGGATACAGCATTCGAAGAGGTCGCTCCCGTGGCGGCATTCGCTCCGTATCCCAAAGACTCCGACGCCTATCCGCCCACCGGTCCGGCGCAGGCTTATCTGATCGATACCGACATCAACATCGACGCCGCCGGCGGAGTGATCGAGGAGGAGTTGACGCGCAACGATGCCACCCGGATCGGCGATATCGTTATCTACCAGCCCTGCCAAGCCCGGCCAGCAGGCGCGACCGTTCCGGCGACCTTCCTGTTGCCACCTCTGGGGCTGGGGGTCACGCCACCGGAGTACGTCGGCCATCCAACGGAAGCAAGTCACGCACGTGTTGCCTCGCATGGCCAGTTATCAAGCCACAGCCGGTTCGGCTCACACAACCCCTACTGGAGTCATAGCCGCTTCGGATCGCACAACCAGTCCTGGAGTCACAGCCGCGAGGGATCGCACAGCCAATTCTGGAGCCACAACAGAACTGCCTCGCACGGACGGGTCCGAAGCCATAGCCGGCTAGGCTCGCACGGCACAGTATTGAGCCACTATCGGCTAGGCTCGCACAATCAGCGTCTCAGCCACAGCCGACTTGGCTCACATAACGCTGCCCTCAGCCACTCCGTCGGCGGCTCGCACAATCTGCGCGTCAGTCACCAACGGCTCGCATCGCACAACCTCAACCTGAGCCATTCGCGGCGGTCGAGCCATACGTCGTCACTCAGTCATAGTCTCAAGGGTTCGCATAACTTGGCGCTTAGCCATAACCAGCAGAAGAGCCATTCGACCATCATCAGCAAAGGCGCAACGCACTTAGTCGCAGTGAGCCGCGGCAGTAATCACGGCATCGTCGTGAGCAAGGGCACGACGCATTCGACCGTCCAGAGCAAGGGTACGACGCATTCGATCGTCCAGAGTAAGGGCACGACGCACAACACAGCGGCGAGTAACGCAGTCAAACCCAACGTGCAACGTGTGGTTCCGGGCCCCGTTATCAAGAAATCGCTGCCTAGCAAGCAAGTGTCACCGAAGGGCACGAAAGAGCTGGTCCGGCGCATCCATAGAGTCGCGGCATCCAATGCCGCGCAAAAGAAGGGGAACTGATGACCCCGATGCCGGCCGATTGCGGTCGAGGCAACCTCAATTGGAAGCGAGCGGCCGATGTGGTTTCACTTAACACACGCTATTGCTGTGTCGCTCGGCTTGGCTTTGGCGTGCTGGGCGACCGGCGGTGCAGCTGAGACCGGCGGCTCGCCGCAGCTCTCGACCAATCAACAGTATCTCGAAGAAGCGATGCGGCCGCCGTCGCTCGACACGGGCGACCTCAAATCCGTGTTCGATTTCGTGCTCGCCAGCCTACCGCCGCTGGTTAAGGTCTACCCGACCGAGAACTATTTCTATTTCAACTTCATGCACGCTCACGTCCGGTATGCTGGAAATCTGCGCTTCGATGTGCACGACCGGGACGATGGCAAGGTGCATTTCGCCTACTTTGAGGACCTGGCAGAGTGGAAGGAAGAGGCGCCCGTCACGCATCGGGTCATGGGTAAGGCGGATGGCGTCGAGGTTGCAAAGGTCGGCATGCTTGCATATCGCGTCACAGCGGGCATCCACAGCGTCGTGTTCGAGCTGAATGACCTCTCTGGTGTAAAGCCACCACCTGGATTGCTCACTGCGGAGGAGCGGTTTATCGGCCCTATTTTTGACGAATCGGGGATTCGATTTTTCCTCGTCTACAATCGCCGCCTCAAGATTTTCCACTACCTGCTCGACGAGACCGCGACTGTTGCCGAGCAGTTCACGGCCATGCGCACGGCTAATCGCATCCTGATCGGTAAACGCACCGGCTTCGCGTTCTATCGCGACCACCGCATCGAACGAAAGATCCTAATCGGCGTATTCGAAGGCAATGCGCGCGTGAACAACTATTTCGACGGACCGTTCGATCAATTGCCCGATAATTTCATCGAAGGTGAGGCCTTGCGCAGCGCGATTACCGCCATCGAGCCCCGGCTCAAAGGGCGCATCGATCGTCTGGGCATTTCCCCGGGCGGCGCCGACAGATATATGATCGCGCCCTACCGCCATTATCGCCTGGAAGAAGACTTGGCAATCTTCCACGAGTGCGCGACAGGCAAGGTTGTGCCGGCTGAACTCTACTATGGCTGCTTCGTTTTCGTGGAGGAGCCGCCACCCCCCACCGCCTCGGAAACAGCAGGATCGCGTAAACCCAAGATGCGGACGAAGAACCCTGCATCGGCCAAATCGAACCGCTCCGCCCGGCGGTAAGGGCGCTCGGCGATCTTGAACTTCTGACCCGAAAACGATACCTGGGTTCGTAAACAGCGAGTTGCAGACATGGCATCGAAATCCAAGAATCTGAGACAGCGGGCCTTGGCGGGAGACATCGTCAGCGGGGCACTTATATTCGAATGCTTCACGCCCGGCATCGCCCAGATCATGAAAAATAACGTTGGCTACCCTTGAGCTGGGCCCGGTTTGCGGCTCTCGCACGCTCGTCAGGAGATGCCATTATAGGGCTTAACCTTGATGGCGTGGTCAACGCATGGCGCTTGGCGCTGAACATGTGGGTTCGAGCCGGCGCGCGAGACGCTGGCGACAGGAAAGGCCGACGTTTACGGCGAGAACCTGCACCTCGCACACCGTATCGCAGATGCCTTACCCGGCGCACGCGTGCTGCCCGGACGCTTCAACGTCGTGCAAATGGCGATCGGAGTGCGCAAGCGGGCCGCTGCGGCGCTTCCCACCGTCGACGAGTTCGTGAACCGAATTCGGTCTGACGGCACCGTGCAAAAGGCCATTGCCGAAGCTGGCTTGCGGGGCGTGCGGGTCCCGTAACTTTGTGTCGGGGATAGTCGGCGAGCGGCGCAGGCGAGCCGCGAGGATTGGTGCGAACGGCGGGACTTGAATCCGCAATGGGTTGAGCCCGATCTTGGGTCGGGTGCGTCCAATGGTGTTGCGAACCAGCGGCAGTCCCATGTCGCTTGTGGGTCAATCGCGAGCTTCAAAGTAGCTTGCCGAGCACGGACGGTCTACTCCTCCTAAACGGCCGAACGAGGAATGCTTGACGAACGCCGACGCGATGGTCTCAGCTGCGGACAGTCCCGCCAATGGGCAATCTCAGCCTCGGGCTAACTACTGCCTTCTGTGCAACGTTCTTCTGTGGTCACGTGATTTGTCTGTGACGTGTGCCGACGAGGTGATCGAATGAGGCGCAGGGAGTTCATCACGATCCTCGGCGGATCAGCGCTCGCTTCCCCGTTAGCGGTGCACGCCCAGCAGGAGCGGCCATTTCCAGTCGTCGGTTCTCTCAACAGCGCTTCGAAGGAGGGGTATGCGCCGCGGATCGCCGCGGTCCTCCGTGGGCTTGCCAATGCCGGCTTCGACGAGGGCAGGAATGTCAGAATGGAGTTCCGTCACGCTAACGGTCGATACCAGCAATTACCCCTGTTGGCCGCCGAGTTCGTCCGGCAACAGGTGGCGGTAATATTTGCCGGCGGCACAGGTGCCGCCCTCGCCGCCAAGTCGGCGACCACGGTGATTCCGATCGTCTTCAGCACCAGCAGCAACCCGGTCGAGATAGGCCTTGTCTCGAGCCTCTCACGGCCTGGTGGCAACCTCACCGGCACAACGCGATTGAATATCGAGATCTGGCCTAAGCGCCTTCAGCTGCTGCGTGAGATTGTGCCCACAGCGACCGCCATCGCGCTCCTCGTCAACCCTAGCAATCCCTCGATTTCCAAGCCAATGGTGCAAGACGCCACGGCAGAAGCGCAAAAGTTCGGTATCGAACTTCCCGTGCTGTGGGCGAGCAATGAGCAAGAAATCGATGCTGCTTTCATGGACATATCGAAACTGGGAGTTGCTGCACTCCTAATTCCGCCGGATGCATTTTTTAATTCCCAGGTCGCCAAGCTGTGCTCGACGGCCCTTCAGCAGGGAATTGCGATGATGGCTCCCGAGCGTGCGTTCGTGGATGCCGGGGGCCTTATGAGCTACGGCGGCCATCTCGACGAAGGTTTCTACATTGCCGGAAATTATCTCGGCCTCATCCTCAAGGGCGAAAAACCGGCCGATTTGCCCGTTCAACAATCGACACGTCTGACGTTCGCGATCAATCTCAAGACGGCGAAAGCACTGGGGCTCGCAATTCCGCCGCTCGTTCTTAGCCAAGCCGACGAGGTGATCGAGTAGGTTGGCCGACGCCGATGCGGCGTCGGCTCGTTGATACCAAAGCGGACAAATGATCTCACGGCCAAACAGGTGCGCCCTCCAGCCCTGCGGTTTCTGGTAGGCCGCAGATCAAGTTCGCGTTCTGCACCGCCTGACCGGCCGCTCCTTTGCCGAGATTGTCGACCACGCCCATCGCGATCACTAAGTTGCGCTCTGGATCGGCTGCGTAACTGACGAACGCGAGGTTCGAGCCAGTGGCCCATTTGGTCTGCGGCGGCTTGTCGGTCACGCGGACGAACGCCCGCCCGGCGTAGAGGTTCCGGGCCGCGTCTAAGCACTGGCCCGTGGTGACGCGGCCGCGGCAGTAAATGGTCGCAAGTATGCCGCGGGTCATCGGCACCAAGTGTGGCGTGAACACCAGCCCGGCTGCGCTTCCGCCATTCAGCCGCTCGATTGACTTGGCAATCTCGGGCATGTGGACGTGCTTGAGCAGACCGTAGGGCTGCAAATTCTCATTGCTCTCGGCGTAGCCGAACTTGCTGTCGCCGCCGCCCCGGCCAGCACCGGAGATGCCAGTCTTGACGTCGATCACGATGTTGCCCGGCTCGATCAGCTTGTTGACCAGCAGAGGCGCCAACGCGCTCAGCGCCGCGGCGGGAAAGCAGCCGGGGTTGGCGACGCGGCTATGCCCTTCAATCTTGGCTGGCCAGATGTCGGCCAGGCCGTACGCCCAACCTTCGACGAAACGGTGGTCGCCGCCGATATCGACGATCTTGACATCCTTGGGGACGCGCGCGAGCGCCTCGGCCGAGGCGCCCGTTGGAAGCGACGCGAACAGCACATCGAGCTTCGGCAACTTCGCAGGGTCCCACTTCTCGATCACCAGCTCGGCCAGCTTGGCCGGCACACCGGGAAAGCGGTCCACCAACCGGCTGCCGGCGCTGCCCTCGCCAGCAGCGTAGACGAGTTCGAAAGACGGGTGGCTTGCGACCAGGCGCATCGCCTCGCCGCCGCCAAAACCGCTGATCCCGACAATGCCGACGCGAATGCTCATGGTGTTGTCCTGCTGCTGGAGTGAGGGTGTTGGATAATTCCGATGGTTGTCCTCGACCAGCCCCATGCGCAAAAAACAAAAGCCGCGCACGAGGCGCGGCTTGCGGATGATCACGTTGCTCTAGCCGTGTGTCATCGTGCTCGCGCCGTGATGGGCAAGGGAGGACGGCGACGTCGCAGACTACAGATCGTGTTCATGGCAGCATGGGTAAGACCACCCAATGTCCGTGTCAATCAACGGTAGCTCATTTGAAAGCAGCCATTCCAGGTCAACATGTCCGCACTTGGGAATAGCCTCCGTCGGAAGCTGACGTGCTGCTCACGGTGACTATGGGTCACGAAGGTGAGTTTGCAGTCCAGCCGGCCGCGGCAGCTTGACGTCAGGGAGCTGCCAATTCGCCTGTGTTGCCCCCCGACTTAC
>JANLXZ010000014.1:0-2531 GCA_031365375.1 Hyphomicrobiaceae bacterium | reverse complement strand
GGACATTCTGCTGCGACTGGACGCAACGCAAATAGGGTCTGAAATCGGTGTCATCAAAGCCCAGTTGGTGGAGTTGACCGCGCGCAGCTTTCGTTTGAGCGCCGAACGCGACAGCCTGCCGGCCTTGGTATTTCCACGCGGCTTTCTCGATCGAGGCGAGGATGCGAAAACGGCGGCGGAAGGCGAAATCCGTTTGTTCGAGGAAAGTCGCCGCACCAAGGACAGTCAGAAAGAGCAACTTCGATTGAAGACCGAACAGTCGAAGGAAGAAATCGTCGGGCTTAGTGCGCAGCGCGATGCCAAGGACGGCGAGCTCAAGATCATTCAAAAAGAACTCGGTGAAATCCGCGGACTTTATGCCAAGCAATTGACGCCGGTTTCCCGTGTGTATGCGATGGAGCGGGAAGAAAAGAAGCTTGGCGGGGAACACGGCGGCCTCGTGGCGCAAATTGCCCGCGCCCGTGGGCAGATCAGCGAGATCAACGTGCAGATCCTTGCCGTCGACGAGAACGTACGCGCCCAAGCGCAACGCGAGATGCGTTCGATCGAGGCGAAACTTTCCGAGCTGCAGGAGCGCGAAGTCGCCGCAAGTGACAAATTACGCAGGGTCGATATTCGGGCGCCGCAGCGCGGCATCGTTCACGAGTTGAGCGTTCACACCGTTGGCGGAGTGGTGACCGGCGCAGAGCAAATCATGCTGATCGTACCGGAGGAAGACAGCTTGACGGTGCAAGCGCGGCTAGCACCGAATGACGTCGATCATGTCGTGGTTGGACGGCCCGCACGGCTCCGGCTCTCGGCGTTCAACCAAAAGACCACGCCGGAAATTGCGGCGCGCGTGATCAACGTATCGGCAGACGTGGCCGTCGATCCCAAGACCGGCCAAAACTACTACATCGTGCGCTTGGAAATGGAGGAGAAAGCGCGGCGCTTGATCGATGATCTGAAGCTCGTACCCGGCATGCCGGTTGAAGTCTTCATGTCGACCGGCGACCGCACCGCGCTCTCCTACCTTCTAAAACCGTTCACCGATCAGATGAACCGCACCTTCAGGGAGTAGCGCCGGCATCTGATAATACCGACGCTTGTTTGAAGATGGCGGGCTTAGCTTAACAGCCCAAACAAATGCAACCCGATGATCACCACAATCGGCACACCCGCCATCCAAAGAACTACGTCTCTCATATCTTTTCTCCTAAGACCCAAGTCTGGTTCGAAACGGCTGGGTAATATTCGCGAAAGGCAAAACAGTTTTACCTACGCGTCGCCGCGGCGAATCCAGCCCAGATTTCGCCTTCATCCCTATGACGCCCGCCGACCGACGCACCCCACCAAGCGGCTGCCGCACCAAGCAATAATGCCGCTGCAGCCATAAATCCGAATACAACGCCAGCCTTACGAGCCTTGTTCGTGCCGTCCTTCAACTGAGTAATCACGGTATCGACGCGCTTTTCTGCTTCAGCTTGGGGCAAGCCCGTTCTTGCGGCAACAATTTCCGCAATGTATGTGCGATCGGGGGCAGCTACAGCATTACGGCCCGACATTGTTACGAGTAGCCGGCCAAGTTCCGCGCGAACATCATCCGATCGACCGTCGGTAGAAATCTTACCGGTGCGCAAGAGTGAATCAGCGGCTACACTCGTGAGGCCACTAGCGGCCGTTCCCGCCCCCTTGATTGCCGCCGCTGCAGCGGATACGGCGACGATGGCGCCTAAAACAACCACTGTACTCCACATCAACAACCCATGGGCGCCGTCGCGAAACGACGTTTCATCGGCACTTGCGCCGGCCCTGCGGTGCCGCATTCGTGCAGTTAAATATCCGCCAAGAGCGAAGGCCCACACGTGAACCAACAATAACCAAAAACCAGCTCCAATTGTTACTGCGGTGACTGAACCGCTCGTTGAGGTCCAAGGGGAAACCGAAGCCAGGCCGACTGCGGATCCGAACGTCAGAAGCACAAATGAAACCGCAAGTGCAGCCACCGCGCCACCAAGTATACAAGGCCATTCTACATATGAGGTAGATTCGAAAGCTAAAGCAGATGATTGAGGACCCACATTTACGGGCGTTGCCTGCACCATTTCATAAAACTCCTTATCGAAGACCCAACAAACTCAATACCGCCATCACCACCACGATGAGGCCGACTACGTACACAATTCCATCCATCCCATCTCTCCGTAAATGCATATGCGTGCAACGAGCGGTGTTTAAACGCGCGGCGCATAATTTCGTTCCATCATCATTTAGTGATGCTAGTTAAGCGCCGTTCACCGCCGAACCCACGATAGCATTAGAGGGTGGCTTGCCGCGCGATGCGGGCGTTCCCATGTGCACTTGGTAAATGAGCAGCGTGATAGGATCGAGATAAATGCCCCTTATTTCCGCGACGTCGCTAGCTCAGCTGTCCCCCGAGCAGTCGCTCGTACGACTCGAAAATTTAGCCAAGCTCATGGATTCCGCGTTCGTTATTCCTGGCACTAAAATTCGCATGGGGCTTGACGGCATTATAGGCATTTTTCCGGTCG
>JANLXZ010000466.1:0-5429 GCA_031365375.1 Hyphomicrobiaceae bacterium | reverse complement strand
CCACCGAAGGCGCGTCGTGGCGGTTTCCCGACGGTGTGCCGCCAAAAATCGCAGACACCATCGCCCGTGAACTCGCGCTGATAGAGACGCTGAATTATGCTCCCTATTTCCTCACCGTGCACGACATCGTACATTTTGCGCGCTCCCAAAATATCCTTTGCCAGGGCCGCGGTTCGGCTGCCAATTCTGCGGTCTGTTATTGTCTCGGAATAACCGCTGTAAACCCGGTCGAGGTCGACCTTCTGTTCGAGCGCTTCGTCGCGCCGGAACGAAAAGAGCCGCCCGATATCGATGTCGATTTCGAGCACGAGCGCCGCGAGGAAGTAATCCAGCACATCTATAGCCGCTACGGCCGCCATCGGGCTGGTCTCGCCGCCACCGTCATAAGTTATCGTTCGCGATCGGCGGTGCGTGAGGTTGGCAAGGCGATGGGCCTGTCCGAGGACACGGTCGCGACGTTGGCGGGCCAAGTTTGGGGTACAAGGTCCGGCGGTGCGCTGCCTGAAAAATATGTCCGCGAAGCGGGGCTCGATCCGGATGATCCGATGCTGGCAGCTGTCCTCGAACTCGCCGACGAGTTGATCGGTTTCCCCCGGCATCTGTCACAACATGTCGGTGGCTTTGTCCTTACGCGCGGGCCGTTGATCGAAATCGTACCGGTCGGCAACGGCGCGATGGCCGACCGCACCTTCATCGAGTGGGACAAGGACGATATTGATGCGCTGGGCCTTCTCAAGGTCGATGTGCTGGCGCTCGGTATGTTGTCCTGCATCCGCCGCGCATTTGATTTGCTGGAGGCTCATCACGATCGGCCGATGAGCTTAGCTGCGGTCCCGCGCGAAGATCCGAAAGTTTATGACATGCTGTGCCGGGCCGATTCGATCGGCGTCTTTCAGGTTGAGAGCCGGGCGCAAATGAACATGTTGCCGCGCCTCAAGCCGCGCACTTATTACGACCTCGTGATCGAAGTCGCGATTGTGCGGCCGGGCCCCATTCAAGGTGACATGGTGCATCCCTATCTGCGGCGCAGGTCTGGCATCGAACCGGAATTCTATCCTTCCCCCGGCCCCGAGTATGGCCCCCCTGACGAGCTCCGCCAAATCCTCGGCAAAACAAAAGGTGTGCCCCTTTTTCAGGAGCAAGCCATGCGGATCGCCATGGAAGCAGCTAAATTCAACGGCGCTGAAATCAACGAGTTGCGCCGCGCTTTAGCTACGTTCCGGCGCCGCGGCACCATTGGACTGCTGGAGGAAAAAATGGTCTCGGCCATGGTCGGTCGAGGTTATGATCCCGACTTCGCGGCTCGCTGTTTCAACCAGATCAAAGGTTTCGGCGAATATGGTTTTCCGGAAAGCCACGCGGCAAGCTTCGCCCATCTCGTCTATGTTTCGTCTTGGCTGAAATGTCATTACCCGGCGGCGTTCTGTTGCGCGATCCTCAATTCCCAGCCGATGGGATTTTACGCACCAGCGCAACTCGTGCGCGATGCGCGCGATCACGGCGTCACAGTGCTCGAGCCAGACGTCAACCTGAGCGATTGGGATGCACTACTGGCGCCGGGATCGATGCAAGACAAACCGTCTGTGCGCCTTGGTCTGCGCCAAATCGATGGGATATCCAACTCCGATGCAGATGCAATTCTGGAGTGCCGTGCAACCAGTGGCGCTTTCCGCGATGTACGTGACCTGTGGCGGCGCGTGCGAACCTCTCGCGCGACGATCGAAAAGATTGCCGCCGCCGATGGCATGCGCTCGCTCGGCCTCGATCGGCGGCAGGGGCTGTGGGAAGTCCGCGCGCTCGGTCTCGATGCGCCGCTACCGTTGTTTGCGGCCAGTGGCTGCGACGAAATGGGTTTCGAGCCGCATGTAGATCTACCGTCGATGGCGCTCTCCGAGCACGTGGTCAACGATTATCAGACGCTGCGGCTGTCCCTTAAAGCTCATCCGATGAGCTTTCTACGGGAACGGCTGACCGCTGAGCGCGTCGTCACTTGCAACCAGTTGGGGGACATAAAAAACGGCGCCTACGTTGCCGTGGCGGGGGTGGTGCTGGTGCGCCAGCGTCCGGGTTCGGCCAAGGGCGTCGTCTTCATGACCATCGAGGATGAAACCGGCGTTGCCAATACAGTGGTGTGGCCAAACACCCTCGAGCGCTTCCGTAAGGTTGTGATGATGGCACGGCTGATCCTGATCAAGGGGCAGGTTCAACGGCAAGAGGGCATCATCCACGTGATTGCCAAAAGATTGGAAGATCGCAGCGACTGGCTGGGCGCGTTGTCGCCTTCGTCGTCGGCAATGCGAATCCCGATTGCCCACGCCGACGAAGTGCTACGGCCGGAACCCGGCAGTCAACGCGGAAAAGCCCAGCCGGGCCAGCTTCGCCATCCGCGCGATGTTCGCGTGCTGCCCAAACACACCGGCGCCATACTCCCTAAATCACGGGATTTCCATTGATGGAAAAATCGCGCAACCTCAGAGCCAGCGACTTTCGCGCAAGGGCTCGGACATATGGCACGATCCAAATACACAAAATTGATCGCGCTTGTCGCAATCGTGATCGCCTGCGCGGCGGCACCAGTTTTGGCGCAGCGCGGAGCCATCGCGCCTGAAGCTGCAACCGGGCGAACCGAGCGGGCGTTGCAGAACGCGCGAACCTTTATGGTGTCGGCTGCCAATCCGCTTGCCGTCGAAGCCGGCGTCGAAATGTTGAAGGCCGGCGGCAGCGCGGTCGATGCCGCCATCGCCGTCCAATTGGTGCTCACTTTGGTCGAGCCTCAATCATCCGGCCTAGGCGGGGGCGCGTTCATGCTTCACTGGGATGCGCACGCGCAAGAAATAACGACGTACGACGGTCGCGAAACCGCACCAGCCTCGGCCCGGCCCGATCGTTTCCTGCGGGACGGCCAACCGATGCCATTCGATGCCGCGGTCCACTCCGGATTGAGCATCAGCGTGCCCGGCACTCCACGGCTACTCGAAACAATTCACCGGACGCACGGCCGCCTTCCGTGGCAACGCTTGTTCGATCCTGCGATCAAGCTAGCCGAAGCAGGATTCCCGCTGACATCGCGTCTCAACCTGCTGCTTCATTGGATGGGCGCTGCCAATTTCGACGCCTCCGCGCGGGCTTATTTTTTCGATCCATCGGGTTGGCCGCATCCTGTTGGCCACCTGCTCGTCAATCCGGCGCTGGCGGCGACGCTCAAGACCGTTCGCGACCGCGGCGCCGATGCGTTCTACACGGGCGAGATCGCCGTGCAGATCGTGGACGCCGTCGCCAAGGCACCAAATGTTGCAGGCGATCTCAAGATCACCGACCTTGGCGGCTACAAGGTCGAGTCCCGGCCACCCGTCTGCTTCGCGTACAGGAAGCATCGGATCTGCGGCATGGGTCCACCGTCATCGGGCGGGCTTGCAGTGGCCCAAACACTCGCACTTTTGGAGCCGTACAATTTAGGGCGTGGCCGGCGCGCAGCGCTCAATGGGCCAGCCTTGCATCTCATTGCGGAAGCCGAGAAATTGGCATTCGCAGATCGCGATTTTTACGTCGGCGACCCGGATTTCGTGCGGGTGCCGATGGGTATGCTGGATCCGCCATATCTTGGTGTTCGCCGTCTTCTCATCGACCCGAAGGCCGCGATGGCTCGGCCGAAAGCTGGCCGTCCACCTGGCACGCAGGCGAACCTGAACGGCCAGGATCAAACGCGGGAAAATGTCGGAACAAGTCATATCTCGATCGTCGACGCGGCGGGCAATGCTGTCTCGATGACAACGACGATCGAAGCCGCTTTCGGATCGCGGGTGATGGCGGCTGGCTTCTTGCTCAACAACGAGATGACCGATTTCTCTTTTCAGCCAGTGGATGGCGCGGGCAACCCGATTGCCAACGCCATTGGACCTGGCAAACGGCCGCGCAGCTCGATGGCGCCAACACTGATTTTCGATCCAACTGGAAAACTGTTGGCCGTTGTCGGCTCCCCCGGTGGCAGTCGCATAATCTTGTACGTGGTCAAGGCGATCGTCGCCCTGATCGACTGGGAGATGGACGCGCAAGCAGCATCCGCCCTACTCAATTTCGGCTCGCGAGGGGCAGCGTTCGAGATCGAATTCGACCCCGCGCTCTCCATGGATGCCATTTGGCGGCCTTGGATCTCGCCACCATCGCTGTGGTCGGCGCTGAAGATGCGGCACTATGGTCACCGGATTGCCCCCGATCTGATGACCTCCGGTCTGCAGATCATTCGCGTGCGTGGAGATGGGTTGGAAGGCGGCTCAGACCCTCGGCGCGAAGGTATCTCAAAGGGCGATTAGCGGGCGGCCGATCCCGAGTATCGCAACAATCGGAGCACCGTGCTAAGGGCTCGACGGTCACCAGCTCAGGAACAACACCCGTTGAAAGAACAGTCCATTACCGTCGTCGGCGCCGGCGTGTTCGGCCTATGGCAGGCATGGACATTGGCGCGCGCTGGCCACCGGGTGCGGCTGATCGAGCGCAGTATGGCGCCGTTCACCAATGCCGCCAGTCGATGGGCTGGCGCAATGATCTCGCCCGACTGCGAGGCGGAAGCGGCACCGCCGCTGGTGCGGGCGCTCGGCCACGAAGGTCTGGAACTGTGGCGATCGAATTATCCCGATCTCGTGTGCCAAGGTTCGCTGGTGGTGACCGCGGCGCGCGATCGCGGAGAACTAACCCGTTTTGCCCGTCTGACGCACGGCTCCGCACTCATCGACGGCGCCGCTTTGGCAGCACTCGAGCCGGCGCTCGAGGGCCGCTTCGCCAGCGCGCTATATTTTCCAGAAGAAGCGCACATGGAGACGCCACGCGCGTTGGCCTTTCTGTTCGAAGCGGTCGAGGCATCTGGTGTCGACGTGAGGCTCGGCGAGGTTTGGTCGGCGAACGAAGCTGGCCCCGGTTTGGTGATCGACTGCCGAGGATTGGCCGCGCGCATGGAGTTGCCGGCGCTGCGCGGCGTGCGCGGAGAGCGGTTGTTGTTGCGCTCGACCGACATACGGCTGCGCCGCCCGGTGCGGCTGCTACATCCGCGTGCCTCATTTTACATCGTTCCGTGGTCGGACGGTATCCATATGGTCGGCGCAACCGTGATCGAGAGCGAGGACGCGTCTGCGATGACGCTGCGCTCCGCCCTCGAATTAATGGGGCTCGCGTATGCTTTGCATCCGGCATTTGGCGAGGCCGAAATCGTCGAGATGAGCGCTGGCGTGCGGCCTGCTTTCGCCGACAACATTCCGCGCATCTTCGTGCGGGGCCACACCATCCACGTGAACGGTGCGTTTCGTCACGGCTTCATGCTGGCGCCGGTGATGGCCGCAGCAGTGCAGGCGTATGTCACCGATGGCGTCGTGCGCGCCGACCTGATGACGATCGAATCGAGCTGAATTCTTTTTGGGTCGCGCGCGGCGGCCGGCGCG
>JANLXZ010000089.1:0-2990 GCA_031365375.1 Hyphomicrobiaceae bacterium | reverse complement strand
GAAAAACGCGAACCAACCAGCCAAAGCGCTGTGTTGCTTAACCTTCGCTTGGCTCCATGCCGAGGCAATGGATTTTCAAGGAGCCCGCGAGCTTTGTGATCAAATCGACGATACGATACTCGACGAAAACCCATTTGCCTTTTTCTTTCATCGGGCAGTCCTGGCGAAGGCCTTTGTGGGACTAAACGACCGGCAAAGCGCGCTCAAGCAATTCGACGATGTCCAACGCAGGGTCGATGCCGATGGCACCGGTTTGGATTTTACAATATACACGCAGTTCTATCATTGTTTTGGTGAATATTGTCTTTTGGTGGGTGACATCGACCAGGCCCGGACACGGGCTACCCAACTTCGTGAATACGCGGCACCGGCACCCGATCGGAATCATTTGGCGTTGGCTTATGGTCTACTGGCCCGTATTGCCCATGCCGCCGGTGATTTAGACGATGCCCGGGCTCAACTCTCCCGCGCCCTAGCGACGCTCGACAATGCGGACATGCCGCTCGCCGCGTGGCGCATTTATAAGACGGCCGCAGAGATTTACGAGAGCTTTGGCGAGACCGGCAAAGCATCTGAGTACCGACGTCGCTTTGAGAACGTGATGCGGACCCTCGCGCAAAATTTTGATCCCGAGGATCGCTTACGAGCATCTTTGTTGGCAGCTCTCGAAATGAGAAGAGCATGATGCGGCATCAATTACGTCGCATTTACTTCGAGACAGTTAGCGGACGCACCGAAGTCAAGATCAGCCACAGAACGGGGAAAGCAAAGGCAAAGCAGATCGAGATCAAGCGCCTCCACACGCAGGTGCCAACCACGTCCGTATTCGTAACGCACGATCAGGTCGAAGCCATGACGCTCGGCGACCGGGTGGTGATCATGCGCGACGGCCGGGTGCAGCAGGTTGGTTCTCCGCTGACAGTCTACAGCAAGCCCGCCAACAAATTCGTCGCCGGCTTCATCGGCGCGCCGGCGATGAATTTCATTGACGTCACTTTACGCAGCGAGGGCGGCACCATCACAGTCGAAGCGCCGGGACTAAACCTTACGGTTACCGCAAGGGATGCCCGAGCACTCGCCGCCCAGGAAAACCGGCGGGTCACCATGGGCGTGCGGCCCGAACATCTGATGCTAAAGGACGGTGCACCCGGGCCAGGCCTTGATGCGCGCGTAGAAGTAGTCGAGCAACTCGGTTCCGAAATATTGCTAGAGACCAAGGTTGGCGATAACCGCGTCACCGTCGCCCGCGTCCCGGCCGAAACGGCTGTTTCTGCGGGCGATCAAGTTCGCCTCTCAGCCCAGCAAGGTCGATTGCACTTCTTCGACCCAGAAAGTGAATTGCCTATCTTGGGCTGAATCGAAGCTGACGGTTCCACCGCCGAACGTCGCCGATCTCTCGTCGATGTCCGGTCGGCACTCGATCGCTACCACTACCGCCGACGCGTGCTACAGCCTATGGCCAAGTGCACCGCTACGCCGTGTCAACTATAATTTCTTGGCGGGAGCTGTGGCCGTCGGCTCTCTGTTCACAGTAATCTGAATGTTGCCATAGCCGTAGTAAACGAGCGCGCCGAAGAGGCCAGTGAATAGCGCCGCCGTCACAAAAGCATTCGCTAGCCGGTTGGAAAATGTTATTAGGTTGCCGACCAAGTCCACGATAAAGACGATGATCGCAGCGAACAGGACCGGTTCGAGCCAGAAATATTGCGGGGGCAATAACATGGTGTTTCTCCCTCGTTTATGAGATTTATAGTGGCGCAGGCGTGTCGGGCTTCACGGCCAGTAACCGCTGCGCACGTCGCAGCTTGTCGGACGCGAACAAAACGTTTGGGATCAGGATCTCAGACTTCGTGACGCCGCCCGTACGCAACACGATGTCGCCGGCTCCGAGGCCGAGAATGGTCTGCTGAAAGAAGTCGGCAGGGCGCTGCTCGAACTGAAGTCCTTCGGTGTCGAACGTCCGCTGACCACCACCGATCAACCTCTCCTCGATAATCTGGCCGGGGCGGATGCGCCAGTATGTCAGTCGGTCGAATACGAAAAAGGTCGCGGCCCACAGCAGGAAGAGGCACGTGCCGAAGAACAAGTAGAAGCCAAGATTGATGTGGACGGTCAGATAAGGGATGAGCGCGAAGATGCGGTCCCACCAATCAAGATAGGCAAATAATACAATTATAAACATCGTCGCTATTACAAATGTAATAGAATAGATGCCGCGCATCTTCACGTTGGTGAATAGTACAAGCAAAACTAGGACGATCGAGAACGAAACGTGCGGCGCAGACTGCGGCAGCACCAGTTCCTGCGCGCCTTGCCCGACACTGACATAAACCCCGCCGATCAAAGTCGCTACTGCCATTACAAACGCCGCCAGCCATCCCATCCACCAGAATATGATTGGCGAGTGGGCGTAGATCCGAACTTCGTCGGTTGCGCGCGCCGCGGTAACAGAAGCAGCCGCGTTTACATCAGCTGGTCCCGCAATGTCAGTCATTACGTAGCTCCTGGCGAGGGCGACGGCACAGTGTCAATACAGAAATGACCAATCTCCCGTTTTCGTTCCTCCATCGCAGATTCAATCCGAGCATGAACACGACTGCATCCTGAAACGTGCGGTCACCCAATATCATTGGGACTGGTTGAAAGTCGTGATGTCCCGCACTCGGCGGTCATGACATGCCCCGTCCACGCCAGCGAACATTACAATGCTTCGCCACGCTCATCTAGGAATGTCAGAGTTTTCACACGGTCCCGTATATACTCCCGATCGCCAGCTGGACCATAGCGGCGAAGAGTTTCCAGACATGCACCAGGGATCAGCAGTCGCTCACCTTCACCGGAAGCCGGTGCCGATAGGCAAATGGTATCAAGGAGGTCAAAGCGGCTTGCAACTCGACAGCCGTCGTAAGGCGGATTACGTCGGCTGCCCAGTGCGGGCATGCTTCTTGGCTTGAAAACATTTGACCAGGCGCCCGCTGCTGGTTCACTTG
>JANLXZ010000441.1:0-3238 GCA_031365375.1 Hyphomicrobiaceae bacterium | reverse complement strand
TGCTCGCTTGGGCATAGTTTGCCACATGCTTTTGCCGGATGCCCCTGTACGAGCGTCAACAATATATAGTCCGGCTCATCAAGAGGGAGCGTCGCATTCACCCGTTCGGTGAAGGCGGTCATTGCTCTCTTTGTGTTTGGTCCCCAAGTGCCGGTCGCTTCGCCCTCGAAGCAACCGACGCGCTTGAGTTCACGCTGCAGATCCCGCACCAGTTCGCGGCGCGCATCGTCATCTGCCGGGCGCGACGAGGATAACCTGCGCAAGCCGGGTTCCGCCAGTTTTGTGGCAACCGGGGCGATAAACGAAGTGACCGGGGCGGCAAGTGGCGCTGCAGGTTGCGCATCGGCGACGAGGGGCTTGCCAGCAGAAAAAACGCGGGTCGGCGACGAAGTGAGTGCGGTGGACCCTTCGACCGGCGCCGATTGCGCAATGGATTTCGAGGTTCCGCTCGCAGCGGTGCGGGTGATCTTCGCGACATGCTCTTCAGAGCGCTGAGAAGCGTTGTCTAAAGGTAAGAAGTAAAGCGCGGAGCCAATGCTCGCGAGCGCGAATGCGAACCCAGTAGCTATGCGCATAACGTCCAACTCCACTACCCGGGGATCAACTCGATCTCCGTACTGAGGGAGTTCTACTCCCACTCACGCCGGCTCGTCCATATTCAAAAACAATTGTGCAAGAGATGTTCCATTTTGAGTGGCAACGTCCGATAACGCGCGAGAAGGCGCGCGAGTTCAATTACATACTATGGTTCTATTTCTCATGCATTTGGCTCGGAACGTGATGGCGTTCGCTTCCCGAAATCGCCACCAAATCGCTTGGCGCGTGCGGAAATACCACAACACCGATTTGGACGTGTGTTTGCCCGGCATCAGTAAGGATGGTTGTGCAACACTACATCTGGGCGCGTGGAAGGAAAGCGCCCCATCATCCTGTGGGTAAGTTTCTGCGCTGGGGATAACCGGTGCAAAAAACCAGCTCACCCTGGGGACAACTCTTGCCGAAGCAACTCGGTTTCAGATCGTGCTGAAGCGAGAGGCCGGGCGAATAAGTCGGCTACACAACTGAAACCATTATCAAATCCTAACGAATCGATTAGTTTCATGACCTGAGGGAGCCAGTCGAATGTACTGCGTCGTTTGTTAGGCTCGTACCGGTGAATGTTTTGCACAGGTGAAATCAAGCGGCGATAGCCATTGGTGCAAGCAGTCCGGTTTCATGCGTTCGGGTTTGGTTGATACGTGTCGGCTCGATGCCGGAACTGCTGTTGCTGTTGGGGAATAGCAACAGGCTCAAACAGCTCCGGAGCTCACATCGAATTAGAGCATCGTGCAACCTGGGAGCGGCCAACGTGCCGTTGCAGCCTGAAATAATCGCACCCTCGCTGATGATGTTTAGCGCTCGTCAACTTCGTTTGTGCGTGGACGAGCCCCCTGAAATGGAGAGGGCAATGAGACACGCTCTGGGCGTGCTAGGGGTTCTTGCGGCTGGCGTTCTACTCGCCGTGTCGGCTGCGATGAACTATCGATTTGGATACAGTCTCGGGAAAACCGAGCTTGACGGAGTAATCTATGGATCGGCCAGTGCGGCGGCCGACTGTATGAAGGCACTCGTGCCGTTTTTCTTCTTTGCCGCGATCAAGAATAAGATGTGGTCCCAAGCGGGCGCATCTGCTGTTGTTTGGGTGGTTGTCACAGCTTACGCGATGACTTCGGCTTTGGGGCATGCTGCTCTGAACCGTTCAGACTCATCGGGTCAGCGCGCTGTCGGTGCCCAAAGCTACAAGGATCTGCAAACCGAGCTGAAACGTACCAATGATCAGCTGGCCTGGATCCCGCAGCACCGCCCGGCAACGACTGTTCAAGCTGAGATCGATGGCGCGAAGAACCGCCGCGAGTGGGGCTGGACCAACGGTTGCACCTTGATGAACGGTAAAGCGCAGCGTGACTTCTGTCAGAACCTGCACGCTTTGAATGCCGAAGTTGCCTCCGGGCAAGAGGCGTCAAAGCTCGGCGCCAAGGCCAGTGATCTTACCCGTAAGATCGAGCAGAATGGCGGCGGTAAATCAACCGATGCCGATCCGCAAGCCGTCGTGCTGTTGGCTTTGCTGAAAAAGTTCATGCCGTCTGCTTCGATGGAGGACATCCAGACCGCGATGTCGATCTTCGTGGCTCTATTACTCGAAGTCGGTTCCGGCTTCGGCATGTACATCGCATTCAGTCAGTGGCGTCTATATGATCGCGAGGCTCCTGCTGCGCCCGTCATGGCAACGGTCATGACTGCACAGCAACCCATCGTCGCTCATATACCGGCTATTCCGATCGCGGTCGTTTCGAAGCCGCGGGTCGCAAGTGCCAACGACAATAAGACTGCACCGAAGATGATTGCTCCAGAAACTGATGTGGAGCGCTTTTACAAGGAACGTATCGATGCACAGGATGGTTCGAGCCTTACCGCTACCGGTTTGTACGAGGACTACTGCGCATGGTGCGAAGAACAAGAGAAGGAACCACTTGCACTGCCGACGTTTGGTCGTGAGTTTGGTGACCTAGGTGTAAAGAAGGACAAAATCGCAGGACGAGTTCGATACATGCACATCGCACTTCGTTCTGATAGCAAGCTAGGGGAGGACAAGAAGACCAACCTCCCAATTGTTCAGGCAGCCTAAAGGGCTGAGAAACAACGAAAAGGACCGCAAATGCGGTCCTTTTTTATTGTCTAAATCCTAACAAAAAGGGGAGCCGATCGGCTCCCTTTAGACGTTGACAGATGGTCGGCCTAACGTGTCCACAAACTTGCGGGCACCAGCACTTCACCGCGCATGATTGGGCGAGCCGTCCGCAGGGCACCAGCGACCACATCCATGTTGGCACCCGAGCCGGTTGTTTGCAGCAGTACGTCGACTTCGCCCGAGGGATGCTCGATCCAAATCGTGCGTGGATTGCCAGCTTCTGGCCTTGCAAGTTCGTGTGCGATCGAGCCTTCGACGGCGCAGGCGCTGGCGACACAGACGGCACCGGTTACCGCGTGCGCCATATGCAGAGCGTGCGGCGTGAGATAACGCGAGGTGATGGTGCCCTTATCGGTGCGAGCCTTCGAAAGTAAGCCGACCTTCGGGATCACTTTATCCGAGACGTCGCCGAAGCCCATGCGGCGGCCGGCTTCCATGCGGATTTTCTCGACGCGTGCAAACAAGGCTTTGTTGGCGTCGAAGTGCTTGCGGTCTTCCGTACCCTCGATG
>JANLXZ010000377.1:0-9368 GCA_031365375.1 Hyphomicrobiaceae bacterium | reverse complement strand
CTCCGAACCAGAACCGGAGAAATTGCGATGGGTGGCCCGCGTTGCGCAGGGCACGGGAAACTCCGCCGGATCGCACGAGGTATCGCTCGTTGTGTGCTGACGGTTGAGGTTGAGATAAGCAAGGCCTATGCCGGCACCGATATAAGGGGTGAACGCACTTCGGTTCGTCCAGTCGAAATAGGTGTTGGCCATCAGCACGCCGCTCTTCATAGTCGTCGTGTCGGAGGTCGTACCGTCGATCCGGGAGGGCGTTGCAGGAGCAGCGTAATTAGGTGGCCCAGGAGGGGTAGCAACCAGGTTTGAATACTGGTACGTGCCCCGCATTTTGTAGTCGCTGGCAGTGCGATGCTCGAGCGTGGCATCGGAGCGCCAGTTCGAACTCCAGCGGTAACCTACACCGCCGCCGTAACTGAAATTCACGTCGGTGTCGTCTTTGATCCAACTCGCGGATGAGCCAAATCCCGCGCCAGTGGCGGAATAAGAGTCGGCGCTGTCTCCTGCTCCGTAGACGAGACCGCTTTCTGTTGCGCCACGGTTGCTTTCACGGCCAAGGCCGACGTCCAGGCGCATATACCAGCCGCTTGGGCCGTCGTACGAAGCCACTGGAGCCGGCACCGGGACTGCCACACCGCCGCGATCTTTCAACGACCCGGCGCCATTGTTCCAATCACCCGCAGTTGCTGGCGAGTGAATGAGCGCCATGCCGATCAGCGCTGCTGATGAAGATAGAATGCGACGGTTCATGTGGATCGATCCCTCGAAGGAGGCGCGCCAAAGATGGCGACAGGCCTCGAATGCTTACTTTGTCCAGTTACGCGGTAGCCCGGATGAATTCGAAAATTCGGTACACTTCACGCGACGCAAACAAGGAAGCTCGACGAAGGAAACTTTTGATTGAAACCGGCCTTTCGTAGGCCGGCTTCGTGTCCGAGAGTTCGAGGCTCGCCAGCTCAGCGGATGTCGTAACGCAGGCCGACGCGGAACTCGTGGGCGTGGATGCCCTCGACGGTCGCCTCTGGCGCGATCGTGACGTTGGTGCCCCGATCTTTAACGGCGCCGGTCGCGGCATCGCCAAGGTACAAGAAGCGGTAGCCGGCATCGAGAGCAAGGCGCTCGCGAACCTGCATCGAGAAGCCGGCCATCACAGCCGCAGCGACGCTGGTCTTGGTGGCGCTATCGATGTCACCGGTGACCCCTTGGTCGTTGGTGACGGTGCCAGCAGTGGTCTGGTGCCGAGCGAAGCCGAGACCGACGCCAAGGTACGGTGTGATGTGGCAGCGGCAATCGAAGTCGAAGTACATGTTGGCCAGGAATACGTCGCTCTTGATACCGAAAGCGCGGGTGCCGTAGCACGACGTCTGTACCGCCGGGCCATCGCCCGCGTGACAGTCGGTGCCAGCCGGCAGTGTCTGCGCAAAGTCATAGCGATAGCCGGAAACATCCGACTTGAAGCGATGGTCGTAGGTCAGGTCACCGCGAACGTTCCTGGCGAAGTAGTAGCCGACGCCGCCACCGAGCGTCCAAGCCTTGTCCATTGACGTTTCGGTGAGATCGGCAACGCCATCCTCTACCATGAAGGGGCGATCATGACGGGCAAAACCGCCGTCAAGGCGCAAGTAGAACGATGGGTTCGACGCCACCATTTGCGGCTGATAGCCGTAATCCTTGAGGCTGCCGCCGCCTGGACCGCCGAGGTCGGCAGCGCCGGCCCCCGTGACGGTGCCGATCGAGAGCACGGCTCCCAGCAGCAGCGTCCTGCCGAACGAGATCATCTGATACCCTTTCTCTATCTGACCGGAAGCATTGCTTGCCGGAACCCGAACTTGAACGCAGAACTGTCTCAATACGGGACTATCGGTCAGAAGTTTTAAGGGACGCTTAATTGCCCGGGCAGTTTATCGAAGCATAACTCGTTAAAAATGGAAAACCCTGCCATGGCTTTTATGGCAGGGTTTCAAATAAACATTTTATTAATGTTTCAGGCGGCGGCCAAACGCACCGCTTCGGCAATATCGCCCACTACACCGGAGACCAAACTTTCATCGTCGCCCTCGGCCATCACGCGGATCAAAGGCTCGGTGCCAGACGGGCGAATGACGAGGCGGCCCGACTGGCCCAATTTCTCCTTGCCAGCGTCGATCGCC
Organism: Hyphomicrobiaceae bacterium; assembly: GCA_031365375.1. Taxonomy (GTDB): domain Bacteria; phylum Pseudomonadota; class Alphaproteobacteria; order Rhizobiales; family Hyphomicrobiaceae; genus JAKFWF01. The sequence goes on along the minus strand of JANLXZ010000377.1, from coordinate 7,224 downwards.
TTCTTAACCCGCGCATCGTCTAGCGGTTTGCCCTTGGAGTAGCGAACGTTCTGCAAGATTTGCGGCAACGGCGTGAACCGATTGCAAACTTCACTGACGGGCTTCCCTGTCGAGACCACCACAGCCAACACTTGCAGGGCGGATATCAAACCATCACCGGTGGTCGTGAAGTCCGACAGCACGATGTGTCCAGACTGCTCGCCACCAACGTTATAGCCGTGCTTACGCATGTGCTCGACAACGTAGCGATCGCCAACCGGAGTGCGGATCAAATTGAGCCCGAGTGTCGTCAGATAGCGTTCGAGCCCGAGGTTGGACATCACCGTTGCCACCACGCCGCCACCGGCGAGATCTTCCCGCTTGAGCCAACTCTCGGCGATTACGGCCATTAGTTGATCGCCATCGACGATCTGGCCCTTTTCGTTGACCAAAACGACGCGATCCGCGTCACCATCGAGCGCAATCCCGATGTCCGCGCGAACCTCCCGAACCTTGTCGATCAATGCCTCTGGTGCGGTGGAGCCGCATTTGTGATTGATGTTACGGCCATTGGGATCGACACCGATTTTGATAACCTCCGCACCGAGTTCCCACAGAGCTTCCGGGGCTACTTTATACCCGGCACCGTTGGCGCAATCGATGACGATGCGCAGGCCATCGAGACGCAAGTTCTTGGGCAAGGTGCGCTTGGCATATTCGATGTAACGTTCTTGAGCGCTTTCGACGCGCGTGGCTCGACCAATTTGATCGGGCGCAGCCAGCATCGCCTCAGCTTTGGAATCGACCAGCGCTTCAATTTGCGCTTCGGTTTCGTCGGACAACTTATAACCATCCGGATCGAACAACTTGATGCCGTTGTCATCGAAGCGATTGTGCGAAGCAGATATCATCACGCCGAGATCGGCGCGCAGCGAGCGTGTCAGCATGGCGACTGCCGGCGTTGGCATCGGACCCAATAGAAAGACGTCGCAGCCAACGGCCGTGAAACCGGAGAGCAGCGCGCTCTCGATCATATAGCCCGACAATCGAGTGTCCTTCCCGATCACGACCCGATGGCGGTGGCTACCGTTGCGAAACACGTGCCCGGCGGCCATACCGACCTTGAGAGCCACCTCCGACGTCATCGGATGACGGTTTGCAAGCCCTCGAATGCCGTCAGTGCCGAAATAGCGGCGCGTCATTTGCGTCATCCCGTCGTTTGTCACGGCTCGCCGTGCTATGCCCAAATTGCTCATTAACCTATTTCGATCCAATTCGAAAAGGCCTCGGGCGATCAACAGCTGTTAGCAACAGTTACGCCAAATCTGGTGTGCTTTGTGAGACATAGCGCCAGCGTCGGAATCAACCCATAGGAGGCCCGGCGGGGCACACAACCCAGTTTCGAACCCTACGGAGCACATATGGCCTTCTTTCTCGCGGTTGCTAACCGCAAAGGCGGCGTCGGCAAGTCCACAGTTGCGGTCGGGATTGCCCACGCCGCAGCCGTTAGGGGCGGCAAACGCGTTCTCGTTCTCGATCTCGATTCGCAATGTAATGCGTCGCTGATCCTGCTCGGCGGTCAGGGCTGGCTCGAAGCAAAGAAGGGGAACCGAACCATCTCGGACTACTTCTTCGACATGTTCGACGAAACTGCCGGCGCACCGCGCGACTATCTGGTTCACGGCACTGGCGACGTTCGCGACGCGAATGGCAAACCGGCCCGCATTTCCCTACTCCCAGGTTCATTGATGCTGGAGGATGTCCAAGGCGAGTTGTACGTCAAGGAAGCACGCCAGGCAAAAGATCCAGATATCGTGGCGTCGCGCGTCAAGGGACGGTTGCTCCGACTGCTGCGGCGCTTTGAACCGAACTATGACCTTGTCGTCCTCGATTGCGCGCCGGGCTTGTCATTTGCAGCCCTTGCCGCTTTGAAAACTGCGGACCTTGTGTTGGTACCCTTCCGTCCGGATTATGTATCACAATTGGCCGTTGATCGGGTCGCCCTCTTGATCGAGGAAAAGCGCAACATCGATGATCTCCGGGAAATCGAACTTGAGCGCCGCCGTTACATTTGCGTCGCCAACGGCACGCGGGAAAACACGCGCGATCGCAACATCATCGACGAAATCGGCCTTGACCATCCGATGCTCAATGCCCAGTTGCCGCACAGCGAAGGCATTGCAAATGCATTTGATTGGGACGCATCGCCGAAGCGAATAGAAGAGAAATACGGCGTTGGCACATCGGCAATTCGTGCCCTTTATGATGAGATCACACCATTGATGAGCCCGCGTTTGGCGGCCGAGTGAGACCATCGGAAAAAGTCATGGCAAAACATACAAAGGCGTCGTCCGGAGCTGGTAAGCGGAAATACTTCCGCGACGCGTTGCGCGCCGATCCAGGAGTTAGTCCTGAGGCCGCGGATCGCTTGACGGATAAATTCGACGCCGAGCTTTCCCATTTGCGGGTGCGCAAAGGCGCAGGCAGCATTGGTTCCTTTGCCGATGCAGCGGACGAACCTGAGCACGAACCGGATGCACCGCCCGCTGCGCCGCCTTTCGATCCGCATGCATTCAGCTTGATCGTGGTGATGACAAAGCAGGGCGCCGCGGGCCTCGATGCCAAGCTGAAAGCCATCGACAACGCCGATCATCTGCGTGCGCTGGCGCGCGCGCAGCACGTCGCGATCGATACATCGGTAAACGCGTTGCCCGAATTGCGAGCAGCTATAATTGCCGGCACCGCACAGCGGATTGCAGACCGTCGCGCAGCGGCCAGTTGAGCACGCTCCCATACAGGAAGTCGCGATCTAACTGGTAATTGCCGACGTCGGCAGCGTAGCCGTCGTCGCCGCCATCCACACGTCGAGTGCCTCTCGCGTCGCTTTGACATCGTGAACACGCACGATCTGCGCCCCTTGTGAGACAGCGGCGAGCGCGGCGGCGATCGACCCGTTGACCCGGTCGGCCGCGGTCGCCACCCGTGAAATCGTGCCGATGAAACGTTTGCGCGATGCGCCGACCAATACCGGAACTCCAAGTCCGTGAAACAAGCTCAAGCCGGCCATCAATTCGAGATTGTGGGCCATTGTTTTGCCGAAGCCGATACCGGGATCGACGATCAATCGGTTTGGCGAGATGCCAGCGCGACGGCAGGCCTCGACGCGCGCTTCTAGGAAATCGAACACGTCGAGAAGGACGTGATCGTAAGTCGGATTTTCCTGCATCGTCCGCGGATCACCTTGGGCGTGCATCAAGACCACGGGCAAGCCAGTATCGGCGGCAACGTCGAGCGCGCGCGCGTCATGCATGAGCGACGAGATATCGTTGATGATATCGGCACCTGCGTTGGCGGCAGCCCGCATAACTTCCGCCTTGCGCGTGTCAATCGAGATCCGCGCCAGGGTTTTTCCCGCCAACCCTTCAATCACAGGGATCACACGCGCCAACTCTTCCTCGAGAGGCACAGGCAACGCCCCTGGCCTGGTCGACTCGCCGCCAATGTCGAGGATATCGGCACCATCCAAAGCGAGCTGCATTCCCTGCGCGATCGCTGCTGCCGGCGAACTCAGATTACCGCCATCCGAGAAGCTGTCGGGAGTGACGTTGACGATGCCCATGATACGCGGGGTCGCCAGGTTCAATCCTGCGATCCGCGCGCGTGGGCTCATGATATTCTCGAACATGTCGGCCGCATTACGCGTGCGGCGGCCCCAATCCTTTTCGAAAAACTCGCCAAGGCCGGCCAGTCGCCGCTCAACGAGCGCGCCATTGCGTTCGAGAATATCGAGCGCCGAAAAATCTAACCAACCTGCACCCACTCGGAAGCCGCCACGTACTTCGGTGGCGGGGTGCGCGACTATGGCTGCCATAAGTCCCGCGGGCCGGACGTAAATTTCGCGCAGCATGATTTGAACCTGTTGCCGGTGAGATGCCTCAACGACAATCCTTAGCGCCTATGGCAGCTGTAGACGACCGCCACTGTCCATGGAAAAGAATGGGTTGTGAGCTACCTCCCACAAATGACCGTCAGGGTCTTTAAAATAGCCTGACGTGCCGCCCCAGAAAACTTTCTGTGCGGGCTTCACCAAAGTTGCCCCACAAGACACCGCCTCTGCGAGCACCGTCGCCACCTCGCCTTCGGTACGGACATTATGAGCAAGCGTGACACCGGCAAAGCCGGTTGTCAGGTTATCGACGTGCGCGTCCTCAGCTAGAGCTGCGCGGCCATAGAGCGACAGTACGACCCCGCCGGCCGTCAGGAACGCCACACTCTCCTGTGATGCCGCCGATGCCTTGAAGCCGAGCATTTCGTAGAACCGGCGCGCGTGAGCGACATCCGCAACCCCAAGCGTGACTAGGCTGAGGCGAGGCTCCATGGCTTCAAGTTCCGGTCCATGCGGGCGGACGCTTCTCGATAAACGCGCCGATTCCCTCGGCCGCATCGCGCGCCATCATATTCTCGACCATAACGTTGGCCGCAAAGACGTAAGCGTCGGCCACCGGCAGTTCGAGCTGGCGATAGAACGCAGCCTTGCCGGTGGCGACAGTCAAAGGCGATTTGGATGCTATCGTACGCGCCATCGCCATCGCGGCTTCAAGTACGGCATCCGTCGCGACCACCCGATTGACGAGGCCATGAGCGAGCGCATCCTTAGCGGACAGCATCTCACCGAGAAGCAGCATCTCCATAGCACGCTTGCGCGTGACATTGCGTGATAATGCCACCATTGGCGTCGAGCAGAACAGCCCGATATTCACGCCCGGGGTAGCAAATGCCGCCGTCTCTGCGGCAACAGCCAAATCGCAAGTCGCGACCAACTGGCAACCGGCGGCTGTGGCGACACCTTGTACCGCCGCAATGAACGGCTTCGGCGACTTGAGGATCGCCAACATGGTCGCTGAACACGCATCCATCGTAAGTTTGAAAAAGGCACGCCCGCGATCTGCGTCGCTCCTCGCAGCCGTCATCTCTTTGAGATCATGGCCGGCACAAAATGCCGGTCCATTGGCCGTCAGAACGACCGCATGCACCGTCGGATCGCTCGACAACTCAGCTATCGCTGTTTGCAATTCCCCGAGCATCCCGATCGACAGGCTATTACGCGCTGCCGGCCGGTCGAGCGTGACAACCGCAATGCCGGGCTCGGGGTGAGTGAGTTTAATGGAATTGGAAGCCGGCAGATCATCCGCCGGCTTCGGACCGAACTTTGACGTAGGAACTCGAACCCGCATACCTATTCCCATGCGACCTGCAGAAATTTCCCCGTCCGGCTACTGCAGCGCCTTCTCGATCTCTTTTTGGAATTTCTTCACAATCACGACGTTTTCCTTAAACTGAAGTGGTGGCGTCGTCTTCAACGCTTGCTCCATTTCCTCCAGCATCTGCTTTTTATCCTTCTCGGGGATCTTGTCGTCCTTTTTGATCTCATCCATCTCCTTCTTGATGGCTTCGATCGGATCGACATAGTCTCCGGACTGCGGGTCGAGGCCGGCCATCACCATAGAGATGTTGGCTGCCACATCATCGAGCTCGGCGAAATTAGCAAATCCGTTCTTGGTTGCCACACCTTCCAGCTCTGCCTGCAGTTTGGGATCTGGCTTATCGCCCGCAGCTTGCAGTTGAGTTGCCATTGCCGCCAAGTCCTTCTGAGCCGCAATAAAACCTTGAACTGATTTCTCGGCCAGTTGCACCTGCTTGAAGTCCGTCGATGTCGTCTGAGCAATCGAGGGGATTGCCGCCGCAGCGAACAATACCACCGCTCCGGCGATGACACCCAGCGTATGCTTCATCATAGTCTTCATGCGTCAAGCTCCTGAGTGGCTCGGTTGCATCATTGGCAACGCGACTAGTGCAGAATAGAATCGTTATGCTCACACTTCAAACGACAACTGGGACGATATTAAGAATGCAAACTCCCCGCCACCACTCAGCCGTGCGCCTGGATGCGGCACAAGTCACGCTTCTGGTTAACGAACAATTCCCGCAAGTGCACGAAGGTTCCGGCGCTCTGCGCATCGAACTGGTTACCGACAGTCGCGCGCGCGTCCGCCTGCTTGCGGATTCTTCGATGGTGCGTCCAGGCGGCACGGTTTCAGGTCCCGTGATGTTTAAACTGGCCGATTTCACCATTTACGCGGCCCTATTGGGAGAACTCGGTGAACACGCGCTTCAGGCCGTGACGACCAGCATGACCATGAACTTCTTGAGCAGGCCAAATCCTGCCGACATGATTGCGGAAGCGAGACTGATCAAAGTCGGCCGACGCCTTGCCGTCGCAAGCGTGGAAATATTTACCGAAGGCCGTCCTGACATGGTGGCGCACGGGACCGGAACATACGCCATTCCGCCGCTAATCCAAAATGGCGATATTATACTTGACGTACCCAAGAGTTTCACTATATAGTACGGACAGATAGGAGCAAAACCATGTCCGTATTGAGCGATCCACACTTCCACGATGAGCAAAAATCCTACGAGTTTGTCGAAAACCTCGTCTGGCCGCAGGGTCCGGTATGCCCTCACTGCATGGAAGCGGCTCGGATTTCCAAGATGAAAGGCAAGTCGACGCGCATTGGCACCTACAAGTGCTACGCGTGCCGGAAGCCGTTCACGGTCAAGATCGGCACCATCTTCGAGGCCAGCCACATTCCGCTTCGGATTTGGTTGCAGGCGATATTCCTTATGTCGTCGTCAAAAAAGGGCATCAGCTCGAACCAACTCCATCGGACGCTTGGCATCACCCTGAAATCAGCGTGGTTCATGTCGCACCGCATCCGGGAAGCGATGCGCTCTGGTTCGTTGGCGCCAATGGGTGGCGGCGGTGGCATTGTCGAGATCGACGAAACGTTCATTGGCAAAAAGAACAACGTCAAGGCGGCTGGCGGCTACGCGCATAAGAACGCGGTGCTAACTCTGGTCAGTCGCGAAGGCGAGGCGCGCAGCTTCCATATTGATCGCGCGAATGCCGACAACATCATGCCGATCGTTCGCGAAAACCTTGTGCAGGAAGCCAAAGTCATAACTGATGACGCGGGCTACTATCGCAACATGGACAAGGAATACCTGCACGCGTTCGTCAATCACTCGGCTGGCCAGTATGGGCGCGGCGAGATCCACACCAACACGATCGAAGGCTTTTATTCGATCTTCAAGCGCGGCATGAAGGGCATCTACCAGCACTGCAGTGAGAAGCACTTGCATAGGTATCTGGCGGAGTACGATTTCCGCTACAGCAATCGTGTC
>JANLXZ010000340.1:0-16606 GCA_031365375.1 Hyphomicrobiaceae bacterium | reverse complement strand
GAGCACGGTTTAGCGACCGTGTGCGAAGAAGCCGGCTGTCCCAACATCGGCGAGTGCTGGACGAAAAAGCACGCAACCATGATGATCATGGGTGACACCTGCACGCGGGCGTGCGCTTTCTGCAATGTCAAAACCGGATTACCCGGGGCGTTGGATGCGCTCGAGCCGATCAACGTCGCCGAAGCCGTCGCCAAGCTTGGGCTCGAGCACGTAGTCATCACGTCTGTCGATCGCGACGATCTCGCAGATGGTGGCGCGCGACATTTCGCCGACGTGATCCGCGCCATCCGTGCCCGAACGCCGGCGACCACGATCGAGATCCTGACACCGGATTTCCTGCGCAAGCCGGGCGCATTGGAGATCGTGGTCGAAGCTAAGCCAGACGTATTCAACCACAACTTGGAGACGGTGCCGGGGCTATATCTCAAGATCCGGCCGGGTGCGCGTTACTTTCATTCGCTGCGGCTACTCCAGCGGGTCAAGGAATTAGATCCAACGATGTTCACCAAGTCCGGTGTCATGGTCGGCCTCGGTGAGGAGCGCGAACAGGTGTTGCAACTCATGGACGATCTGCGCTCGGCCGATGTCGATTTCCTGACGATGGGGCAATATCTGCAGCCGACCCGCAAGCACGCCGAAGTTAAAAGCTTCGTTACGCCCGACGAGTTCAAATCCTACGAGCGAATGGCGCTGGCCAAGGGGTTTCTTTTGGTGGCAGCGTCGCCTCTAACGCGGTCGAGCTATCACGCCGGTGAAGACTTCGCGAAGCTGCGCGCCGCGCGGCTGGCGGCGCATCGGTGAGACGACCCAATGGCACGGGAAGATGACGGAGCTTGCATCGCACGATAGCTGGATCGCGATCAGACGCCGCATCTTGAGAAAATGATAACAAGCTCCGCCGCAAACTTTCCCCCGTGATCTTTCGCCGCGATGCGGATGCCCTGGGCTTCATCGATAGTGTCGGCAGAACAGGAAAAATTGATTCCAATGCCGAGCTTCACGACCCGCCGCCATGTGCCATTCACGCCGCGTCAGATGTATGATCTGGTGGCGGACGTGGAGAAGTATCCGCAATTTCTGCCACTCACCGAAGCGCTTCGTATTCGCCGGCGCGAGCAAACCGGCAACCCGGAAGTCTTCACGGCCGATATGACCGTCGGCTACAAGGCGATTCATGAGACATTTCTCACCAGGGTCTCGCTCTATCCTGATGTCCCGAAGGTCGAGGCTCGCTATATCGACGGGCCATTTCGCCACCTTGAGAACCGCTGGCAATTTCACGCTTCCAGCAAAGGAGGATGCGAGATCGAATTTTTTATCGACTACGCGTTCAAGTCGCACATGCTGGCGCTGTTGGTCGGGGCATTGTTCGACAAAGCATTTCGCAAGTTCGCCGAAGCATTCGAGGAGCGCGCACGCGCTGTATATGGCGTGCCGGTAGCAGCCGTCGTTAACTAGCTGTTTGTCGGAGCATTGTCAGGGCTTCGCGAACCGTCGCGATCCGGATTTCACTTCGCCCGATGTCACCGAAGCGGGCCTCGCGATGAACCACGGTGCCGCCGCGTCGAGCGGTCGCGAAGTGCACGAGGCCGACGGGCTTGTCGGCAGACCCACCTCCCGGGCCGGCCACGCCCGTAACCGCCACGGTGATATCGGCGATAGCGTGCGCGAGTGCACCGGTTGCCATGGCACGGGCAACCTGTTCGCTCACCGCGCCATGAGCCGCGATGAGTTGTGGATCAATACCGAGCATCTGAACCTTGGCCTCGTTGGAATACGTGACGAAGCCGCGATCGACCACATCCGAGGAGCCAGCGATCTCGGTCAACAAGCCGGCAATCAGTCCACCGGTGCAGCTTTCTGCGGTTGCGACTTTAAGGCCCTTCGCTCGCAACCAAGCCAGAAGCCCCGTTGCCTCCTCCGCCAAGTCATCAGGGAACATGACTAAAGCCTCCGTCGCACGCAAAAAAGGGCACGTTTCGGACGTGCCCTCGAGCTAATCAGACTTCGTCGCCGGCTTCAATTGTCAGGCGACGACAAGTTTTTCGGCATTGACGAGAAGCCCATCGAGCGTTGCCCGGCTATCAGTGCCCATCACGGCATGCGCGCGGCGTTGAGCTTCGATCCAGACTGGATAGGCATCTTTAATCACAGCCTGACCAGGAGCCGTGAGATGCAGCCCGCGTCCCCGCCGACCGGCCGGCGGGTCCATGTTGATGAGGCTCAGCGCAAGCAACCGCTTGAGATTGCGTGACAGCGTGGATTTTTCGATATCGAGCGTGAAGCCTATCTCAACCGCAGTGATGCCATCCTGCTGAGCCAACTGCGTAAGCAGCGTGAATTGGCTGGCAGTGATCTTCAAGGGTCGCAAGGCATCGTCGTAAACCCGGGTGATGATGCGCGACAATTGACGTACCCGCGTAGCGAGGCAGGTGGTCCGGGTTGCTTCGGCGATCTCGCTGATATTTATTGGTCCGCTGGTCAGCGTGGGCGTCATGACGTTCATGTGGCTTGGCTCCGAGAGAGGCGTCTACAACCGATATACAATCGGATGCCTTGATTCTGGAGGTGAGGGCAAGCTTTCCCTGTCATTCTTTCTTTCAGTCGCCAAAAACAACCGTCGCCGACGCCATTGCGGCGATGCCTTCCCGCCGTCCGGTGAAACCGAGACCTTCGGTGGTCGTCGCTTTGACGCCGACGCGGCTGACGTCGAGACCGATGATGTCAGCGATCGAGGCGCGCATCACATCGCGATGCGGGCCAATCTTGGGGGCCTCGCAAAGCAACGTAACATCGACGTTGGTGATGCGGGCGCCACGCTCCACCACGCGGCGGGCGGCGTCGCGCAAAAACAAGTGAGATGCCGCGCCCTTCCACTGCGGATCGCTCGGCGGGAAGTGCTGGCCGATATCACCGTCGCCAAGCGCGCCCAGGATTGCGTCGGTCACGGCATGGAGGGCAACGTCGGCGTCGGAGTGACCGTCGAGTTTGTGGGTGTGGGGAATACGCACACCGCACAGCCATACAGCATCGCCCGGCGCAAAACGGTGGACATCGAAGCCGGTGCCGGTGCGCACATCGATGCTCAAAGCGGACGGTCGATGGCGGGACAGCATTTGCTCGGCCGCCGTGAAATCGGGCTGCGTCGTAATCTTGGTGTTCAGCGGAGAGCCAAGCACCAGTGCGACATTCATGCCGGCCCATTCGGCAATGGCCGAATCATCGGTGAATGTTTCGCGATGCTCAGCTGCGGCTTTGCGGTGTGCATCAAGGATGGCGGAAAAATGAAAGCCCTGCGGTGTCTGCGCCGCCCAAAGCCCGGTCCGATCCACCGTCTCCATGATTAAGTCGTCAGCGTTCGCTCGTTTGAGCGTATCCGTGACCGGAACAGCGCTGATCGCAGCGGATCCAAGCGACAGCGCATCGAGCACGTGGCCGATGTCATCGCTCGTGATGAAGGGGCGCGCAGCATCGTGGATCAGCACGCGCGCAGGGCCGGTCGAGCGCAATGCCTCGAGGCCCGCCAGCACCGATTGCTGCCGGGTCGCTCCACCGGCGACTGCGGGCCGGCATCTATGGCGCAACGGGCCCAGCGCTTGATCGTAAAGCGTTCGGTCATCAGGATGTATGACAACCTGGATGGTATGGATCCGCAGGTCCGATGCGAACACTCCAACAGTACGAGCGAGCACCGAAATTTCGCCCAACTTTGCGTACTGCTTAGGCAAGTCATTGAGACCAGATGCGGCGCGCGTGCCACGTCCCGCCGCTACGATCAGTACTGCTGTCGGCACGACGATCCGCCTCTCCGTTTATCTTCGTATACTCACATAACGGGGGTGCGACTGATCCACAACAGCGTCCGGCTCATCGTTTCGCACTTGCGAGATGAAGATTTCGAGCCTAAAATGCGTAAAGCTTCATCAGCTAAGGGTTTCGCTTAATATATGAGCAAATCAGAGGAAATCCCAGCAGTGGAACCGCGATGAAGAAAATTTCGCGCGGCCTGCAGCTGGGACGGCTCGCATTGCCGGGCCGCATATTCATAGCACCAATGTCTGGCGTATCAGACCGTCCGTTTCGCGATGCCTGTCATAAGCTCGGTGCCAGCCTTGTCGTCTCCGAGATGGTCGCGAGCGAAGAGTTGGTGCGCGAGAAGCCGCACGTACTACGCCGCGCGGCCTCAGGTGAGGCGCGGCCGTTCGTCATGCAACTCGCTGGTCGCGAAGCACACTGGATGGCTGAGGGAGCGAGCATCGCCGAAGCGCTGGGTGCGGATATCATCGATATCAACATGGGTTGTCCCGCTCGCGAGGTTACCGGCAAACTGTCGGGAAGCGCATTGATGCGCGATCTCGACCATGCGCAGAGGCTGATCGAAGCCGTGGTTGGCGCCGTGTCGGTGCCGGTCACACTCAAAATGCGCATGGGTTGGGATCACGCGACCCTCAATGCACCGGAATTGGCGCGGCGCGCCGAAGCGGTCGGTGTTAAACTGGTCACGGTACATGGCCGGACTCGATGCCAGTTTTACAAAGGGCGGGCGGACTGGGCGTTCGTTCGTCAAGTGAAGCAATCGATCCGGTTGCCGGTCATCGTCAATGGCGACATTGCGACGTCGAATGATGCGCTTGCCGCGCTAGCAGCGTCGGGTGCTGACGGCGTTATGATCGGCCGCGGTGCCTATGGCCGGCCGTGGATCGCGAGCCAGATCGAGCGAACACTGACGAGCGGCCGCGATCCAGGCTCGCCAAATCTCTCGCATCAGGCGGAGATTGCGGTTTGCCATGTCGAAGCGATGCTCTCGCTTTACGGCATGCACCTGGGCCTTCGCAACGCGCGCAAGCATATTGGCTGGTATCTGGAAGCCAGCGGCCGGCCTGCTGTTGTCACAAAAGCTTGGCGGGCGAGGCTCTGTCAGGATGACGACGCTGCGCGTGTGCTCGCCGGCCTGGCAACTTTCTACATCGAACCCGAGGCAATCGCCGCATGATCCCAGCGCCTGCAAAAGTGGCACCCTTGGGAGCCCGTCGGCACATCGAACATGATTTGCTGTTGGCGGCACTCCCTCACCCGATCCTCGTTTTGGGTGAGGATGAGCGGGTCGTCTATGCGAACCCGGCTGCCGAATCGTTCACCTCATGCGGGCAGGCCGTCCTTAAGCGGATGACGCTGACGGAAATCGTCGCCTTCGGTTGCCCCTTGATCACGTTGGTCGAGCAAGTGCGCCGCACGGAAGCAACGGTGAACGAATACGGGGTCGAGATCACAATGCCGCGCGTTGAGGGCGCTAAGCTCGTCGACGTATACAGTGGGCCGTTGGCTGATCAACCCGGGCTTATCCTGGTGATGCTGCAACAGCGCAGCATGGCGCAAATGATCGAGCGCCAGCTTACGCATCGGGCCGCGGCCCGCTCAGTGTCGGGAATGGCCGCCGTCCTTGCACACGAGATCAAGAACCCGTTGTCGGGCATTCGTGGTGCGGCCCAACTGCTCGAGCCGACCGTGAGTGACGAGGACCGTCAACTCACCCAATTGATTTGCGCGGAGACCGAGCGGATCCGAAAGTTGGTCGATCGGATGGAAGTGTTCGGTGACGAGCGTCCCATGGCCAAAGATCCAATCAACATTCACGACGTGCTGGATCATGTGCAAAGGCTTGCCGAGAGCGGTTTTGCGCGCGGCATCAAATTCGTTTGCGAGTACGATCCGTCACTACCGGCGGTGCCGGGCAATCGCGACAAGCTCGTGCAGGCGTTTCTCAACCTCGTGAAAAATGCGGCCGAGGCGATCGACGAAGGCGGCGAGAACGGCCGTATCGTTTTGACGACAGCGTTCCGTCCAGGGGTTCGTCTGTCGATCCCGGGAAGCGGCGCGCGCGTCGCGTTACCTTTGATGATCGAGGTCGTCGATAACGGCCCGGGCGTACCCGAAACGATGAAGCAGCATCTGTTCGACCCGTTCGTCACTTCGAAACGCACCGGCTCTGGTCTCGGACTTGCCCTCGTTGCCAAGATTATCGGCGATCATGGCGGCATCATCGAATGCGACTCTGAACCCAAACGCACGATCTTTCGAGTTTTGTTGCCGATGCAGTCGCCCACCCTCACGACGCGATCTCCCGTGTCAAAAAACCGAACTGGATAAACCATGGCGCGTGGAACGATCCTGATTGCCGATGACGACACAGCCATTCGAACAGTCTTGAACCAAGCCCTAGCGCGAGCGGGTTATACGCCGCGCACGACCGGCAACGCGGCGACCCTGTGGCGCTGGGTATCGCAAGGTGAGGGCGACGTCGTTATCACCGACGTCATCATGCCGGATGAAAACGCTTTCGATATGATCCCGCGCATCAAAAAGGCGCGGCCCGATTTGCCGATAATCGTGATGAGCGCGCAGAACACTTTGATGACCGCACTCACGGCCGCCGAGAAAGGGGCCTACGAGTATCTACCCAAACCATTCGATCTGTCGGAGCTTGTCGCCGTCGTCGGGCGCGCGTTGGCCGAGCCAAGCCGCAAAGCACAGCGCGGACCGAGCGAAACGGAGGGCGATGCGGAAGAGTTGCCACTGATCGGCCGATCGACCGCGATGCAGGATATCTATCGCATCCTTGCGCGGCTCACGCAGACCGACTTGACGGTGATGATCACCGGCGAATCCGGCACCGGCAAAGAATTGGTCGCGCGCGTGCTGCACGATCACGGTCGCCGGCGCAGTGGTCCGTTCGTTGCGATCAACATGGCGGCGATCCCGCGCGAACTTATCGAGAGCGAGCTGTTCGGTCACGAAAAAGGAGCCTTCACCGGAGCGCAAACACGCACGCAGGGCCGCTTTGAACAAGCCGAGGGTGGCACGCTTTTTCTCGACGAGATCGGCGATATGCCGCTCGAGGCACAGACACGGCTTCTGCGGGTCCTGCAGGAAGGTGAATACACCACCGTCGGCGGGCGCACGCCGATCCGCACCAACGTTCGCATCGTGGCGGCGACGCACCGCGAATTGAAATCGCAAATCCAGCAGGGACTGTTTCGTGAGGATTTGTACTACCGGCTGAACGTTGTGCCGATGAGATTGCCGCCGCTTCGTGAACGCTTGGACGACATTGGCGATCTCGTCCGCCATTTTCTGCGACAGGCGGGGAAAGACGGGTTGGGTGCGAAGAACATTGAGGCGGCAGCCGTCGACCGCCTGAAGCGACATTCTTGGCCGGGCAATGTTCGAGAGCTGGAAAACGTCGTCCGGCGTCTTGCAGCGCTGCATGCGCAGGACACGATTACCGCCGCCATCGTCGATGCCGAACTCGCCGAAATAGGAGAGCTGGGGGGTGATAGCGGGGGGGCCGAACCGAAAGAGCTTTCGGAATTGGTCGAGCGGCATCTGGCGCTTCATTTTGCATCTTTCGGCCGGGCGCTTCCGCCGGCGGGCCTCTACGACCGAATTATCCGCCAGATCGAGCTGCCCCTCATAACTGCGGCCTTGACAGCGACGCGGGGCAACCAAATACGCGCCGCGGAATTACTCGGGCTCAATCGGAATACCTTGCGGAGCCGGATCCGGGACCTCGACATCCAAGTGTTCCGGACCCCGCTCCCGTAAGCACGGGCATTGAACGTTCAACGAATTCAGCGTTGCGCTTGACGCTTGTTGGTAACGCGTCTACCTGTGACGAAATTGTCGCGAAAATGTCACAGTTAGAGTTCACTTGCACAGGCGGCGTCACTACCCAGCCGCAGTGTTGCGGAATGAGAACGCCCGGGAGCCGTTGGGGCTTCGGTAAATCGGAACAACAACAGCGGGGAGGCCGGCGCAATGACGATTTCGTCCGAACCAGCAACGCCCGTTATCGATCCGTTCGACGACGCTTTACAGCCTCTTCCCGAGGCAAATCCGCGAGCCTTTTCGATTGGCCTGACGGTTACTGTCCTGGCGCTGATATCTGGCATTTCGACTTACTTGATTTTGACCGGGCTGACACCCATCGTGCCGCGCGGTTCGGTCGTGTTCTGGGCTTTGCTGATCAACGCGCTGTTGATTATCGCAATGATCGCTGTCGTTGCCTGGCAGATCCGCGACCTCCTGCATGCCTGGAAGGCGAAGGTGCCGGGTGCCCGCTTGCACATCCGCATTGTTGCCCTGTTCAGCATTATCGCGGCGTTACCGGCGATTTTGCTAGCTGGAGCCGCGACCACGACGTTTTCTAGAACGTTCGACAGTATCTCGAATCGCACCAAACAGATTGTGGAAAACTCGCTCGAGGTCGCCACCGCTTACCTCGATGAACACGGGCAGGTGATCCGCACCGACATCGTCAATATGGCGAAGGATCTCGACGATGCGTCGACGCTCGTCGGCGGCGACGAGGCGCAACTTCGACAACTCGTCATTGCTCAAGCGGGTCTACGGGAATTGCCGGTCGCATTCATCATCGATGCCACGGGCACGCCAATGATCGATGCTGTCGATAACGATAAACTTCCCTATAACAAGGTTCCACCCGAAATCATCCAACTCGCCGAGGCCGGCCAAGTACCCTTGTCGACGCCGAGCGAAAACTATCGGGTGAACGCGGTCGTCAAACTACAGCGCTTCCCCGGCCGGTATCTGTACGTCGCCCGTGGTGTGAGCCCAAAGGTGATCGGCCAGTTACGCCGTACCCAGGCAGCCTTTGCCGAATATCAGGAAACACGCAAACGTCGCGGCGAGCTGAAGTTTGCGCATGGGTTGATTTATTCGACGCTTTCGTTGACCGCGCTGCTCGCGGCAATCTGGGCCGGGTTGTGGTTTGCAGGGCGATTTGTGGCCCCGATCCGTCGCTTGATCGCGGCTGCCCAACAAGTGTCGCAGGGCAATCTACAGATCGCACTTCCGATCAAGCGCGGCGAAGGTGATTTGCGGCGTCTGTCGATGACCTTCAACACGATGACGTCCGAAATCAAGAACCAGCGTGATGCGCTTGTCACCGCCAACGAGCAATTGACCGAGCGCCGGGTGTTCATGGAAGCCGTGCTGACCGGTGTGTCGGCCGGCGTCCTCGGCCTCGACGGCGATGGCCGCATTACGCTCGCTAATCGTTCGGCCGAACACCTGCTCGGACTGGACCGCGCGAGCCTCGTCGGGTGTATCCTGTCATCGGCGGTGCCGGAGTTCGCTCAATTGGCGGTGCCGCAAACCGAGCAACAACTGCGGGCGCGCACCCAACATGAGGTGACGTTGCTGGTGAAGGGCGACGAGCGCACGTTCGCGGTTCGTGTGACGAGTGAGCAGGCCAGCAGCGATATTGCGGCGGGCACCGGGCAAGGGTCGGTGATCACATTCGACGACATAACGGAATTGGTATCGGCGCAACGCACTTCGGCGTGGGCAGATGTTGCGCGACGCATTGCCCATGAGATAAAAAATCCGCTCACCCCGATCATCTTGTCGGCGGAACGGCTCCGTCGCAAGTACGGTAAGGTGATCGTCGAGGACCGGGAAACATTCGAAAAGTTGACGGCGACGATCGAGCGGCAAGCCGGTGATATCAAAACCATGGTCGACGAGTTCGCAAGCTTTGCCCGGGTACCCAAACCCGTGATGGAACCGAGCGACCTGCGCGAGGCGGTGCAGGAACCAGTCATCTTGTTTCGTGAGGCGCATACCAACATTGCCTACAAAATCGATTTGCCGGATAGCCGTGTTGCAAGCTTGTTCGACCGCCGCTTGATCAGTCAGGCGGTAACGAACCTCGTCAAGAATGCGACGGAGGCAGTCGAAAGCGCCGCGGACCAGGCAGACGCTGAGTGGAAAGGCATGGTGGAAACCAGGCTGGTCATTCAGGGCGATCGAGCGTTGATCGAGGTGATCGACAACGGCATTGGTCTGCCCAAGCAAAACCGCGCCCGTTTACTTGAGCCATACGTCACGAACAAAGGTCACAAGGGCACGGGCCTTGGCCTCGCTATCGTGCAGAAGATCGTCGAACAGCATGGCGGTGTTCTGTCGCTCGAAGATGCCCCTGTCGGGCCCGGTCGTAGTCGGGGTGCACTCGTGCGCATCACGCTGCCGCTGCACACCGACGCGGCTCGAAAGGTGGCGGCCGAGTAGGCTGCCCGGACTATTCGATTGCGGTCGCAAGACCGCGCGTTCAAGCAGCGGGCCCGCCTTTGAAGCTGGTCCACAGTAGGAGAATAACTAATGGCATCTGACATCCTGGTGGTGGACGACGAAGCCGATATTCGCGATCTGGTTTCCGGTATTCTCGAAGACGAAGGTCATCGGTGCCGGCTTGCCCGCGATAGCGATGAAGCGCTCCGCGCGATCGAAGAGCGACGCCCGCAATTGGTCATCCTCGACATTTGGCTGCAGGGCAGCCGGCTCGATGGGCTGGAAGTGTTGTCGATTATCAAGAAGGTGCACCCCGACCTACCGGTGGTGATCATTTCGGGGCACGGCAACATCGAAACCGCTGTTACCGCGATCCGCCGGGGCGCTTACGATTACATCGAAAAGCCGTTCAAATCGGACCGCATGCTGCTCGTCACGATGCGCGCGCTCGAGACGTCCCAGCTTCGCCGCGAAGTGAAGCAACTCAAGGAGCGCTCGACGCAAAGTGCCGAGATGATCGGCAAGTCGACGGCGATCAACCAGCTGCGGGCGCACATTGAGCGGGTCGCGCCGACCAACAGCCGCGTGTTGATCCGTGGTGCATCCGGAGCCGGCAAGGAGCTGGCAGCGCGCGTCATGCATCAGAAGTCGGCTCGGTCAGACAACTCTTTCGTCGTGCTCAATGCCGCCGCCATGGCACCCGATCGGGTCGAAGAAGAATTATTCGGCACCGAAGATCGCAGTGGTGGCCCGCGCAAGGTCGGCGCGCTCGAAGAGGCACACGGTGGAACACTTTATATTGATGAAGTCGCCGACATGCCGATCGAGACGCAAGGCAAAGTTCTACGCGTCCTCGTCGAACAGAAGTTCTTGCGGATCGGCGGCAGCCAAAAGGTCTCCGTCGACGTCCGCATCATATCCTCCACCAGCCGCGATCTCGAACGGGACATGGCAGAAGGCCGTTTCCGCGAAGATCTCTACCACCGCTTGAACGTGGTGCCGTTGCGGGTGCCGGGGCTTGCCGAGCGGCGCGAGGATATTCCCGATCTCGTACATTTTTTTGGCCAGCAAGTTGCGCAAACGTCCGGACTTGCGGCGCGTCAAATCGGCGAGGATGCGATTGCTGTTTTGCAAGCGCACGATTGGCCGGGCAACGTGCGTGAACTGCGCAACAACATCGAGCGCGTGATGATCTTGACCGGGGGCGAGCCGGATACGGTGATCTCAGCCGACATGTTGCCGCAGGAGATCGGGTCGAACGTGCCATTGCCGATCAACGGCAAGTCTGAACACCTGATGTCTCTGCCGTTGCGCGAGGCGCGGGAGATTTTCGAGCGCGACTATTTGTTGGCACAAATCAATCGCTTCGGCGGCAACATTTCGCGCACCGCAGAATTCGTTGGCATGGAGCGATCAGCCCTGCATCGCAAATTGCGCGCGCTGGGTGTGTCATCGGATCAGCGTGCAGGCGTCGGGCCGATTTGAACGACTGCACGCGTCGCTGTCCGAGGCCCGAGAGGAACCATGAGTCGATACATTTACGTCAGCGGCCGATACGTACCCTATGCAAATGCCCACGTTCACGTCGAGGATCGCGGCTATCAGTTCGGAGACGCGATTTACGAGGTATGCGAAGTGCGCGCCGGTCGCCTCATCGACGAGGCGAGGCATCTCGATCGGCTCGACCGGTCACTTGGCGAACTCGCCATGTCAGCGCCGCTGTCACGACCGTCGTGGCAACGCGTGCTGCGCGAAATCATTCGGCGCAATCGTCTGATTGATGGTTCCGTCTACATACAAGTATCGAGAGGCGCGCGGCCCCGCGAATTCCTGTTCGCACCAGAAGGTACGGTAACGCCAACGATCGTCGTCATCGCCCGCAGTCACGATCTGGCGAGCATGGAGGCACGGGCCGCAACCGGGATTGCGATCAAAACCATGCCGGACAACCGTTGGGAGCGGTGCGATATCAAGACAGTTATGTTGTTGCCATCGAGCATGGCCAAAGAAGCCGCTAAATCGAGCGGCGCTAAAGAAGCCTGGTTTGTCGATACCACCGGGCATATCACGGAAGGTGCCTCCAGCAACGCCTGGATCGTCAATGCAGACGGACGACTAGTCACAAGGCCAGCCGATACCGACATTTTGCGCGGCGTGACGCGAACCACGCTGATCGATCTGATCGAGCGCGAAGGCCTTTTACTCGAGGAGCGCGCGTTTACAGTCGCCGAAGCCATGGCGGCGCGCGAAGCTTTCATCACCTCCGCCGGAAACATCGTGATGCCGGTGATCCGGGTCGACGATGCCCCAATCGGCAATGGCGCGCCCGGACTACTCACGCTCAGGTTGCGTGCGGCCTTCCACGACATAGCAGAACATGCAGCTGCGTAAGTTTAGCGCATCCAAATTGCAGGGCTGATCGTACGCAAAGCTAGCGGACGGCAGTTGAAAAACAGTTATTATAATCCACCTATGAAGTGATCCGCTGAAGACTGACTAATCCGAGGCATGGGATAGCAAACCCGTGCTCTGCAACAACAAGACCTGAAAAACGGGACGATAAAAAAATGGCAACCGAACGCCAGCAGAGTTTGCAAGACACCTTCCTCAATCATGTACGCAAGGCCAAGACACCTCTCACGATTTTTTTGGTCAACGGGGTAAAGCTGCAGGGAATTGTCACCTGGTTCGACAATTTCTGTGTTCTGCTGCGGCGTGACGGGCATTCGCAATTAGTCTACAAGCATGCGATCTCGACAATCATGCCGGGAGCCCCGGTTCACCTGATGGATCAGGATCCGGCGGAAGGCGCACAAGGATAGTTCACCGTCATCGAAGAACCACTCGACATTGATTTGGACGATGCTCTGCCTGACGCCGGGCATCAGAGAGCGCAAGGCTCGACGGCGCGTGCTTTGGTGCTCGTGCCGGTCTTGCCACGTTCACGGCGGCCACAGCACGTGACAGCCGCGGGCGAGATCGATCCGAAGGCGGTGCCGCCACTGCATTCACCGGACGACCGGCTGGCCGAGGCGGTCGGTTTGGCGCATGCGATTGATCTGGAAGTCTCGGACGGCTTGATCGTGCCGGTGCCGACGCCGCGCCCCGGAACGCTGTTTGGCTCCGGAAAGGTCGCCGAGATCGGGCATTTGGTGTCTGATAATGACATTGATCTTGTTGTCATTGATCACGCGGTTTCGCCAATCCAGCAGCGCAATTTGGAAAAGGAATGGAACACGAAGGTGCTGGATCGCACCGGGCTGATCCTGGAAATCTTTGGACGGCGAGCGCAAACGCGAGAAGGCCGGCTGCAGGTCGAGCTCGCGCATCTGACCTATCAAAAGAGCCGGCTTGTGCGTAGTTGGACTCACTTGGAACGCCAGCGCGGTGGTGCAGGGTTCCTCGGCGGCCCGGGTGAAAGTCAGCTGGAGCTCGATCGCCGTTTGATTCAAGACCGCATCGACGCGATCAAAGTCGAGCTCACCCAAGTCGTCAAAACCCGCGAGCTGCATCGCCGCGGCCGCCGCAAGGTGCCGTATCCAATCGTTGCCATCGTCGGCTACACGAACGCTGGCAAGTCGACCTTGTTCAACCGCGTGACGGGGGCGGCGGTTTTGGCCAAGGATCAGGTATTTGCGACCCTCGATCCGACCATGCGTGAAGTAAAGCTCGCTGGTGGGCGGCGGATCATTCTGTCTGATACCGTCGGGTTCATTTCCGACCTTCCGACGATGCTCGTTGCCGCCTTCCGGGCCACCTTGGAAGAGGTGATCGAGGCCGATCTTATCCTTCACGTCCGCGACATTGCGCACGCAGAAACCGAGGCCCAACGAGCCGACGTGAACGCGGTGCTAAACGATCTTGGCATCCGGGCGGAAGCGACCGACTCGCGGGTCGTGGAAGTCTGGAACAAAGTCGACCTTTTGACGCCGGCCGAACGTGGAGAGGCCCTCTGGGCTGCCGGCCGTGCCGACCGTATCCCAGCGCTGGTGTCGGCGATCACTGGTGAGGGCATCTCGGGTCTGCTGGCGTTGATCGACGCGCAATTCAGTATCCACGACGAGGTCATTGATTTGAGCGTTCCCGCGGTCGATGGCGCGGTCTTGGCGTGGCTCCACGAGAATGCTCAGGTGCTAGGGCATTCGACCGACGCCGCCGGCGTAACACACGCAAAGGTCCGTATCGCGCGCGCGCGGCATGGACGTCTCGTCGGTCGTCTCAAGGGGACGGGTGTAAGGTTCGGCACCCCGTTGTAACGGGCTTTGCTGGGCGCAACACTTCGAAAGTGTATGCGAGCGGCGATGCGCATGGCACACTTGACCAACGGCCGCCGCGCCTAGATGCTTCATTAAGCAACTTCGGACGTATAGCTCAAAAAAATTATCCCTGGGAGGGGCACCGATGTCGTCACTCGTTAAGTGGGCCGCCACGTTTCTGGCGGTGATCACTGTCATGTCCATCGCGAGAGCCGAGACCCCAGTTCGCGGCGGCACACTGAAATTCGCGGTCGTCGCCGAGCCGCCGAATTATGATTGCCACTCCAACGTGACATTCGGCGTGACCCACCCGGTCGCACCGCACTACTCGATGCTGTTGAAATTCCATGGCTCGACGTATCCCGAGGTTTCGGGCGATCTCGCGCAATCTTGGACCGCGAACCCGGATGGGCTGAGCTACACCTTCAAGCTGCATCCCAACATAAAGTTTCATGACGGATCGGTGCTGACATCCGCCGACGTGAAGGCCAGCTACGAGCGCATTATCCGGCCGACCGGCGGCATCGTTTCTGCCCGCCAAGCGTACTACGCCGACTTCGGCGACATTGAAACACCAGATGATACGACCGTTGTATTCAAGCTCAAAACGCGCGTCGCCGGTGTCTTGCCATTGCTCGCGTCGCCGTTCAACTGCATCTACAGTGCAAAGAAACTGGCGCAGAACCCGCGTTATCCCGAAACCGAAATCATGGGCTCCGGCGCCTTTACATTCGTCGAACACGTGCGGGGCTCTTCGTGGACCGCAAAGCGGTTCGACCAATATTTCAAGCCGGACTTACCTTACCTCGATGGCTACCAGGCCTATTTCGTGAAATCACCGAATGTGCTGCCGGGGATGCTCGGCGGCCAGTTCGACGCCGAGTTCCGTTTCCGCTCACCCAGCGAACGCGATCAGTTGGTAGAAAAGATGGGCGATAAAGTGTGGGTGAAGGAACAGCCGCTCGTTTCGGCGTTGGTCGTCATCTTCAACACCAAGAAGAAGCCGTTCGACGACGTGCGCGTGCGCCAAGCAATGTCCCTCGCGATCGATCGGTGGACGGCTGGCGAACAGCTGGGCAAGATTTCCGCCATCAAGTACGTTGGCGGCGGCGTGCGGCCGGGCTTCGAAATGGCATTGCCGGAGAGCGAACTCGTCAAGCTGCCTGGTTACGGCCGCGATGCAACGGCGGCTCGCGCTGAGGCGACGCGGCTACTGAAGGAAGCGGGCGTCGATAAACTTTCGATCAAACTGCACAACCGCTCGGGGACGGATCCCTACACCACCGCCGGCATCTACGTCATCGACCAATGGCGCCGGATCGGTGTGACGGCGTTCCACGAGCAGCTCGAGACGACGCCGTATCAGGCAGCCCTTACCGGCGGTAACTTCGAGGTCGCAATCGAATTCATCTCGGATTATACGGACGATCCGACCGCGCACTTCACGAAGTTTCTGACGAAAAAAGCTTCCGCCGGCGCCCACTCCAATCACGATGATGTAAAAATCGACGAAATGTACGATGCACAGCGTCGCGCGATTGACCCCGTCGAGCGCAAGCGGATTGTCAACGAACTCGACAAATACGCGATCACCCAAGCCAATGTCGTGCCATTCCTGTGGTTCCAGCGGATTGTCGCGATGCCGAAGAAAGTCAAAGGTTGGTACGCGATGCCGAGCCACTATCTGGGGCAGGACCTGTCCGATGTCTGGCTGCAGCCGTGACAGCGTGTCGGGGCGGAAATACTGGTCGCGATAAGTAGGCTGTCCCGGCTAAATTTTGCCCCGCTCCTCGCGCTTCGCTTGATCCCACAATGCGTCCATCCCCTGGAGGTCCGATTGTGCCGGCGTCTTGCCGTGCTCGGCCAGCAGCGCCTCGATGCGTTTGAAACGGCGTGTGAATTTTTGGTTCGCAGCCCGCAGTGCGTCCTCCGGATCGATCTCCATATGGCGCGCGACGTTCGCCATCACGAACAATAGATCGCCGAACTCCTCGGCGGTGTGCGCCGCATCGCCGGACTTTGCGGCAGCCTCCAGCTCATCCAATTCCTCGCGCATTTTGGCGAGAACAGGTTCGAGCGACGGCCAATCGAACCCCACCTTGGCGGCCTTGTGCTGCAGCTTGACCGCGCGCGTGAGTGCGGGCAGCGGCAGCGGCACATCGTCAAGAACGCTGGCAGCAGCGGCGGCCTTACCCGCTTTCTCCTCCGCTTTGATTTTCTCCCAAAAGCCCTTCGCGGCACCGGCCGCTCGTGCCGCATCG
>JANLXZ010000334.1:0-15505 GCA_031365375.1 Hyphomicrobiaceae bacterium | reverse complement strand
TATGTGTGTGCCTTCGTACTCCTGCATCAGTCGCTCAAGGCGGGCGCGGCGCTCGAGTAACGACTTCGGCCGCATATCAACGCCGTTCAAGTGCATCAAGTCAAAAACCCAGACGCTTAGATCCGCCGTTGTTACGCGCTTCAAGTGGAGAGCGCTAAAATCGGGAACACCGAGCGCGTTCATGGCGACCAGTTCCCCGTCAAGGATCACCGATTTTGCAGGTAAGGCTGCCACGGCGCGAGCTATCGAGGGAAACCGTGCCGTGAAATCGGCACCGTTGCGCGAGTAGAGCACGACATCATGCCCGTGCTTATGCAGCTGGATGCGATAGCCGTCGAACTTAACTTCATGCACCCAGTTGGGGCCGGCGGGCGATACTGCTTGAACGGTGGGTGCACAGGGCGGGATGTACGAAAGTGGCATGGGATTCCTATTACAAACGCATCGAGGCGAGAAAGAAAAAAGACCGCCAAATGACAGCCTCTCTCTTAGGGATCCTGGCCCCGAAGGGCGAGTAAGATTTAGTATAGCAAAAAGAAAACCGCCCATGAGCGGCTTCTTCCCTAGGTCTTGGACGCGTAATTATAGCATGGAATGCGTCAGCGATCGGCAGAGCGCGGCTGCTGTCCCTTGCAGCCAAGACGCCAAATTTGACTTGGACGATCGATAACGGCGGCGGTATTGTTGCAGGATCAGGGTGATTTGGTGTGTCTTAGAGGCAGACAGGAGAACTACCACATGCCTAAGAAACGCGAACTGATCGAGCCACATCCCGGAGACAAGCGATACATTCGACGTGATGACGCAGGTCGGATAAACGAGAGCGATGACGTCAGCCGATCACTATCGCAAGACGTTCGTCGCAAGGCCAAGACCGTTGCGAAACCCGGTCAAGGGGACAAGGGCGACCGTAAGCCAAGCAAAACGAAGTCGACATAGCCGAAGAAAGGCCGCCCTAAAAAGGGCGGCTCCTAGTGTTGCGGAAACACGGCCCGCGCTTGCTCATAAGTTCAGACAGTTGGCGATCCGCTCCTCAGCCATCGCCACATATTCGGGTCCTGCTCGATCCCCACACAGCTACGGCCCAACAAGTGCGCCGCCACTGCGACCGGGTGACTCGCGGCGCTCGCGCAGACCGAAACGGTCTTCGGCCTACCAATTACACCACACACTGCATCCCTGCCGTCGAACTCGTAATGCCCGAGCGAAAGTCGAACGGCTACGAGGTCTCCCCGTTCGCCGGTACATCAGTTCGGCCTTGGTGGGCGCGCGCCCATCTGCGGAGCGTTCAGCGTCAGCTCAGACGCCATAAAGTAACATGTCAACAAGCGAGACACCTACACAGTCAGTTGAGACGGTAAACCCGGCGTGCGGTGCCGCTGAACAAGGCGGTTTTTTCGTCGACCGACGCTGTTGCGGATTACGGTGATTGCGGACAGCGAATACGATTGAAGCCGGACAGTGGTACGATGAGGCCGGACATGCCAACCACCGACTGATTCACTGGCTCACGCTGGTCGATTCGACCCGTATCTGTTACCTATGGCGTTACCTAAGCGCGAGCTAAGCGTAGGTGAGTTAGCTTAAGTAGTTGATATGTTTGGCGCGCCCGAAAGGATTCGAACCTCTGACCCCCAGATTCGTAGTCTGGTGCTCTATCCAGCTGAGCTACGGGCGCATACTCCAAAGATCGTTATCGCGGGCCGCCGGAAGCAACCGCAGATCAGTGGAGGCCTTCTCCTAATGCGTGTGGAACGAGAGTGCAAGGACTTCTAACGCGTTCTATGTGCGATCAATGCGTTTGCCGGCCGGGCTCGGCCCTTGTGCGCACTCACCGGTTATTTTCCAGTTCGACGTTCATTGAAGGGCCCGCCTGCATTTAACCGACTTCCCCATCTTTTCGATCTGGTATGTCGAACGTGAAAATTGCGCCTGGATCACCCGCCTTGTGAAACAAGTGCCCGCCGTGCGCTGCAACCAGTTCGGCTGCGATCGCAAGCCCAAGCCCAGTGCCACCTTTGCGGGTGCCGCCGGTGAATGCCTTGAACAGGTTGCCTAGGGCTTTTTCAGGTACCCCCGGTCCATTGTCGGCGATGGCGATTAAAACGCCCCGCCCATTGTGTGAGGCGGTCAAGGTGATCCGGCCATCGCGAACGCTGGCGCTTTCGATCGCCTGCACCGCATTGCGAACGAGGTTGTTGAGAATGCGAAAGAGATAATCCGCATCCGCGTTCACGCGCAGTTCGGCGTCGACATCGACGTGCAGATCGATCGCCTCGCGGGGGAGCGCTAGACCGTCTCCGACGTCTTGCACCAAGGAGCGCAAGGGAACCCAACTGCGATGCGGCGTACCTTCTTCGGCTTTGCCGAACCTCAGGGTGTCATTGCAAAACGCGATGGCCCGATCAAGTGATGCGATCAATTTCGGTGAGAACCGCTGAACTGCAGGGTCCGGCAGGGCCGCCAGCCGATCCGACATCAATTGGGCGGTCGCCAGCATGTTGCGCAAATCATGATTGATCTTTGCGACCGCGAGACCGAGTTGGGCGAGCCTGCTTTTCTGCTGTAGCAGGTGGACGAGCTCGGTTTGCATCCGCGCGAGCTCGCGTTCGGTCACACCGATCTCATCGTTACGGGACGACGGGACGATAATACGCGACGGATCCTCAGGCATGGCGCCGAAGTGGGTCATGTTGCCGGCCAAACGCATCATGGGGCTGACCAGCAAGCCACGCAGCGCCCAGTAGACCAAGGCAGCCGCGATCATGGAAATAATTATGGATAGCCCTAGAATGTTCAGTCCAAAGCCGACCATCGCCGCCCGCAGCGGTGCCTCAGACAAAACGATCTCGACGAAATCGTCCGGTGCGTAAGGGAATGCGGTCACCTCCCCCTTGCGAGGAGCGGGCGGCTGGCCCAGAACCCGGATCGTCCGGCCACTTGGCATGAAGAATACGGCCAACGCATCGGCAATCAACCCGAACCGGCGACCGACCTGACCGGTCAGTCCGAGCGACATGGGTCTGACATCATAGGTGCCATCGATCGTCACCTCTTCGTCGGGTGGCAGCACCAGACGGCGCTGGCTCATGCGTTTTACCGCAACGCCTTTGACTTGCGCGGTGCTGAGCAACTCGGCTTTGATCATCGCCGGCACCACACCGCCTGGCACAGCGTCGCTGGCGAGAGCTGCGAGGTGGGCGGCATTGATCCGATCGGAAAGCCAATTGATGCGAAAATTCGCGATCGAGGGGACGAAGATCAGAACTTCTGCCAACATGATGAAAATGCCAGTCAAGGCGAGTAGCTTGGCTGACAGACCGAACGAGTGCATACGAGGCCGGATTGCGCCTGCAGCACTGCCAGCCTTTTGCGCGGATCCTACCAGGCCGTCGTTGTTGTCCTTTGCCACGCGCCGCGTCTCTGATCGCTTGCACCGCCAATCGCGGTTATCCGAATTTTTTGAGTAATCCAATGATCTTGCGCACCGTGGGGTTTGCACCAAACGTGGCGAAATACCGATAGGCGGCCCGCTTGTTAATCTCGCCCAGCGTTGGATAAGGGGCGATCCAATCCGTCATGGCCTTGATCTTCATGCCTTGTGAAACGGCAAGTGACCAAATTTGGATCAAATCACCCGCCTGTTCGCCAACGATGCCGGCGCCCAAAATCACGCCTCGTTTGTTGGTGATGACCTTCACGTGGCCCATCGTCGTCCGCTCTGCCTGAGCGCGATCATTTTCGTGATAGGGCCAGCGCAACACCTTATATTCAAGTTTGCGCTTCTTTGCCTGCGCCTCGGTAATGCCGACGTTGGCGAGCTCAGGTTCGGTAAAGGTAACCCAGGGCACGACGTCATTGTCTGCCTTCGCCGGCAACCGGAACAAGGCCCGTTTGATGACGATGCCGGCATGGTAGTTCGCCACGTGCGTGAACTGGAGGCCGCCGATGCAATCACCGATGGCGAACACCCGCCTGTTGCTCGTCACCAGTCCGCTATCCACCGTAATACCTTGCTTTTCATGCCGAATGCCGGCCGCTTCGAGACCAAGATCCGAAATGTTGGGCTTGCGGCCCGTTGCAACGAGTAAGTGTGTGCCCGCGATGACTTCCGACCGGCCGTCGATTTCGACCGAAACTTGCAGATTGTCCGCTGTCCGATCGACGCGCGTTACCTTCGCGCCCTCGCGAATATCCAGGCCCTCATCGCGCAACGAACGCAGAAGAATTACTGTTAGTTCGGGATCGTCCTTGGTGAGTGCGGTCATGCCCTCGATCACCGTCACCTTGGACCCCAGCCGCAAATTCGCCTGTGCCAACTCCATGCCGATCGGCCCGCCACCGATCACCAGCAGATGAGGCATAGGTGCCACGTTTTCGAAAACGGTCTCATTGGTGAAGTAAGGGACATCGGCTAGACCCGGGATCGGCGGCACGGCTGGCGAGGAGCCAGTCGCGATCACGAAACGATGCGCGGTGATCTGAACCTCGCCTGCCACGACGGTAGTTTTGTCGATGAACTTGGCAGCCGATTGGATGACGCGAACACCGAGCCCGGTGAAGCGTTCGACGGAATCGTTGGGCGCAATTGCGGCAATTACGCTCTTCACGTGGGCATGAACGGCCGCACGATCGATCGCCGGATCTACATTTGCGATGCCAAAAGGGGCCGCCGTCCGCATCGCGTGCGCTCGCTTCCCGGCGGCGATCAGGGCCTTCGAGGGCACGCACCCATAATTGAGGCAATCGCCACCCATCTTGTGCTTTTCAATCAGCACGACGGACTGGCCAAACGCAACCGCAGCCGCCGCGACCGATAAGCCTGCCGAGCCAGCCCCGATGACACAAAGGTCACAACTGATATTTTCAGCCGGCACGCCGATCGACAGACGTTGATCAGGATTAGGCCGCTGCATCGCGTTTGCTCCACTTCTTTATGACGATTGGGATCAACGCCACGATGCCCAGCGCGACGAATGCCACAACGAGCTCCTTGGTCACCAGCTGACTCGTTTCAATCCGATATTCACAGACACGACCACCAGTTGCAGCCGCCTTGGTGACGCAGTCGTGATACACCTTGTTTTGCGCTTCGACGATGCTGGCGAGCCCGGCGCCAGCGATTGAATAAGCGATCGAAGCCGGAATGATGCCGAGAAACGTTCCGATAACGTAGGTCCGCAATGGCACGTTCAAAAGAGCCGGTGCTAGATTGACGACGACAAAAGGGAACGCGGGCACGAGCCGCAAGAACAACAAATAACTAAGCGCGTTCTCCTTAAAACCCTCGCGCAGCTTGACAATCCAGGGCCCCGCGCGCGCAACCAAGCTTTCGCCAAACGACGAGCGCGCGATCAGAAAAACGATTGTGGCTCCGGTCGTCGCGCCGATAACTGTGACAGGCGCGCCGATTTTCCAACCGAACAGTAAGCCCCCAGTCAAGGTCATCACGAGGCCGCCGGGAAGCGAAAGCGCGACCACCACAACATAGGTCAGAAAGTAAATGAGCAGGGAGACCGCCAGATGGTGATCGATCTGAGACGTCAGCCACTCGTAGTTCATTCCCACCGTCCGCAGCGATAGCAGCCTGTGCCAGCCCATGGCAAAGATCAGCACCATGCCTGCGACCAAGACGATCAACGGCGCATATTTCCGGAGCGGACCGGATGGCCGATCGATCGGCGTCATAACAACACTCCGCTGAAAATGAGGTTACGCATCACTATCACTTCGCGTCGGCTAGCGCCCAATCATAGTTGTAGCTGGCAATCTTTCCTATCCTGTCGAATCTAGCGGCCAAGTCGGGCGCCGCATACTTGCGCCAGTGCTGCAACACTGACGTTTCGCTGCCGCCAAAATCGTCGCGAAACCAGTCATAGATGGACGAAGCGGTAATCTTCTCACCCTCGATCAGAATCCCGCGGGGGCTGTTGATGAATGCTTTCGCTCCCGCCTCGAGCATCGCCTCGAGCTTGGCGCCGGTGTAGGCTTCAGTACTCAAATTTGGGCAACCAACCGAGGCGCAGTTAACTGCGTAGTGGACACGCGGATCGCCGAATAGCGGTCGCAGGATCGTGTTCTCGATATCGTCGAGGCTGAGATCGACGCCGGAGACCTTCATGATTTTTGCCTGCCAGGGTCCACCGGTCACGAATGACTTGAGGCCGCCGCCCAGGCTGACGTCCTTGATCGACTTCACCGGATACTTGTCCAGCACAACTTCTATCGTCTTGGCGTTGTAGAGATTGACCCAGAACGCGAACTGCTCGGGCTTGTCGAGGGTAGACGGATCAATCTTCTGAAGGGCTGCGGTATAGGCGTTCAACTTCGCTTGTTCGCCCTTCAACCGACCGTAGGCGACCCGGTTCAGTCCATCGGGACCGACGACGACATATGATGTCAAAAGCTGGTCCCACACGCTGTGGTCGACCATTAGCGTGGCGCCGGATGCTGCGCGGCTGAAAGTCTGGTTGCCCGACACGCCCCAACTTGGAGAGGGCCCCAGTCCGGTCGCCAGGCTCGCCAATAAACCAAATGCACACATCGCCCAGTTTGTCATCGCGTCTCTCCCTTGCGCCTTGTCTCGCCGGCGATTGTCCGATTGCCCGCCAATACGGACAAATACGAATACAAACACAATGGTCGAACTCGAAGATCAAAAACATCGGGGTTCAAGCAACTGTGAAGCAGCATCACGAGAGTTGATCGGAAAGCCGGACACGCTTTGCTCGATGCCAAGTCAACTGAATATCGGCAATGATACCATCGGTCCCCGGCAAGGTAGAGATCGCGGCACCAACACATTCTCTGTTAACAACTTAAAGTTGTACTTTGACTTGATCCGCTATTTTAGGCTGTATGCGGTCGCTGCCTTTCAATGTTGGCGTCGGCGGCGAGTAGTGCCTCAACGAGTAGCTTAACCAGTCGTACCGTGTTTCGTTTTGCGGACGCCGATATGTCACTCATTTTTTCTTGAGGCCAGACCGAAGTACCGGAAAGGCATCGAAATGAATTGCGCAACCACACCGTCGATCGCGCGCGTCTGCGCGCAGTCCCTAATTGAAAGTTCCCTGCGAAACACCTGCTTTGCATCGAGCTGCGCCGCCGCGATCGTTTTCTCCACCGCGCTCCTTTATCCAATCTCCGTCCGAGCTCAGACTGTTGTGGGCAGCGGCGCCACCGGCACGAATTCGACTGACACCGCTGTCGGAACAAACTCGACCGCTCAGAACTTCGGAGCGACAGCTCTCGGCTACACGGCCAGCGCCACGGCCGCACAGTCGATCGCGATCGGCACCAGCGCCGTTGCCAACAACACCAGCTCGGTCGCCGTCGGCTACTTGTCGCAGGCGACGGGCCTCAACGCTGTCGCCGTCGGAAGCGGCGATCTAAACATCGCCAATGGTGCGATAGCGGCTGGCCCCAATTCTGTCGCCGTCGGTCATCAGGTAACAGCTGCAGGGGCGCAATCGACGGCGATTGGTTATGCGACCACCGCCAACACACTTTCAACCGCGGTCGGATCGGGCGCGACAGCACAAGGCGTATCGTCGCTCGCAGTCGGCAACTCGAGTTCGGCTTCAGGAAACGCCAGCACGGCGCTGGGCGTTTCTGCGACGGCATCAGGCACCAACTCTTTTGCCGCCGGCAATTCGGCGACCGCCGCTGCTGGATCGTCGATCGCGATCGGCGACTCGGTATCGACTGCGCCGGCTGCCGGTACTGGCTCGGTTGCGATTGGTCAAAACTCGACCGTCAACTCAGGAACCGGAGCCGTCGCAATCGGCCAAAGCCAAGTAGCATCCGGCAACGGCGCGGTGGCAATTGGTGATCCCAATACGGCAATCGGCGCCGGCGCGGTGACGATCGGCGCCAACAACTCCGCGACCGGTCAAGGTGCGGTTGCTGTCGGTAGCGCCAACACCGCCAATAGCGTCGGCGCGGTCGCGATCGGCAACACGTCGAATGCATTCAACGCTTCAGGTATCGCGCTCGGCAATAGTGCGATCGCCGGCGTTTCGGGTGGCGGCACTGTCAACGACACCGCGATCGGAAATGCAGCACGTGCAACGGGTGGGTCGTCGCAAGCGCTAGGCGACAGTGCTGTCGCCTCGGGCACCGGCAGTGTGGCAATCGGTTTGAGCGCGCGGGCGAGCAGTGGTGGCGCCTACGCCATCGGCAATTCGGCGGTGAGCGCTGCAATCAACGGCATTGCTTTGGGCGGCGATGCCACGGTGACCGGATCAAATGGCGTTGCCATCGGGCTCGGCTCGTACGCACCAATCGCCAACTCTGTGGCGATCGGCATGGGCAGTTCGACGACGTCGCCGCATATTGGCACGACAGGTGCATTCGGCGGCACTGCCGCAGGCAATACATTCTCAGTCGTCTCATTCGGCTCTGGCGGATTCGAACGTCAGATCAATTACGTCGCGCCAGGCGTCATCTCGTCGACGTCCACCGACGCGATCAACGGATCGCAGCTGTTCACAGTCGTGAGTGGAATTAATACTGCAGCCAACAGTGCGGCCTCGGGACTTGGCGGCGGCGCCAGCTGGAATGCGTCGACGGGCTCATGGACCGGTCCGAGCTATTCCATTGGCGGGGCAAACTTCACCAGTGCCGGCGCGGCACTTGGTCAGGTCGATGCGATCATTTTCAACACCGGCTCCAACACTGCAACAGCGCTTGGCGGAGGCTCTACTTACAATTCGGCAACAGGCACCATTTCGGCACCGGTCTATAGTGTCGCTGGAGCGGCGCAGAACAATGTCGGTGCGGCCCTCGCGGCGGTCGATACGCGAACTGCCAACCTGGGAACTGGCATCTCCACTATCATCGGTGGCGGCATGACGGTCGCGACCGACGGTACGGTCACCGGACCGGCACTGAACATTGCCGGCGCCGCCCAGCCGAACGTTGTCGCTTCCTTGATCGCCCTCGACGCAAAGTCGACTGCGGCGAACAATGGTCTTGCAACAGCACTCGGCGGCGGCGCATCGGTCGCAATCAATGGCACCGTCACGGCACCGAGCTACACGATCGGCGGATCGACCTATAACAACGTCGGCTCTGCGGTAGCCCAGCTCAACACAATCACCTCCAACAACGGTGGCGACACAGCGGCAAGACTGGGCGGTGGCTCGACCTACGATGCCGCGACCGGCAATGTGTCCGCGCCCACCTACAATGTCGCCGGTGGCATTCGGACCAACGTCGGCGCCGGACTTACGGCGATCGACAATCGGGTTGCAAGTCTGGGCAGCGGCCTTGCCGCAGCTCTCGGCGGAGGCTCAGCTGTAAGCAACACCGGCACTGTGACAGGGCCGGCCTATAACGTCGGCGGCAGCACCTATAGCGATGTGGGTACGGCGGTCGCGGCACTGCAAACCGGTGCACCGGTCCAGTATGCGACGTCGGCCGCTACCGCGACACCGAATGGCTTCATCCCGTCGCAGGATGTGACATTGGTTGGTGCGGCGCCAGGTCCGGTCGGCTTACGCAATGTCAGCGTCGGATCGCTGGCTCCGACATCGACCGATGCCGTCAACGGCGCGCAGATCAATCGGCTCGGCTCGGCCATCGCCACGCAGCTTGGTGGAGGCTCGACGTTCAGCGCCTCGACCGGTCAGGTGACACAACCTTCCTACTCGGTGAACGGAAACAGCTATAATAATGTCGGCACCGCCATCGCCGCACTGGATGCGCAAATAGGCATCCCGGCACAGACGCTCAACAACTTGCAGAACGGTCTCAACGACGCTTTTAAGAAGATTGACAGCAACACGCAGGGTATCGCGATCGCGATGGCAATGGGCGGCATGGCTTTACCAGCGAACAAGCACTTCGCGTTGGCCGCCAATGTCGGCTTCTACGATACCAAGCAAGCGGTCGCCCTTCAGGGCGCGGTTCGACTTAACGAAACTTGGTCCCTCAACGGGGCGATTGGCACCGGCCTGGACGGCGGACCAGCCGGTGGACGCGTAGGTGTAATGGCCGCCTGGTAAAAGCCAAAACGGGCAATCGCCAGCAGTTGCGGGCGGCGTGACCACAGCCGCCGCCCGGCTGCAGACTGCTCAACCGCCCACCCACCAACGATCGGAGATTTATCGTGCGTAGCCATCCGAAACAAAAAATCGCAGCACTGGTTGCGCTCGCAATAGCGTTGACCACGCCTGGTCTTACGCAAGCGCAGACAAGCGCCGCGCCGTCAGGAATTGCGGCGCCGGTTCCGCAGCCTGAGACGCTGGTGATTTTGATCCGGACGACCCTTATCGCCCTCAATCAAGCGAACCAAACCGGAAATTATGCAATCTTCCACGGGCTGGCAACGGCGGGCTTTCAGGCATCGTCGACTGCCGATAAACTCAATCAGTCCTTCGCTCCATTGCGCTCAGCCAATCTCGACCTGTCGCCGATCGCGGTCGTGACGCCGGAACTGACGCAGGCGCCGGCTTTCACGAAGGACGGCGTGTTGCGTCTGACCGGTCGATTTCCGACACTGCCAGTGCAAATAAATTTCGACATGGCGTTCCAACAAATCGCTGGAAGATGGCTGATCGCGGGTCTGGCAGTCGAT
This sequence comes from Hyphomicrobiaceae bacterium, assembly GCA_031365375.1. Classification (GTDB taxonomy): domain Bacteria; phylum Pseudomonadota; class Alphaproteobacteria; order Rhizobiales; family Hyphomicrobiaceae; genus JAKFWF01. Next base: position 4,926 of record JANLXZ010000334.1, on the reverse strand, counting down.
CCGGTGCAGGTGACGGCGGCGGCACCGGCGGAGATTGCAAAACCCGTCGGCAGAACCGCGAATCAAATTCCGCCGGATAAAAAGAAAGCACAGTGAGCGCTCATCGAGGCGATATACAGGATCGGCACCATAGACCGTTGACGGGCCTAAGCCCAACGGAGGATAGTGAAACGACGTCGATCGTTTTGAGTCTAGTGAACACTTCAATGTCAGGTAACTCATGATCTTCCGCTTGCAGCCTTGGAAGGCTATGGGTCGCTCGAGCGGCACGCTTATGCGTCTGTGGTTCGCACTTTGCCTGTCGCTGCCCGGTGTGGCGTCCGCAAATGCACAGAATTCCGACTTCGCACCTAGGGCTAAGCAAGCATATCTGATGGATTCAGATAGCGGCGCGGTACTCTATCAACATGCCGGCGAGGAGTTGATGTTCCCCGCCAGCATGAGCAAATTGATGACGCTTGCCGTGGTGTTCCGCGCATTGAAGGCCGGCACCCTCAAGCCCACCGACGAATTCGTCGTCAGCGAAGGTGCCTGGCGTCGGGGCGGGGGGCCGTCCGGCACGTCGGCGATGATGATACCGCTGAATTCCAAGGTTAGGCTGGATGAGTTGCTGCAAGGCATCATCATCCAATCGGGCAACGACGCGTGCATTGTCGTTGGCGAGGGCATGGCCGGTACCGAAGAAGCGTTTGCCAAGCTGATGACCGATGAAGGCATCAAGATCGGCCTCAAGAAATCGACGTTTCGAAACGCCACCGGGTTGCATAACCCCGACCACCAAATGACCGCCCGCGATCTAGCCTACCTCGCTCGCTACATCATTCGCGAGCATGCCGACCAGCTACCGCTCTTCAGCCAAAAAGAATATCTCTACCGGAAGCACCGTTTCATCAATCGCAATCCATTGTTATTTCTCAACATTGGCGCCGATGGCATGAAAACCGGTTTCACCAAAGAGGCCGGTTACGGAATGGTCGCCACCGCGAAACAGGGCGAACGCCGGTTGATCGCGGTGGTCAATGGTCTATCGACGGGAGAAGAGCGTAAGGACGAAGCTCGCAAGCTGTTAGATTGGGGTTTTCGCAGTTTCGCCGAAGTCAAACTTTTCGATGCCGGCGAAAAAGTCGGTGATGCGCGCGTGTGGGGCGGCACCAAAATGTACGTCCCCGTCACAGGCAACGGCGACGTTAATGTCACGTTACCGCGATTTGCTCAGAACCAAAAACTGAAAGCAGATCTGGTCTACGATTATCCGCTGAAGCCGCCAATCAAAAAGGGTGACCCGATCGCCAAGCTGCGCGTCACATCATCGACCAACACGACCAACGAGGTGCAACTTTACGCCGCCGAAGATATCGAACCCAGTGGCATGTGGCGGCGCGGCATCGACTCGCTTGCCCTGCGGGCATTCAGTTGGATCCCTTGATGGTAACGCCCGAGCATTTGCCACACTTTGTGCCCGGTCGCTTCATAACCTTCGAAGGCGGGGAAGGCTCCGGCAAGTCGACCCAAGCGCGACTTCTCGCCGAGAGGCTCAAGCATGCTGGAATAGATGTGGTGCTAACCCGCGAACCCGGTGGATCCGCATTCGCCGAGCAAGTCCGCGAATTCATTCTAAGCGGCAAACAGGCACCGCATCCCCCGCTCGCAGAGGCACTGCTGTTCTATGCAGCGCGCGCCGATCATCTAGCCGCCACTATCAGACCGGCACTTGCTGCAGGAAAGTGGGTTGTGGCCGATCGTTTTTCCGACTCGACCCGCGCCTACCAAGGCGTGGCCGGTGGCGTATCTCAGTTCGACATCGATACCATCGATCGCATTGTCGTCGGTGACACGGTACCTGCATTGACGTTGATCCTTGATCTCGCGCCCGAGGACGGATTACGCCGCGCCGCCGAGCGCCGCCCTGAAGGCACACGCACCGACCCGTTCGAGGCGCGCGATATAGATTTCCATCGCCGTCTGCGCGAGGGCTTTCTCTCAATTGCGGCAGCCGAGCCGAACCGCTGCGTTGTGCTCGAAGCATCCGGGCCAGCTGCGCCGATCGCCGCGAGCGTGTGGCGCACCATTGAGAGCCGGCTGTTCGCCCGGCCACAAGCCTAGAGACGATTAACAGACATGGCCCGCGCGCCCGCAACAGCTGAGATCGAGGCAGCGCCCGAGGCCGACCGCCTCGGCACGTTTCCACACCCGCGCCATACACATCGCCTGCACGGCCATCACACGGCCGAGCAAACGCTGTCGCAAGCCTTCACGTCGGGCCGCATGCATCACGCGTGGCTACTGCGGGGAGCGGAGGGGATCGGCAAGGCGACGCTGGCGTATCGGTTCGCCCGTTTTGCGTTGGCCGATCAGTTGGAACGTGACCGGATCGGCGGCAGTTTGGAAATCGCCGGCGACACCCGCGTCGCCCGGCAGGTCGGGGTTCTTTCACATCCAAACCTCCTGCTGATCCGCCGGCCATGGTTGCTGAAAGAGAAACGATTTGCAGCCTCGATCCCCGTCGACGAAGTCCGCCGGATCCGCTCGTTTTTGCAGCTCGCCGCGGAGCAGACCGCATGGCGCATCGTCATCGTCGATAGTGCGGATGAGCTTGCGGGACCGGCCGCAAACGCGCTTCTGAAATCATTGGAAGAGCCACCAGCGCGTACGATCTTCCTGCTGGTCTCGTCCGAGCCCGGCCGCCTCCTTCCAACCATCCGCTCTCGATGCCGCACGATCGACCTAGCGAAACTTGGTTCGGACGACTTGAAGCGCGCGGTCAGCGATGCGCTCGCCGCCGCTGACAAGGATCCAATCGATGATAATCAATGGCCGCGGCTATCCTCGATCGCCGATGGCAGCGTGAGGCGTGCTCTGTCAATCAGCCAGAGCGACGGGCTCAAAATTTACGATCGCATCGAGGGATTGTTGGGATTGATGCCGAAGGTTGATTGGCAAGCAGCCCACGCGCTTTCCGACGAGTTAGGGGCTACCGCTGCCGAACAAAAATACGAAGCATTCCTTGACATGCTGCTGGATATCTTGGCGCGCCTCATACGAGCCACAGCCCTTGGCAAACCGGATCCGCGTCTGGAATTTGCCGCCAAGCTCATCGCACCCGGCAGGCTTGCCACCTTTGCCGACCTATGGGAAACCACCGTTCGTGATCGCGCCGAGGTGCAAGCCCTCAATCTCGACCGCAAGACGTTCATCTTGGAGACGATTTCGAGGCTTGCCGCGGCCTCTAGCTCGTAAGGAGTGGGGCTAGAGCCAGAGTTAACTGTAATTCCGCGACTAGCGCATCTACTCGCACGATAAACGAGGTTCCGTATGGCCGCCGGCCAGAAATTTTACATCACGACGCCGATCTTCTACCCGAACGGCGTGCCCCACATCGGTCATGCCTACACGGCACTTGCAACCGACGCGATCGCTCGTTTCGAGCGTCTGGACGGGCGCGACGTATTCCACCTGACCGGGACCGACGAGCACGGCCTCAAGATGAAGCAAACTGCAGACAGAGAGGGCATCGCCGTGCAGGCGTTGGCCGATCGTAATGCCGCCGTGTTTCGCCGCATGGAGGATACCCTCAACTGTGCCTACGACGATTTCATCCGTACCACCGAGACGCGTCATCACGAGGCCTGCCAGGTGCTATGGCAACGGATGGAGGCGGCCGGCGACATTTATTTGTCGAAATACGCCGGCTGGTATTCGGTCCGTCAGGAAGCGTATTTCGATGAAAAGGAAACGGCCGTTGGCGACGACGGCGTGCGCCGCGAGCCGCTTGGCTCCCCCGTCGATTGGACCGAGGAAGAGACATATTTTTTCCGCCTGTCGAAGTACCAAGACAAGTTGCTGGCGCACTATCAAGCACACCACGATTTCATACTGCCGCCAGAACGGCGTAACGAAGTCCGCAGCTTCGTTGAGGGCGGCTTGCAGGACCTTTCGATCTCGCGCGGATCGCTCGACTGGGGAATCAAGGTGCCGGGCAATTCGAAGCACGTTATGTATGTCTGGGTCGACGCGCTCAACAACTACGTGACGGCGACCGGCATCCTCAATGGTGACGGTAACGGACCTCGCTCGGCATATTGGCCCGCTGACGTGCACGTGATCGGCAAAGATATCGTCCGCTTCCACGCCGTTTACTGGCCGGCCTTCCTGATGAGCGCCGGCTTGCCGTTGCCGCATCGGGTGTTCGCGCACGGCTTCCTCTTCAACCGAGGGGAAAAAATGTCGAAATCGGTCGGCAACGTGGTCGACCCGTTCGACCTCGTGAAAGCCTATGGCGTGGATGCCGTGCGCTACTTCTTTTTGCGCGAAACGGCATTCGGGCATGACGGGACCTACAGCCACGAGCTGATCGTCAATCGCACTAACGCCGACCTGGCGAACGATCTCGGCAACCTCGCGCAGCGCTCGCTGTCGATGATTGCGAAAAACTTTGGCGGCGTGTTGCCAACTCCTGGTGAACTCAGCGAAGCCGACAATACGATCCTGGCTTCGGCCGATGCACTCTATGCCACGGCGCGCGAGGCAATGAATGCGCAAGGCATCAAGATCTATCTCGATGCCGTGTGGGCGGTCGTTGCCGATTGCAATCGCTATTTCGCGAACGAGAAGCCGTTCGACAAGACACTCACACTCGAACGCAAGGGGACCATTCTGTACGTCACGGCAGAAGTCGTGCGTCAGATAGCGATCCTCGTTCAGCCGATCATGCCGGCATCGGCCGCTCGTATGCTCGATTTGCTGGCAGTCGAGGCGGACCACCGTTCGTTCGCATATCTAGGCCCGTCTGGCCGATTGACGGCCGGCACCGCGCTGCCGGCGCCCACGGGCGTATTCCCGCGTTACATCGATCCGGAAGAGGCGACGAAGGAAGCCGCGCCGAAATCGGGCAAGCAACCGAAGAAAAATCCAAAACAGCCTTCGGAA
>JANLXZ010000310.1:0-7971 GCA_031365375.1 Hyphomicrobiaceae bacterium | reverse complement strand
GGCCGGTGCGCCATTACGCCGGCCTGGTTCTCAAACTTGCCGTAGGACTTCATCGTCTCCCACAGCGGCCAAAGATCCTTCGGCAGGTCTTCCTTCGTCTTGACTGAGATACGCGACATGGTTGGGTATCCTTTCAGGATTTGGCGATTAGAACTTGGTTGCCGGCTTGAACCCACTGAATATTGAGCGCCAGACCCAACATGGCCGCAAGCACAATGAATGTGAGTATCGAAACAAGATATCCGGTCATCGTTTGATACTCGCCGTTCCTAAGCGACCGCTCTCCTTCAGGAGAGAACGTATGCGAGCACGTGCTCACACCCTGCCGGTAGGTCGTTGGCAGGACCATCGTCGACAATTTCCAGGGGATTCACTGTTAAATCCGCTGCCCGCATATTCGGTCTTGTCGCTTCATGCCTGGTGTTACTAGGCGTTTAGCATCTGGCGAAACATCGCGACCGCCGAGAATATCATCGATACCGACGGAAGGGGATAGGTTGCCCGTCAATAGACCGTGTATTGTCCGAGTTCATGCCAGCGAGCCCGGCAATTGGCCGATCAGTGTAGTGCCTATGATTTTTATGTTTTCGGGGCTGGCACCGATCATGGCATTCTGACTGCTGGCCTAAAGGCAATCCTCGCCCCGCTGCAGTAGTAGATAGCGGATGTTCAAGGTTGGGATTTACCAGGATTTTGGGGAGCGTCGGAAGTCCTGCAACATGAACGGCAATGTGAACTGGCGCTTTGTTGAATCGCCTCACGCATCACGAGCACATTTTCGAAATGAACGGTGACAGCTACCGGCTCATGCAATCGAAAGGCAGGCGGCGGAAGACGCAGCGCGGCTGGGACGACACGGAGACCGCGCCGCCCGCCATCGACCCCGGCACCAGCGAGATCATAAGCTCCTCCTGGACTCCTCAAAGCTTCCTCATGCTGAAGATCGAACAGGAAGTGTGGGACGGTGACCGGATGGATCCGCATCCGGACGTTGGGGCAAGCTGTTGCCGGCAACGTCCAGGTCTTCGATACCAGCGCCCGCGTGGAAGCTGCTTTGCCTTGGTTGCTCGCAAAGTTTGCTATAGCGGTGCCGAAGGTGATTGAAAGTCGAGGCCAGATCCTGCGGGAAGTCTTGAGTATATCTGCTCATCGGTGCCGATGTTCTTTTGGTGACTCCAATAACGACAATGCGAGGCCAATAGCATAGCCAGAACGCGTAAGGCGGGAGCGAAGCACCCTTTGAACCATTCCTGTGGTGGCAGCGTCTCCTGGGTATCGATGAATTAAACATCGGTGGCAGGTTAGTCAGCCCATCAAACGCAAGAACGAGGAGAGCCAGATGTTCAAGTTCGATAGAGTGTTATCGACGACAGCAATCGCCACGGTAGTTGCGGCTTCGGTAATGTTTCTCACCCCTTTTACCGATGGAGCCGAGGCGGCTACCAGAGTGACTTCAATATCCGTCCGCGACCACCGCTCTCAACCAGTGGTCCGCGATCATCGCGCGGGAGGATCCATCGTCCGTGATCATCGCACTCCGAAAATGCAGTCGAAGGACGTTTCGAACATGCCGGGGGGAGTCAAGGTCACGGGAACACCACACATAGTGCGACCCGGACATCGCCGCTGACTCTCGATGCTCCAGCTGAGCGATCTTGTTTGCGGAAAACCAGCTGACTGGAGTGAAGCCTCAGCTGACAATGTGATCCCTTCACAGTCGCGTAGCGCTTAAGATGGCAATGGTTCCCTCCCGGGCCGATGCCTTCTTTTGCTGAAGACTGGTAAATATGAGTATAAGCAAGGCAGTATCATTCCTTTCGATTTTGGCTGAGCTGCGTCCGGTAGGCCTTAGGCCGTGATGCCGAACATGCGAAGAGTACTCATGAAAACGAACGACGTCGCAAGCTCGACCAGCGCATACACGAACCGCCTGGCTATGCTTCTTCGGTCGCATCCGACGACGGGGAGGCCACCTGCCCCCGCAAAGGCCGCTCCGGCATCAAGGCGAGCATGACGAAGCTGAGGGCAAAGCTCAGGCTGACGGCAATGAAGACGGGTGCGAATACGTTTCCAGGCACATGTTCGATCGCTCGGACGGCTGTGCCGCCGATGCTGCTTTCGTGCGCACTCACCATGATGCCGCTGGCCGCTCCAACAGCACCGACAACCGCCACGCCGATCGACGAACCAAGGGCGCGCATAAACGCCAGAACGCCAGTCGCCACGCCGATATCGCGCGGATCGACGGCATTTTGAACCGAAACGGTCGTGACTGGGAATTGCTGACCAGAAACTATGCCGACCAACGCCAGGACCACTTCGAACTCAAGGAATGCAATGGATTTGGCTCGATATGCGAGCCAGGCCAGTCCAAGGCTCGCAAACGCTAGCCCGATCAATGGCAGTCGCTTGTAGGATACCGCGCGCGCCATTGTCCGCCCGGCAAAATTCGCGCCGACTACCGCGCCAATCATGTAGCCGACCAAAGCGAAACCTGACTGCGAGGCCGTCTGGCCAAGTGCCAGTTGTAGAAATAGCGGGACAAACACCGTAAGTCCAATCAACGCTGCCATAGCAAAAAATACACTGAAGGTAGCCGTGAGGACCACCTTGTTACCGAGCACGTCGAGAGGTATCAGGGGCTCTGGCGCGCGCAACAAATGCCAGACGATGACCGGTATCAAAACAATGCCTGTAGTGGTCAGACCCAACACGGCGGGGGAGGCCCAGCCAAATCGCGCTTGCGGCGCCAACGCGAGTGCCAATAGCAGCGCAACCGTCGCAAGCACGACCAGATGAGCCGACCACATCCAACTTGTGGTCTCTCTTGTTCCAGGGCAGCCGCTTTAGGGCTTTATTGGTCATGGCGATCGCAAAGGCAGCGAGCGGCAAGTTCAGCCAGAATATCACCGACCAGGTCAAATGGTCGGTGATCAAACCGCCGAGCGCCGGACCGGCGATGCTGGCAATGGCCCAGGTGGCTGCGATATAGCCCGCAATCTTGCCGCGCTCGCGCGGCGGATAGAGGTCGCCGACTACCGTCTGCGCTAGCGCCATCAGCCCACCACCGCCCAAGCCCTGCACAGCACGACCGATGATCAGGACCCACATGGTCGTTGCAAGCGCGCAAATGATGGAGCCCACTACAAACACGGCGACCGCAGCAAACAGCGTCGGCCGGCGGCCGTAGATATCGGCCACCTTGCCGTAGAGCGGCGTGGTCGCGGTTGCGGTGAGAAAATAGGCCGACACGATCCACGAAATGTAGTCAGGGTTGCCGACGGCCGATCCTATGGCCGGAATGACGGGTGCAACGATGGTTTGGTCAAGCGCAGCCAGCAGCATGCAGATCAGCACACCTGAAAAGATGCGGACACGGTCGGCGTCGGAGATCATCTCAGGCGCAGGCGTATTTGAGATTGCCATCGATCATCAGAACCTCTGCTGGGAAGCGAATTGGATGCGCCTGTAAATACGAATAGTGCCTCTTGCTCGGCGGTTTACTTAGCTGTGCGCCGACTGGTGATGACAGCAAAAGCCGGCACCGACTAGCCTGCGGCGAGCCGAATGGATCGTTGCATCGCGCTTTGCCCGTCGGACACGATGGTCGCCCCTGCTGGTGAAAAAAAGGCTCTCCCGACCCGAGCTCAAATGGTGTCACACATCGATCAACAAGTAGCTATCGTCGACAGTAACTTGAAAGGTCTCGGCCGAATAAGGGCCGAGGGCCAATTCTGCCCGGTCCTGCACAGTGACGGGATATGAACGCATCTTGCAGTTATGGGGGTCGAAGTAGGACTGCCCGGTTCGAACGTCGAATTCCCACCCGTGCCACGGGCAGCGCAGTAACTCGCCGACTCGCGACCGTCGATATTCGCCGGGTCCGTCCGAGTCCAACTTTGCAATCGGTTGAGCTTTCTGCATCGGCGCGCCTTCGTGTGGACACCGGTTCAATAGCGCAAAGAACTCGCCGTTGATGTGGAACACAACGATTTCGCGGCCTCCCACCGTGACCACCTTATTGGTCCCGGCGGGAATATCGGAAGTCCGGGCGACGACGTGTCGAGCCATTGCTATTTGAATCCGTAGACGGCGCGGGCGTTGGTGTTGAAGATTTTGGCGCGCTCCTCCTCAGAAAGTGGAATGCGGAAAGCAGTGCGCGGATCGTCGAAGTCCCAGTGCGGATAGTCGGAGGAAAACAGCAGCCGGTCGACGCCGACCCAGTCGATTAAGGTGCGCATGTCGCGGTTGCGTTCCGGCTCGTCGATCGGCTGCGTCGTGAACCAGAAGTTGTCGCGCACGTATTCGGACGGTTTGCGCTTCAGATGGGGCACTTCGGCGCGGAATCGTTCGAAATGCTTATCCATCCGCCAGGTGATACCAGGAATGAAACCGAAGCCACCCTCGATGAATACGAACTTAAGCATGGGAAAACGCTCCGGCACGCCCTCGATCACAAGGCTGGCGAGCTGCGTCGCCATGGTGTGCGCATTCGAGTGGTGCTCCTCATTGTAGTAAGAGGGCCAGCCCGAGCCGGTCGGCGCGTGGCCTCCGTAGCCGCCAGTGTGTAACCCGATCGGCAGGCCCACTGCCTGCGCCGCCTCGTAGATCGGCCAATACTTGCGGCGTCCCAGCGGCTCGCTTGCGCGCGGTGCCATGTTGATCTGCGCAAATTGACCCGTGGCGGCACTGTGCTCGATCTCTTTCACGGCCGCTGCCGGATCGTCCTGGCCGACCACCAGCGAAGCCCGTAGCCGCGGTTCCGGTTTCGATACGCACTCGACCTGCCATTCGTTGATGCCGCGCGCCAGTGCGGCGCCGAACTCGAGGTTTTGCTGCGAATAGACGAACAGGTCGAGGACTTGCAGTAGACCGTATTCAACATCGACCACGTCGAGATACTGCTCGCGCATGAAGGCGAGGTTCGAGCCAGGTACGCTGCCATCTGGCGGCCAGGCATCACGACGCGCAATGCGCGGTGCCGAGCGCGGGTAAGGCAGGTTCTGCATGAACGGTACACGCAGATGGTCATTGAACAGCGCGTAATGCTCCTGCCAGCGCTTAGGCAGGAATGCGATGACCTCCTCGTTGCATTTCGGGCTTGGGTGAATATCGCAGTCGATGATCCTGAGACGCGACTTCGGTTTTGCCTCCAAGCTTGCCTGGGGCTGCGGCTTGCGTGTGTCGCGAATGAGCACATCGGCCATGGCGTGCCTTCCTCAAATCGTCTGTGTCAGCCTCGGAAACGTTTCGAGCGCGTTGGCAGAGCGCATCCTGTCTGCAATCGACTTCGGAATGTGGGGCGGCATCGCATCGGTGCCTTCGTAGTGCCAGTGCGGATAGTCAGATGAGAACAGAAGCATGCGATCGGAATTGATCTGTTCGCATAACTGCTCAACGCCAGCCTTGTCCGGCGGTGCATCGAACGGCTGGATCGTGAGCCGGAAATGGTCTCTAATAATGTCGGCTGGCGGCCGGTCCACCCACGGCACCTCGACGCGCACACCTTTCCAAGTCTTATTCGCCCGCCACATGCACGCTGGCAGCCAGCTTACACCCGACTCCATCAACACTACTTTCAGCGCCGGGAATTTTCGGAACACACCTTCGAGGACGAGGCTCAATACCTGCGCTTGGAAAGCCTGCGCATCGGCGATGTAGTACTCCATGCGATATGACGGCCAGCCGGCCGAAGAGGGGGCTTGCCGATAGGCACTCCCGGCATGGATTGCAATTGGCAGCGCGTGCTTCTCCGCGGCCGCCCAGACCGGCCAGTACATACGTCGCCCAAGGGTCATCTCACCCTGCGCCAGAACCAGCACGGAGACGAAGCGCTTGTCAGTTGCGCGGCGCTCGATTTCCTCTACTGCGAAGTCCGGAGCCTGTAACGGCACCACGATGGAGGCGCGAAGCCGTTTGTCCTTAGCCATCCATTCGGCGGCCACCCAGTCGTTGGTCGCCTTGGCGAAGGCGGAGGCTAGATAGGGATCGTAGATGGCGTGAGTGCCGTAAAGGCAATTGCAGATAGCCAAGCTCGAACCGAAGCCGTCGAGCGCTTGGCTCTGTAGCATTGCGAAGTCGCTGCCGGGCTTGTCGGTTCCGCGCCGCCAGTCGGGACGGCCCGAGATCGGCATGCTCGGCAGATAGCTTTGCAGGTCGAGTCCGTCGATGCCACGTGTCGTGACCTGCTCTTTCCAGTGATCGTCCAGGTAAGGCAGCAGCGCCGCGCTGCTCGGTAGGGCCGGATGGATGTCGCAATCGATGAGCACGTCTGCCATTGATGTTGCCCCGGGTGGCGGCTGTGCGCCTTGCTGTAATGGTACTATGCTCGGGGCAGCGGGCAAGTCCCGAACGACGCAATTCAGCCGCGCTAGAACTGACCAGGAAAATGGCAGGCAACCACGTGTCCGGCGGAGCGGCCGGTGGCTTGGACGAGAGCCGGTGGAGGTTCCGCTGCGCACACCGGCCTGGCAATCGGGCACCTTGTGCGAAAGCGGCAGCCGGATGGCGGGTTGACAGCGCTCGGCGGTTCACCCTGGAGAGGCAGTCTCTTGCGACGGCGCTCGGCGTCAGCATCGGGGATGGGCACGGAGCTGATCAAGTAACGTGAGTAGGGGTGCTGAGAGGCGGTGAACAACTCGTTCGCCGGTGCAATTTCGACAACGCGCCCCAGATACAGCACGACGATGCGATCACAGATATGCCGCACGACCGCAAGGTCATGCGCAATGAAGAGATAAGTGAGACCCAAGCGATCCTGCAGGTCGATCATCAGGTTGATGATCTGCGCCTGGATGTTGACGTCCAGCGATGAGATCGGCTCATCGGCAATGATGAACTCCGGCTCGAGCGCAAGCGCCCGGGCGATCGACACGCGTTGCCGCTGGCCGCCGGAAAACTCGTGCGGATACCGCTCGGCTAAACGTGATGCTAGGCCAACTTGGCTCAGCAATTCGCCGACGCGGCGGCGCGTCTCGAAATCCGACTTCGTCAAGCCGTGAAATTGCAGCGGCTCGGCCAGGATTTCACCGATCGTCATGCGCGGATTTAGCGACGAATAGGGGTCCTGAAAAACCATCTGCATACGCCGCCTCAGCGGCCGGATTTCGGCGGCGGACGCCTGACCGATTTCGTGTCCTGCGAATTTGATCGAGCCGGACGTCGGTTCGTGGATGCGCGCTATAAGGCGAGCAAAGGTAGATTTACCGCAACCCGATTCCCCAACCATGCCGACCGTTTCGCCGGCTATGATATCGAGGTCGACGCCATCGATCGCGTGGACGACCTTTTGTTTGCCGAAGAAGTTTTCGCGCGGCAATCTGAAATGCTTGACCAGTCCGCGTACCGCGAGCAGTGGCTCTTCCGGATTGGCCTTCGGGGCAGTGCCCGCAGCCTCCGAAATCGCCGGTTTGGTCGTGGCCACAGCCGGCTTCAGTGGAGCGTCGTCCTTGGTAACCCAGCATCGGGCACGGCGATCGGGGGCAACTGCGTCCAGCGTCGGATGCTCGGCACATTTGTCAATCCGAAACGGACAACGGGCTTCGAATCTGCAGCCGATCGTCCGTTGCAGCGGATCGGGTGGCAGGCCCTCGATCGTGATCAACTTCTTGCTAGCGCCCGGCTCCTGATCGACCCGCGGGATCGCGTTGATAAGCGCCCATGTGTAGGGATGGCGGGGATCGGCCAGAACTTTAGAGGTGGGGCCCTCCTCGACAATCTCACCGGCATACATCACGATTACGCGCTGGCAGACACTCGCGATCACGCCGAGTGCGTGGCTGATCAGGATGATCGACGTGCCGAAATCGCGGTTGAGTTCGACCAGCAGATCGAGATTTTGGGCCTGGATCGTGACATCAAGCGCTGTTGTCGGCTCGTCAGCGATCAAAAGTGCCGGTTCGTTGCTGAAGCCGATCGCCAGCATCACGCGCTGGCGCATGCCGCCAGAAAACTGATGAGGGAAACTGTTGA
>JANLXZ010000275.1:0-11515 GCA_031365375.1 Hyphomicrobiaceae bacterium | reverse complement strand
TGGCCGCGGCGATCCGCTCCGCCACCTGCTCGGCAAAACCGATCGGCGCGTTGAGCCCTGTGCCGACAGCGGTGCCGCCCTGGGCCAACTCCATCAAACTCGGCATCGTGCTTTCGATGCGCTTGATTCCGTTATCGATCTGTTGGGTGTAGCCAGAGAACTCCTGGCCGAGCGTCAGCGGCGTTGCATCTTGTGTGTGCGTCCGGCCGATCTTGATGATCCGATTCCACTGCTGGGCTTTGTCATACAAAGCATTCCGCAGCTTCTGCAGTGCCGGTAGCAAGCGATGGTGGATCTCCTCCGCGCAGGCGATATGCATGGCGGTTGGATAGGTATCGTTCGACGACTGGCTCATGTTAACGTGGTCGTTGGGGTGCACCGGCTTTTTCGAGCCCATGACGCCGCCTAGCATCTCGATCGCGCGATTCGAGATTACCTCGTTGGCATTCATGTTCGATTGTGTGCCGGAGCCGGTCTGCCACACGACGAGCGGGAAGTGGTCGTCCAACTTGCCTTCGATGACCTCTTGGGCGGCGGCAACGATCGCATCCTTGAGTGTGCCATCGAGGCGGCCAAGCGCGTGGTTGGTCTCAGCCGCCGCCCGTTTGACGATGCCGAGTGCGCGCACGACGGGGAGCGGCTGCCGCTCGGTGCCGATCTTGAAGTTACCGAGCGAGCGCTGCGCCTGGGCTCCCCAGTAACGCGTGGCATCAACCTCGATGGGCCCGAACGTGTCGGTTTCGGTGCGGGTGGCGGGTTTGTTGGTCATGGCTCAATTCAGTTGAGTTTCAAAGTTCGGATTTGAACGTCCCTAACACGGCCACAGTGCGAGAGTGTGCCGATCCGGATGGGCATTCAACCGACAATTTACCACATGTGGAAACCGGATGGTGAGATTAACCGCGTGGACTGATCACATCGCGAGTTGAGATTTGACCCGGAAGAGTGCCGTGCGCCGCAGCTTGATGTGCATGTTAGCGATGACATTTCTGGCCGTCACGGCGATCTGCTGACTTGTCGAGTGCCGGCGGGTTCGGTGGGCTCTTCTGGATATTTGCGATCGTGCTCGGCCTCGGGAGGAAGATTTTTACGAAGTTCTTCCGCACCACAACCAAGGTCGTCGTCAGTCTGTAAGGCGGGCCGTCCCCGATGAACAATGGGTGCAGCGGGCCGAAGCCGCGATGACGCCTGTGACCGAGCGGGGCTCAACGCGAGACCCGGCATGCCTTCATCAACCAGCGCAGACCCGGCGTGAGCCTCGGACGATAACTGGCGCACCTAGCGCAAACCTTCGGCCGCCGGTCGAGTAGCTAGATCCGCGACATCACGCAGCCGAGCAGCAAGACGACATGGGCCACGAGAAGGGCCCAAAATTCGTTGCCCTGAATCAGTGGGATTTGCGCCTCGAAAAATTTCACGACGAGAATGCACACGGTCAGAATGACCGACAACATAAACGTCAATAGGCCCGGTGCTTTGAGACCCATATTCCCGTTCTCCTTCGTACCTTGAGATTGCGTGATGGCTTTCATCCGGCACCTCCGATTTGATTGGCTTCAATGCAGTGCGACTCAGAATCGTGACGGGACGCTATCAGCGGCAATCAAACGGTGCCTGCGGTTTTGCGGCATCGCCCACAGATTAAAGGATTTCATTCGTGCTGAAGTTTACGGCTGCGGTCGATCGATATAATTGAAGCCGGTGCCGACCGCGACCACCTCGAGCGCGCCAGTGGTAATCATCGGGTGCGACACGCGGATTGCCAGTACGCCATCATAACCTTTGGCTTTAGCCCGCTCGGACAAAATCGAAAAACACCGCTCGATCGTCTTGTCGAGAATATACTCGTACCGGGTCATGTTGCCACCGACGTAGTTCGTATAGGCCTCGCGAATATCGCGAATGATATTGGCCCCGGCGACGGCGGACGCAAATACCAGCTCGCCTTGGCGCACGGGCGGTCCGCCAACGGTTTCGGTCGTGACCAGAAGCATTCAGCGGCCCCCTGCTGAAACCAGTATTCGGGACCGCCGGCGGCCAAACAACAAACGGCGTAGAAACAACAGGACGACGAGAGCCACAAATCCAAAAACGCCGATCGCCTCCGGATGTTTTTCCCAAAGTAAAATCGGACTGACCTTGCCCTTCCAAGCAAGATCGAAGTCTTGCATCACCGAACCAGGATCAAGACTCGACGTCGAGCGTAACATCATGGTGACAGCGGCCAACTGGTCAGAACTGCTGACGACCGCGCGGCGCACGCGTTCTGACGCCATTGCCTGCATCTTCGCAGGCGACGATGCGACCGTTCGGAGCACGCGCTGACCGGCCTGACGTTCCAAGCCCGACAGATAACTTGCGAGAGTTTCTAATTCCGGTTCGGTCAATCCGCGCCCGAGATTTTTCAACTCGGCATCGTCGAGATCGAACAGCACGTCGCGGGCAGTCGCCTTGATGCCCGACAATCGGGTAATCGCCAGACGGTCGTTGAGCCCGAGGATACGCGTCAGAGCGGCCTTGCTGAAGTTCTCGGGTTTCGACCGCCGATGGATCTCGTACTCGACGATTTTCGGCAAAGCGTCACCGGCAAGTGCCGACCACTGTAGGGCCGTTTCCAATGACCTTTGCTCGCGCGCGATATCGAGTGCGACGGGATGGACCGTATTGACCGCTTGATGGAGGGTGCCGTTTTCAAGGCGCTTCAGAACGCCGGCTTCCCCTTCCGCAGCAAGCACCAAGGCTACAACTTCATCCAGGCGGCCGAGGTTTTCCGATTTTTGCACGTCGAGAAAGGCTCGAAAGGCTTCATTGCGATCTGCGAGATCGAGCACTTTGATATGCGCGCGCCGGAACTCCTGCCAGATGTCTACGACGCGTTCCGCGGTCTTCGCGGCAATTTCCTTCGTGTGCTCGCCGATCTGCTCTTGTATTGTCTTTGCGAGCTCAAACCGCACTTTGTCCTTTGTGTCAGCCGATTTCATTTCAGTCGCAATGATTGGAAGTACGCCGTAGCGAAAATCCCAAATATCCTTGGCGATCAGGACGACCCCTAAGCCGCCTGCGACGACGGCCACGAGCCGGCCGAGTAGCGCGCCGACGATACGCTGGCCGATGCGGCTCGCCATGTTCGACATTTGCCGGCGAACGAGCAGAACCACCGCGCCGGCGATCCCTTCACCGCTCTCCGCGAGCACTGCTCCGGTCGAGACGGATGCGCTGCCCTTGCCAGGGTCGATCGCGAACTCGCGTCCGGCGTCGCGCGCAACCACGCCCGCGATGGTGCGCCCGTACCGGGGACCGAGGAATGCTTTCATGCACTGCAGGGCTGGTTCGCCGGCATCGACGGTGCCCAGTTCGATGGCGCGACCGATCTCCACACCGACACCGGTGGCCAGGCCTTCGATGGCCACTCTGATTTGCTCGGACTTGTACACCCGCTCCGCGACTGCCGTCGCAAGTTCTGCGGCCTTTTCCTTCGACGCCAGGGACTGCAACAGACCAGCCCAGCTGGTCTCGTCTTTGACTTCGCCCATGGCCTGATCGACGCGCTTGTCGATCACGTCATCCATATTGGCCTTGCGCCATTCATTGGCGACGACGGCCTTATAATCCACGCCGGCTAAGCCATTGGTGAGGGACCTTGCCGTCAGCGACTCGATTGCAGTTTTAAAGCCGCCCTCGTCACGCGCTTGGCATGCTTCGTAATCGGCTCTTGAAATTGCCGGCGCGGCAGCGAATGCCGACGCGAGCTGGCTGGAGACGAGAGCCAAACTCGCCAGACCCGCCACGCCGCCCTGAAACACCGATTTCAAACGCGAACTGCGCACACGCGATCCTCTTTGCTTCACGACCGAACGGCATCTACTCAACTTTTGCGTTTACTATACCCGTCAACATGGGATGCGACAGCCACATATTCTAATGCTCACGACACGAAAAGCGTCACTTGAAGTCGATTGCGCCCATTGCTCTCATTATCTGGTCGGGTAAAAAGCCGCGGGCTCCTTCTGGTGGACTGTTTCTATCTTTTATGAGAGTGCCGACGTGACGCTTGTCCATTAATATGGAGCCTGCGTCGTTGCGGACGTCGACTTTGCCGGCCAAGACCATGACGCCTGTCGCGCTATCGATGGGTCCGCTCCAAACGTCGGTGCCCCGGACCGAAATCACTGCGACCGGCGTACGCAGTTCGACTCGTTTGTCCGGCGCTTTGGATGATTTTGCCGCGGTTAGGTGCACGGCGCCGCTTTCCAGATCTAGCAGGAGTACGCCGCTCGATCGACCTTGTTCTGGTCGCCAATCTTCGATCGTGACGCGACCGTTTTCGCCAAGGACAAGCCGACTTCCATCCTTGAACGACAGCGCCAGTCGAGCGCCCGCCGACGTCTCCAGCCGATCGTAGCGGGCAACTGATGCACCAACGAGGAGCGGATGAGCGGCCCCGTTTTTATCTATCGTCGCACGGCCTTGGACCTGTTCGACCACGGCCACAGGCCGATCGTCACCGGCCCA
Organism: Hyphomicrobiaceae bacterium; assembly: GCA_031365375.1. Classification (GTDB taxonomy): domain Bacteria; phylum Pseudomonadota; class Alphaproteobacteria; order Rhizobiales; family Hyphomicrobiaceae; genus JAKFWF01. The sequence goes on along the minus strand of JANLXZ010000275.1, from coordinate 7,003 downwards.
AACCGGGCCAGTGGCGACAAACATGACCGCGGTGGCTGTGACCAGGACACCCGAGAGTAGGAAATTGCGTAAGTTGGATCGCGAAAACATGGATAACGGCTCCTGTTGAGCGGTCCGCCGGCGCCAACCGGCCGAATCGAATTCGAGGACGCCACACTTATTCGTTGATCTCAGGCAACTTGGCCGGATATATGTCGGCGCGAACCTTTCTGCGAAAGGCGGTTCGTTTCTGGCGTCAGCGTCATTATTGACGATTACGTGGGGACGCGGGCGTGGTGGAATTGGTAGACACGCCAGATTTAGGTTCTGGTGACCTTGGTCGTGCAGGTTCAAGTCCTGTCGCCCGCACCAACACGGCTTTCGCAGCGGGTACAAATATAACGAAGCAGCGTGCCGGCTCTCATGTGCCGGGCGCCGATGCACAAAGTTAATTCAGAGCACAGGTCGGGTCCAATGCAGGTTGATGTCACGAATTCCGATGGGTTGAAGCGCCAGCTCAAGGTGGTTGTGCCAGCGGCTGAACTGGGTGAGCGCTTCATCGCGCGTATCGATCAGGTCAAGGACCAGGTGCAAATCAAGGGCTTCCGCAAGGGCAAGGTCCCGATCAGTCACATTAAAAAGGTGTACGGTCGTTCGCTGATGGTTGAAGTGATGCAGGCCACGGTAGAGGAGACGAGCCGCAAGGCCGTCACCGACCGCAACGAGCGCCCCGCATTGCAGCCCAAGATTGATTTTCCGGAAGACTCCGCCGAAATCGAGAAGGTCATCGATGGTAAGGCTGACCTTGCGTACGGCATGACGTTCGAGGTGCTGCCGACATTTACTGTGACCGACCTGTCAGCTTTGAAGCTGGAGCGTATGGTCGCCGAAGTGGATGACGAGGCAATCGAAAAAGCCGTCGGCGATCTGGCGGATCGCGGCACAACTTACGAGGCAGCGGCCGATCGTGCGGCCACCGACGGTGATCGGGTGACGATGAACTTCATCGGCAAGATCGACGGTGAAGCCTTCGAAGGCGGCACGGGCGAAGGCGTGGCTCTGGTCATCGGTCAAGGCAACTTTATTCCAGGCTTCGAAGAGGGTCTCAAAGGCGCGAAGACAGAAGATGAGCGCGCCGTTACCGCGACATTCCCAGCGGAATATGGCGCTGCGCACCTCGCCGGAAAGGTCGCAGTCTTCGACGTCAAAGTGACCGAAGTCGCGATCCCCAAGAAGCCTGAGCTTGACGACGATTTCGCCAAGTCGCTCGGCGCGACCGACATGACCAAGCTGCGCGAGTTGGTCAAAGGGCAAATTCAGGGCGAGTTCGACCGGGTCAGCCGTTCGCGGTTGAAGCGGACGCTCCTCGACGAACTCGAGGTAAAGCACGATTTCGCTCTGCCGCCGTCCTTGGTCGACAGCGAATTCGAAACGGTCTGGGCCGAGGTCACGAACGGTCTACAGCAGCAGGGCAAGACCTTTGAATCCGAAGGCAAGACGGAGGAGTCGGCGCGCGAGGAATATCGCAAGATCGCTGAGCGCCGCGTGCGTTTGGGTCTGATTATTGGCGAGATCGGCGAGGCGAACAAGATTCAAGTCACCCAAGACGAAATGCGCATGGCGCTGATGGAGCAGGCGCGTCGGTTCCAGGGCCAGGAAAAGTTCGTTTACGAATACTATGAAAAGACACCAGGCGCGGTCGCCCAGCTGCGCGCGCCGATCTTCGAGGATAAGGTCGTTGATCATATTGTGGCACAGGCGAAGCCAACGGATCGTAAGGTCAGCCGCGAAGAGTTGTTCAAGCCCGCAGCAGATGAAGCGGCGTAAAGTGTCGTTTCGCGTCGATGAGAGATCACCGACTTAATTTTGCCCGCCCCTTGAATTGTATCCGCGAGCGGCGGACATTGCGCTGAGTCGTCTCTCTCGACCGCGCCTCGTTGCGTCATCGAGTTTGAGATCAAGGGCGATTTGCCCAAACAGGAGCAGAAGGCCCCCATGCTATACCCACCATTTCCGACATCCGGCCCGACTATGGCTTCTTCACCTATGACGTCGTCGTTCTGGCCGACCGTCATCGACCCGTCCGACCGGACTGGTCGGCCCTACGACTTGCCGTCGAGGCTATTGCAAGAGCGCATTATTTTTGCGATCGGCCCCGTCGAGGACGGCATGGCGTCTTCGATCTGCATGCAATTGTTGTTTCTGGAGTCTCTCAATCCGAAAAAAGAAATCTCGATGTACATCAATTCACCTGGCGGTGTGGTGACCGCCGGAATGGCGATTTACGATACAATGCAGTTCATCCGCTGCCCGATCGCAACGCTGTGTCTGGGGCAAGCCGCCTCGATGGGGTCGCTATTGCTGGCCGCCGGTACGAAGGGAATGCGCTTTGCGCTACCGAACGCTCGAATCATGGTTCATCAACCGTCGGGCGGATTTCAGGGACAGGCGTCCGACATCGAGCGTCACGCGGAAGATATTGTGAAGATGAAGCGTCGGTTGAACGAAATTTATGTGACGCATACGGGGCAGACCTACGAGGTCATCGAGCGGACCCTCGATCGTGATCACTTCATGACCGCGGAACAGACCAAAGATTTTGGTTTAATCGACAAAGTCTTGAACAAACGCGAAGACTTGGAAGGCGTTATCGAATCCAAGGCATAAAGTCGAACCGTTCAGACACTTCGATTGATTGGGCGCTCCAGCTGGGGCGCCCCGACTTTTATCAAGAACGTTTGTGGAACATAGAATCCGTCCACGCAGGAATGCCTGCGCCGCGTTTTGCACAGACCTTGCATTGCGGGCGTGGGTTATCCTTGCGGTTCCATAAAAGTTCTCCATTTATCACGATATGGCTTGGACGAGTTGTCACACTACAGTCGAAATCGCACGGTCCATGTCAATTTGCGGGCTAAGGATCTGTTAATCCAATCTTGATCACAGCGCCTTTAGCGTGCTCTGATCGCAGTAAGGGGTTACGAATCCTCCGGTAGAATTCGGCGTGAACTTGTTAACGAGTTATCGGACGGTGGTAGTCGACACCATCTCCACACGAGGGTGAGAGAATAGAATGGCACAGCAAGAAAAAAACACCCTCTATTGCTCCTTCTGCGGCAAGAGCCAGCACGAGGTACGCAAACTGATTGCCGGACCGACAGTGTTCATCTGCGATGAATGTGTCGAGCTGTGCATGGACATCATTCGGGAGGAGAACAAGAACACTCTCGTGAAGTCGCGCGATGGTGTGCCATCTCCGCATGAGATCAAAGCCGTCCTCGACAGCTACGTAATCGGTCAGGACCACGCTAAGCGGGTATTGTCGGTGGCGGTTCACAATCATTATAAGCGGCTTAATCACGCCGCGAAGAACAACGACGTCGAGCTAGCTAAATCGAACATCTTGCTGGCCGGCCCGACCGGGTGCGGCAAGACGTTGCTCGCGCAAACGCTTGCGCGCATCCTCGATGTGCCATTCACGATGGCCGATGCGACGACCCTGACTGAGGCCGGCTATGTCGGCGAAGATGTCGAGAACATCATTCTCAAGCTGTTGCAAAACGCCGACTACAACGTCGAGCGCGCACAGCGCGGTATCGTCTACATCGACGAAGTCGACAAGATCAGCCGCAAGTCGGACAACCCTTCGATCACCCGCGACGTATCGGGTGAAGGCGTGCAACAGGCACTGCTCAAGATCATGGAAGGCACTGTTGCAAGCGTGCCGCCGCAGGGCGGTCGCAAGCATCCGCAGCAGGAGTTTCTGCAGGTTGATACGACCAACATCTTGTTCATCTGCGGTGGTGCATTTGCCGGCCTCGAAAAGATCATCTCGCGCCGTGGTAAGGGCACGTCGATCGGTTTCAGCGCAGCCGTCATCGGTCCCGATGAGCGCCGCACCGGCGAGATCTTACGCCAGGTCGAGCCGGAAGATTTGCTGAAGTTCGGATTGATCCCTGAGTTCATCGGCCGGCTGCCCGTCATCGCGACGCTGGAAGACTTGTCCGAAGATGCACTGATGCAGATCTTGAGCGAACCAAAGAACGCTCTCGTCAAGCAGTACCAGCGGCTGTTTGAAATGGAAGACGTCAAGCTTACGATCACGCAAGACGCTCTTAAGGCAATTTCCCGCCGCGCTATCGACCGCAAAACCGGTGCACGCGGCCTGCGCTCGATCATGGAAGGCATTCTCCTCGAGACTATGTTTGATCTTCCGAGCTTGAAGGGTGTCGAGGAAGTCGTGATCGGGCCAGAGGTTGTCGATGGGGGCGCGAAGCCGCTGCGAATCTATTCGGATCGCGCGGAAGAAAAGGGGTCTACTGCCTAATCTTCGTGCCGACGGGACGGATTGTTGAATGATTAGGTAAACTTCAGTGCGGGGCTACGAGGCGCTTGGACGTTGCCGCAATCATACCCACATATGAATTGTTAGGCGGGGCAGTCCGCAACCGGAAGATTCGTGGCGATCGGCCGGCATCAATCAGAGCAAATCGACAACTCCAGCCATTATTGCGCCTGCAAGACCGTCAAAAGGCATCGCTACTACGGATGTCTCGGCGGGTCGAAGATCAGCCGGTGGATAGGGTCAACAGGGCATCGACGGGGCGGTCCTCGCAAATGTCCGGAACACGAGAGAACCCATGAGCGACGAAAAAGAAGTGAAGTCTAAGGCGGCCGGCAAGGAGCTGTATCCAGTCCTGCCGCTGCGCGACATAGTGGTCTTCCCCTACATGATCGTGCCGCTGTTTGTTGGCCGCGAGAAATCGATCGCGGCCCTCGAGGAAGTCATGCGCGCGGAAAAGCATATTCTTCTGGTCGCCCAGAGAAATGCTGGCGACGATGATCCAAAAACTGATGCGATCTATCAGGTCGGCACGCTAGCATCGGTACTTCAGTTGCTGAAATTACCGGATGGCACCGTCAAGGTGTTGGTCGAAGGTAGCGCGCGTGCGAAAATTGTACGCTACGTCGACAATCCGAACTACTTTGAAGCCGAAGTGGAGCGCGTCGCCGAGACGGTTGGATCGAAGGACGAGATCGAGGCGTTGTCGCGCTCGACGCTCGGGCAATTCGAGAATTACGTCAAATTGAACAAAAAGATTTCACCCGAAGTGCTCGGCAACATCAGCCAGATCGAGGACTACTCAAAACTTGCCGATACCATCGCGTCGCACTTGGCTGTCAAGATCGCGGACAAGCAGGACGTGCTTGAGACCACCACGATCTCGGCGCGTTTGGAGCGTGTGTACACACTGATGGAGAGCGAGATCTCGGTTCTTCAGGTCGAGAAGAAAATCCGTACGCGCGTAAAGCGCCAAATGGAGAAGACTCAGCGCGAGTACTATCTCAACGAACAAATGAAGGCCATTCAGAAGGAGCTCGGCGATACCGACGAGCGCGATGACATCGCCGAGTTCGAAGAAAAGATCGAAAATACGAAACTGTCGAAGGAAGCAAAGGACAAGGCGGTCGCCGAACTCAAGAAGTTGCGGCAGATGAGCCCGATGTCGGCTGAGGCGACGGTTGTGCGTAACTATCTCGACTGGCTTTTGTCGATCCCGTGGGGTGTTCGCGGCAAGGTCAAAAAGGATCTTACCGAGGCTCAAACCGTGCTCGACAAGGAGCATTACGGTTTGGAAAAGGTGAAGGAGCGGATCGTTGAATATCTGGCGGTTCAGAATCGGACGAACAAACTGAAGGGGCCGATCCTGTGCCTCGTCGGCCCTCCCGGCGTCGGCAAGACCTCGCTTGGCAAATCGATCGCGAACGCGACCGGACGTGAGTTCGTGCGCATGAGCCTTGGTGGTGTGCGTGATGAAGCAGAGATCCGTGGACATCGCAGGACCTACATCGGTTCGATGCCGGGAAAAGTCATTCAGTCGATGAAGAAGGCGAAACGGACAAATCCGCTCTTCCTGCTCGATGAGATCGACAAGATGGGTCAGGATTTCCGTGGTGATCCGGCCGCCGCACTCCTTGAGGTGCTGGATCCGGAACAGAACTCCTCGTTCAACGATCATTACCTCGAAGTCGATTATGACCTTTCGAATGTGATGTTCGTGACCACGGCCAACACACTGAACATTCCGCCGGCCCTGATGGACCGGATGGAGATCATTCGCCTTGCGGGTTATACGGAAGATGAGAAAGTTGAGATTGCCAAGCGCCATTTGCTTAGCGAACTTCAACAGAACCATGGTCTCGAGCCCGGCGAGTGGGAAGTCGATGATAGTGCATTGCGCGAGATCATTCGCCGCTACACGCGCGAAGCCGGTGTGCGTTCACTTGAACGCGAGATCGCCAAGCTCGCCCGTAAGGCCGTCAAAGAGATCCTCATCACCGGCACGAAAACGGTCAAGTTCACGGCTGAGAACTTGCACGAATATCTCGGTGTGCCAAAGCACCGGTATGGTGAAGCAGAGCTCGAAGATGCGGTCGGTATCGTAACCGGCCTCGCTTGGACTGAAGTCGGCGGTGAGATCCTGACGATCGAAGGCGTCATGATGCCGGGTAAGGGCAAGATGTCGGTTACCGGCAACTTGCGCGATGTGATGAAGGAATCGATCCAGGCAGCGCAAGCCTATGTGCGGTCGCGGTCTGTCGACTTCGGCATCCATCCCTCGATGTTCGAAAAGAAGGATATCCACGTGCATGTGCCGGAAGGTGCAACGCCCAAGGATGGTCCCTCGGCCGGTATCGGCATGGCGACCGCTATCATCTCTGTGCTGACCGGAATTCCGGTTCGCAAGGACGTTGCAATGACCGGTGAGATTACTTTACGTGGGCGCGTCTTGCCGATCGGTGGTCTCAAGGAGAAGTTACTTGCGGCCCTGCGTGCTGGCATCAAGAAGGTCATCATCCCGGAAGAGAACGTCAAAGATTTGGCTGATATTCCAGCGGAAGTGCTGACCAAGATGGAGATCATTCCCGCTTCACGACTTGACGATGTCTTGAAGATCGCCCTCGTGCGTATGCCCGATCCGATTGCATGGGATGTCGAACCGCCGACGTCGGTGAAGCCGCC